>NZ_CAJYMO010000082.1 GCF_913776365.1 uncultured Chryseobacterium sp. | reverse complement strand
AATCAAAAAGATATAAAAGAAATAATTTAAAATTTAAAAATATGAAAAAGTTAGTTTTAACGGTAGCGATGATCGGAATGGGAGGAATGGCAATGGCACAACAGACGCCGCCACAGGACAGAGAAGGAAGGAGGGCAGAGATGCACCAGAAGTTTCAGGAAAGAGAGAAAGAACATCTCGATAAAATGCAGAAGGACCTGAACCTGAATGCTTCTCAGGTAGCCCAGATCAAAGCGCTTCATGAAAAGAGGAAGGCGGAGATGAAAGCTGATTTCGACAGAAACAAAGACCAGCGCCAGGCCAGAATGCAGGAGATGAAAGCTAAAAGGGAGCGTATGGATGCCGATATGAAGCAGATCCTTACCCCTCAGCAATATGACAAATGGCAGGCGGATAGGAAAGAAAAAATGGAGAAGCACAGAATGGCGATGAAGGACAGGAAAATGAAAGGCGGGAAGATGCAGAGGCCTTTCGATGCACAGGCGCCTGCTCCTCACAGGAAGTAAACGAGATAAAGCATAAGTGTAGTTTATAATTTTTTGATTTTTTAATGTGTTAAGAAGGGCGGAACGGTGTTCCGCCCTTTTTGTATTTTCCCATTCAGGATCAGGCAGGTACTTACGGTTGCTTCAGGCTTGGTCTGAACCGAAAAACTTCAGGTCTCCGTCTTTCTTCTTCCAGCCTGTACCTGATTCTCATTCGGATCTGTTTTAATTTATATTAAAACTAAATTCAGCCGTACTTTTTGATTTCGGGGTTTTATTCCCTAATTTTGACCTAAAATTTATTACTTATGGTTAGCGAAAAAATTGCACAATTAATTAATGAGCAGATCGCCCACGAGCAGTATGCCGCACAATATTACCTTTCCATGTCCGCATGGTTCTTTGCAAAGGATCTGGACGGGATTGCCCATTATTTCAGGGTTCAGAGCAAAGAAGAGCTGATGCATGCAGATAAAATGTTCGATTACCTGAATGATGTGGGAGGTGAGATCATTGTCGGGGAAATCCCAAAACCGCCGCATGAGTTCCTTGGGGCTATCGACATTTTTGAAAAAGCACTGGAACATGAGAGAAAAGTAACGAGAAGTATTTTCAATATTGTAAAAAATGCAAACGACGAAGGGGACTTTGCTACGACTTCCTTCCTGCAGTGGTTCATCAACGAGCAGGTAGAAGAGGAGGCCAGTGCCTCGCAGCTGGTTACCAAAATCAAGATGGTAAGCGATAACCCGTCTGCCCTGTATCTTTTTGATCAGGAATTGGCACAACGGGTATTTACCCCGGATACTACTGCGTAATCCCATTTTTTAGCTCCATTAAACAGTTCGGGCGGCACCAAAGGTGCCGCCCGAACTGTTTATAAATAAATCAGCTGTGTTTTGATTACTTTCCGGCCCAGCTTTTCCAGGATTTTTTTATAATTCTCAATCTGCAATTCGTCTTTCCGGTTTTCTTCTCCGGTCTTGAAATCTACGATGATGTAGCCTTCATTGTTTTTCAGCATCCGGTCAGGACGGTAGACCCTGCTTTCCCCATTTTCAGAAAGCATAATATCCCTTTCATTGATGACTTCCCATTTACCGTCAAAAAATTCCGAATGTGCAGCAATGATGTCCTGGAGGTCCTGTTCAATCTTCCTGCTTTCCTCTATGCTGATATGGCCTTCCAGCACGTAACATTCCACTACTTTATGAACATCTTTTGCCGTATTGATCTGCGAAAGGAGCTCATGAACGAAAAGCCCGATCCGCACTTTTTCATTCCGGACCTGATAGTTTTTGGAAGGTGTTGCAATTCTGATGGAAGTGCTTTTTTCATCAATATTTTTCAGGATCCGGATATCTTTTGTCTTATAAGATGATGTTTTGTTCTTTGAATACTTCCTCAACATCTCAGGATGGGTTGCATACAGATCGTATTCGTCCAGGTTTTCCGGATTTTTAGACTGCAGGAAGTCCAGCAGTTCCAGGTTATTGGAGGTTTTATTGGCTTTCTGAATATAAAAAAAGAGCTGTTCTATCGGGCGGGTGGTGGCTACATACTGAAGACAGAGCCGGTCTACAAAATTTTTATAGGCATTCTGCTTATTGAATTGCTGGATTTCCTCATCATAGACCTCCAGGTTTTTGCTGAACTGGTTGATGTTTACGGATTTTAAAGCGGTATCCTGACTGGTTTCAAACCAATTGGTAAATTCGGCATCCCGGTTTTTGTTCATCATCGGAATGAAAACTACCGGGAATTCAAGTCCCTTGGCTTTATGGATCGTCATGATCTGTACCGCATCAATATTCTCGGAAGCCTGGATTGTATAGGCAGAAGCTTCCTCATCCCAGTATTTCAGGAACTCCTTGGTACTGGCCCCGGCATTCTGGGTAAAATTGAACAGCATTTCCATGAAGTTCAGCAGGAAATCGGTTTCTTTGTTTTCTACGGAAAATTCATTGATGTAATATTCCACAAAATTATAGAGGTTGAACCTGGGGAAGTTGTCCTGCCTCAAGGTAATCCCGTATGTATTCTGAATGAATGCCAGCGTCTGTTCATGGGATTCTATATCCAGGATTTCCTTCATTTCCAGGGTGAAATCTTCCATCCGTATCCTCCCCAGCTTATTCAGGTAATACATCATCATAATCAGGTCCGGCTTGTTTTTAGGATTGGTTTCCCATCTCAGAAATTCGATGACGGCTTTCAGGGTGTTGGACAGTTCCAGGGTCAATCCTTTGTCTGAAATGGTCTTGATATTGGTTTCTTCCCCTTTATACCGTACCTTGAGATTTCCCAGCTTCTGGGAATAGCTGAAAATATCGAAATTGCCCCGGCAAAGAATGGTGATATCGGAAAATGAAAAGCCGTTGTCCAGCACTTCCTGTATATCTTTCCGCATCCGTTCTGAAGTATCGGTATAGAAATCCTCATTGGTCAGGTTTTCGATAAGATTCACTTTTACCCTTCCTTCCTTGGACGATTTCGGGTTCTGTTCTGCATCCGCCCCGAAAATATTCTTATGCTCCTCTTCCAGGATATCGGAATGGAAACGGTACAGGTCATTGTTGAACCGGACGATGTTTTTTGCACTCCGCCAATTGTCCTTCAATACAAACAATTCTGCCTGTCTGGGTGAGATTTCTTTTTTATTGATGATATCCAGCATCAGCTTGCTCTCCCCGCCCCGGAAACGGTAAATACTTTGTTTAGGATCCCCTACCAGCGTAAAAGAGGTATTTTCGGTAGATACGGAATGGTCTCTCAACGGCAGGAAATTCTGCCACTGAAGTTCTGAGGTATCCTGGAATTCATCAAAGAAATAATGCTGGAACTGAGAGCCTACCTTTTCATAAATAAAAGCAGAAGGCTCATTCCGAAGGTTTTCATTGATAAGGATGTTGAACTTCGAAAGCAGTACCAGGTCATTTTCCTGTTCTATTTTTTTAAGTTCGTCCTGAATATCTTTGTTCACTTTCAGCGGAAGCAGGGCAGACAGTATTTTTTCTTTTTTCTGGGTTTCGATATACAACAGGATCAGCTTCATCCGGTTTTCAAGCAGCTGTTCCAGAAGGCCGAAGATTTCCGGCTCTTTGCTTTTTGATTTTGCGGAGGCTCCTTTCCGGTAATTGTTGACAACCGATTCCTCTGCGGTAGTCGGAAAAGGAAATCCGGATCTTTTCTGCTGATAAAATTCCAGGACTTTGATGAAGAATCCGCCGATGCCGTTTTTGCCCTGGGCAAAATCCTCTACTTCAATATTCCTGGACCTGAAGAGTTCAATAGATTGGGAAGCCAGTGCCACTGCCTGTTTTTTATTCAGCACGATTTCTTTGCGAAGCGTGTTCTTTATATTTTCATAATTCGCCGTATCGAAATCTTTGTTGCTCTTCAGGTGTTCGTAATGGATATCCTTTACGAATTCTTTCGCCGAGTCATACAGGCTTTTGTTCAGGTTGATCCGTTCGTTGTTTTCGAGGCTGTAATCTACATAATCCATAAACGAATCGGAAATAGCTTTGTTTTCACCGATCTGGTCCAGCATCTTATCAACAGCCTCGATCAGGAAAGGCTCCGCTTCGATTTCAAGGTTGAAATTCTTGGCCAGCCCCAGTTCATGCGAAAAGCTCCTTACCAGCCGCGAGTTAAAGCGGTCAATGGTACCGATATTCAGCGTAGAATAATTATGCAGGACGTAATCCAGCATCTTTTTGGCACGCTGGTGAAGATCGTCGATCGTAATCTTTATGCCTTCTTCCTCAAATGCGCTCTGGATATTTTTTAAATCCCCGTTACCGGCATACGTATCGGCAGAAAAGTTTCCCAGCCAGGAAAGGATTCTTTCTTTCATTTCGTTGGCGGCTTTGTTGGTAAATGTCAGAGCCAGGATATTCCGGATGGCGTGCTGCTGGTTGGGATACCGGAGGCAGATCATCAGGAGGCGCTGTACCAGGGCATACGTCTTTCCCGAGCCGGCCGAAGCATTGATCACCGTGTAAGAATTTTGCATATCGCGATAGGATTGTGAATGCAAGTTAGTTATTTTTGAGGTAAACTTTTAACAATTTGATGCCCGGATTTAACAGTTTACGGACCGGAAATCCCAAATAAATCCTAAAACGCGTTAAGTGTGGTTAAACTTATTTCTGCATCTTAAAATAGTTTTAGTTTTGTTCTGTAAAAAACAGCCAGTGAAACTTAAACTACTCTTTATTTTATTGATCACCTTTTTCATCCGGAGCCAGGCTCAGGACTATATTTTCGGGAAAACCGTTTCCGAAGAGAACAGTGAACTTCCTGAAGTCACCGTGATCAACATCAGGACGGACGAACGGGTGATGACGAACCGCGACGGCCATTTCATGATTTCCGGAAGGGCAGGCGATGAACTGCGGTTTGTAAAATCCGGATACGACCGGTCCAACCGGAAAATTACACAGGAAAATATCAGTTCTCCCATAAACATTACCCTGGTAAGGACTCCTGCACTGATTGCCGAAGTGGAAATTAAAAAAGAAATCACCGGCGATCTCAGAACAGATACCCGGAACCTGAATGCGCCGCGGAAAGTACAGAAGCTCAAGTCTGATCTTGCCCTTTATATGTCACAGAAATCTGATCCCAGAGTTTTGGCTGCAAGACCGGGAGAATTTGTCCAGCCTAAAGGACAGGGATTTGCCATTGGTAAAGCGAAGAACAAGTGGGATGACATAGACCTGACCCAATATCTCGCCTATGCCCTGGGAGAACAATATTTCACCGATCTTAAAATAGAAAAAGCAGCCATTCCCCATTTTATTTCTTATGTCCTGGCCGGAGGATTTGAAAGAGGAAAGATCCTGAAATACGGCTTCTGCAGCGATGCGGATCTGGTAAGGTTCCAAAGAGCGGTTTTAAACAGGGTTTCTTCTTACAGAGCACCTCAGACCCAACGATAAGCGGATGCTGAAATCGGTATTGCCTATGAAATCTTTAACAGGACTGTTTTTTATATTAAGCTTCAGCACCTTCTGCTCCCAGACGGTAAAAGGCACCATAACGGATGAAGACGGCGTCAGTCTTCCGGCTGTTACGGTGATCAATATCTCAGCAGACCATAAGACTTCCACAGCCATGGACGGAACTTTTTCCGTTGAAGCCTCAACCGGTGACGAGATCCGTTTTGTAAGGGCTGGTTATGAGCGGGCTGCCATAAAAGCTTCGGCAGATACGGAAGCCCGTCTGCATATTCGTTTGGTAAGGGCTGCACGGGAAATTGAAGAAGTCAGGGTTCCCGCATTTACCGGTGACCTGGGGAAGGATTCCCGGGCAGTGGCGAAAGCAGACCGGGGGAAGATGGTTCAGGATGCCGTCGGGCTTCCTCAGCCGGTTGGGAAAATGCGGGAAAGACCTGCAGAAGTAAAGCAGGTTCTGCTTCCCATACTTGTCGGCCAAGTGGATGTGCAGGGACTGTATGACCTGATCAGCGGAAAAGCAAGACGCCAGAAACGCAAGTACCGGTATGATGATCTGCAGCAGGATATTGCCTGGATCCGCAACAGGGTAGAGGATGAGTATTTCAGTAAACAGGGGATTCCTCAGCAAAGGATTTCAGAGTTCATTGAATTTTCGTTTGCCGTCAACTCCCGCATCCGGGCTTATATCCGGACAAAGAATCTGTCAGCGGCACTGATGAGAATCGATGAACAGATTCCGGTATTTGCCGGAAGGGTGAAGCAGGATGAAAAGTCCCTTAATCTGTATGACAAAGACTGATAGTGATGTGGGAGCTGATACATGGGAAAAAAACATAAAGCTGAGCAGGCATACCACCTGTTGGAATAGCTGATTTTAACAAATCCTTACCGGTGGAATCAGGGGCAATAAAAATCCGGAGGCCTGGGGCTCCGGATGGAATCAGTGATACACGATATCATAAATTTCTTCTTTTACAGCCTGCAGGTTTTCAGGCGTATGATTGGCCAGCAACCATAGGTTCAGCGGCTTTTTATCTTTTCCGTAGCTCGGCTGTACATACATCTCATCAATCAGGCGGAAGCCGTTTTTCTGATAAAAGAAATACCGTCTTTTGGCATCCTCTCCAAGGTGCTCCGGCTCGATTTCAAGGATCAGGCGGGGATAAGATTCTGCCAGGCTTTCTGTAATAAGGGATCCGAGGTTCCGGCTCCGGAATTCAGGGAATACTTCAAAATGTTCAATAAAGTGAAACCGGCTCAGTTCCCAGATGATAAGATACCCTATATTTTTTGTGTCGTGCAGTACAGAGAGCATCTTTACTTTCGGATTTGTGAAGAGGGTTACCAGCTTGTCCCAGTCCCTTCTCTCATCTTCCTGAAAAGTGGTGCAGTATGAGTCGTAAATTTCCTGAACCCTATAGTCTTCAGGTGAGATAATCTGTAAAAATTCCATAGTTTATAAATCAAATACGCTGGGTCTTCTGGTGATAAAAATATCTTTCACCCAAAGGGTAAAAGCCAGCCCCAGATAGATTAAAAAGAAAAAACCTGCCGTTGCAAAAGTGGAATAAATGAAAAATACCCTGAGTTTGGATACGGGAATCCCCAGTTTGGCACCTGTTCTCGTCAGAACGCCGAACCATTCTCTTTCCATTTTATGGCGCATATTGTCAAGCATCTCAAGATTCTTTTAAAAGGTTATATCCGATACTGCAATTTAAGCAATTTTTTTCTTCACATGCGTTTTTATAATGGAAAATCAGGCTTTGGCTTTCCAGTGCGGTTTCTGCCCGGAGGCCCAGCTTTTTCCACTCATCGACTATTATATTTTTTTCCGGTGCCAAAGACCGGTAAAGTTGCAGGATTTCATCCGGTGCTTCCTCATGACGGTAACGTTGGTAGGTATATTTCAGCGGGAGTACGGTATTCAGGATAACCAGTTCCGTAAATTCCGGGCTCACCGTTTTCGGATACCTGATTTTTGAAATCTTTCCGAAGTTAAAACGGTCATCCCAGTATTCTGATGCTTTTACTTTGTTAAACAGGTCTGACATTTCCTCGGGATTCCTGATACGGATAATCTTTGAGAATAAATTCTGGTGCTGATGGTAAAGGCAGGCCAGCTGGGAAAGCCGGACCGTAGGAAAGTTCGGAGGCCTGAGCCGGGAGAATTTCGGACGAACCGCTATTCCCGGGATACTGAATTTGACCTTTAAAAAATCAAACTCCCTTTTCCAGATGTGCATCTGTTCATCCTGCGGATCTTCCAGCCAGCCTGAAATCCCGAACAACAGGGCTTCCAGCTGAACACGGTGCTGCCGGATCTTATTGATTATGCTGAAATCGATACTTTCGGCAATCTGCCTGAAAACGGCAGCATTCACGGTGAGCCCGAAAGAATAGGCCAGGCTGTGGAAAAGAACGGCTTCGAAATTGTTTTTATGCTCGTTCAGGCTGGTTTCAAATTCCACTGCCTTTTGCTCCAGCTTTTTCAGGATATTTCCCTCATGAAAACAAACGGGAACTTTTGCTGCATCGAAAACAGCTTCGCAGGGAATAAATCTTTCTCCTGCTGCCAGCTTTTCATACGTACGCAGGATGTTTCCGTTGATGTAATCCTTCAGCTCCAGGGTCGGGACACGGCTGGCTATAAGCTCATCAATCTCGATGTCGTGCTGGAAGACAACATGAAGGATGATGTTTTTATAATTGGGATCCCTGGAATGGTTATGGAAAATCCAGTCGGAGGATCTGATGTGAAGTTCAACAGGCCCTGCCAGGATTATATTTCCTGTCCTTATTCTGGCATCCAGGAAATCAGGTCCTGCATTGGTATTCCATACTCCTGAATAAAGGATTTCTATCGGATTCCCTTCCGTATCTCTGAAGTCAAACCTGCTGAATATTTTGAAATTCCAGAGGTACTGTAATAATTTCTCTGTCATACCATGTGTTTTTGTATGACTAATTTAATGATTTATTTAAAATCAGGCTGGCTTCTTCAGGAAAATCTCCGGTGAATTTTCCGCAGATGACAAAAAAAATCAGAGTTGGAAAAACCCTGATTTCTATTCTCTTATAGCATTATATCCTGCTCGGCTCTGCTTTGAATTGCTCTATGGTCGTCCGGTACATTTCCTCGTATACCGGAAGTACATTTTTAAGATCGAATTTAATAGCCTGTTCTTTGGCATTATCTTTCATCTGGGCCAGCAGTTCATCATTGCTGAGAAGCTTGATGGTATAATTGCTCATGGCTTCCACATTCCCGATTTCTGCAAGAAATCCTGTTTCGCCCTGGATATTCACTTCAGGAATTCCTCCTGCATTGGAGCTGATCACCGGTGTACGGGCGGCCATAGCCTCCAAAGCTGCCAGTCCGAAGCTCTCCTGTTCCGAAGGAAGCAGAAAAACATCCGAAAGCTGAAGGATTTTGTAGAGATCGTTCACTTTACCCAATAAACGGATCTTGGAAATCAGGTCCGGATTTTCTTCCAGGAACTGATTAACTTTTTCCATATCCGGGCCTTCCCCTATGATGATGAGTTTTGACTGTACTTTTTTCTGGACGTTTTTGAAGATCTGAAGCACTTCATCTACCCGTTTTACAGGGCGCAGGTTAGAGACATGGATCAGGATTTTTTCATCGGGATTGGCAAACTGGGTGCGCTGACAGTCGCTGCGCTCGTCAAATTCACCGTTGTCGATAAAATTGGTGATGACCTGAATTTCCTTTTTGATTTTGAAAAACTGAAGGGTATCCCTTTTGAGGCTTTCCGACACGGAAGTAATGGCATCCGACTGGTTGATGGAAAATTCTACGGCATGTTTATAGCTCGGATGCTGGCCTACCAGCGTGATATCGGTTCCATGGAGCGTAGTGACCAAAGGAATGTCATTATTGTCTTCTTTCAGCATCTGTTTTGCCGTAAAAGCTGCATAGGCATACGGAATGGCATAATGGGCGTGGAGTAAATCCAGTTTATACAGGTTGACCACCCGGTAAATCATTGAGCTTAAGGCAATATCATAGGGCTGATACTGAAACAGCGGATAAGTCTGCACATTCACCCGGTGAAAGAAAATATTAGGGTTGGTGATATCCAGCCTTGCAGGGAGTGCAGAGCTGATAAAGTGAACTTCATAGCCCTTGTTGGCAAGGGACATGCCTAATTCTGTTGCTACAATTCCGCTTCCGCCATAGGTAGGATAGCAAAGGATGCCTATTTTCATATGATAAATAAAACGGAAACCCGTTTCTGTTTTTTAGAGTTAATATTACAGGATTGAATGATTTCATATTCTCAGGAAATCCTGATCACGATTTTCTATACCTATTGATGTGTTTGATTGCTTGCTTCCAGATCAAGCCCCATTCCCGGTTTCAGACTTTCATTGACCAATACCGGAAGCCTTCCGTGGATTTTTGTCTTTCCTAAGAATGCATCTGCAGTGGCCGTCATGGAATCGTCATTGTTTTCATAGGAGACCAGCACGGTGGAAACTTTCGAAAGGTCAATATCCTTCAGGGCGTAAGGACTTCCGAAGACATCCAGGATTACCTTGTTGTTACCGGCAAGTTCGGTCAGTATTTTTTTGGAGGCCTCAGAGATTTTATAAGGCTTGTAAGCCGTGGAATTATCTTTATGAAGGCCTGCAATAACCGTTGAATTAGCGGGAATTGTCCGGATCTCCTCCTTTCTTTTTATCATTATGTTCGCACCCATCCGGTCAGCAAAAGCCTGATAAGGAGCTTCTTCCAATGGGACGTAATACACTGGCTTTCCGGTCAGGGGTAGTAGTTTCTGTTCATCTTTCAATAAAGTCAGGGCATTGGAATATAAGTTTCTCACCAGTATTTTGTGGGAATCATTGTTGAGGTCTGCATTGATATGATCCGGAGTTCTCGGTTCATAGCGGTCCAGTCCCAGGAAATATTTCGTCAGAAGGATTTTCTTTACGCTTTCCTCCAGCCTGGACTGGGGGATTTTTCCCTGATCAATGGCCTGCTGGATCAGTTTTTTCCCGGCAGCCACACCCTGTGAAAACAGCATGATGTCATTCCCTGCTTCAAATGCCATGGCATCCAGTTCGCCCGGCCTGTACTTGTTGGCAACAGCTCCCATGTTCAGGGCATCGGTAATGATAAGCCCTTTGTATCCTAATTTTTCTTTGAGCAGACCGGTAATGATATTCTTGGAAATGGAGGCAGGAACCCCTTTTGCAGGCTCCAGCGCCGGAACATAGAGATGGGCTACCATCACGCCGCCTATGCCTTTATCCATCAGAGCTTTGAAAGGAGCGATCTCAACAGCATTCAGGCGTTCCCGGGTATGGGAAACTACCGGTAAATCCAGATGGGAATCGGTATCGGTGTCACCATGTCCCGGAAAGTGTTTGATGGCAGCAAGGATGTTGTTGTGCTGAAGTCCGTTCGCATAAGGCAGGGCAGAACTGACCACATTATTCACTTCCGATCCGAAGCTCCGGTTGCCGATAATGGGGTTGCCGGGATTGGTATTGACATCCACCACCGGGGCAAAATCCCAGTTGATGCCCATCCTGCGGCAGTCTTCAGCGATTTTGGCTGCCATCTTTTCAATCAGGTTTTTATCCTGGATGGCTCCCAGGGTAATGGCCCATGGAAATTTATGGGCTGCCGGAATTCTCTGGAATACACCCCATTCGGCATCCATTCCGATCATCAGGGGAATTTTGGATTTCTGCTGGAATTCATTGACCAAAGCAATTTCCCTGGCCGCATCGTCCTGCATCAGGATCAATCCTCCTATTTTATCATTCCGGACCATGTTCCTGACATTGCTGATCTCATTTTCCCCCTTGTTGGTATACAGGGCAACAATGAAAAGCTGGCCTAGTTTTTCTTCCTGGGAAAGACTGTCGTAAGTTTTATCTACCCATTGCTGTGCTTTCCTGATTTCTTTTTTCGACAGATGATCCGGCTGATACTGAGCCGAAAGTGGGGAGCCGGTAAAAAGCAGGAGGAAAAGCGATGCAGACAGGAATTTCTTCATAATTTTTACAATAAGAACAAAAATACGATTAAAAAGATGATGGAAACAAAGTTTTCCTGTTTTTTGGTATATGTTTTGAATAGGGTTTATGAATAATAAACAACTAAACTTCCATACAATGAAAAAAATTATTCCTATTCTGCTTCTGGTTTTCGTAAGCCTGTTTGCTTTCAGTTGTGATAATAATGACGATAACAATACTGCTCCTTATGAGGATAATGATACCATTGCAGTAGCTTACGATATCAACAATGCTTCTTTTACCAGAATAAACAGCAATCTTTACAGATATACGAATGTGTTCAATACGCCTCTAGTACAATCTGATGTGGTACTGATCTACATGCAGACTGATACAGGTACCGGCGGTACACCGGTTTGGAGGCTGCTCCCTTACACCTATTATGTTGGGAATGCTACGAATGACGCAGTTGATTATGCATTTGATTTCTCTAAGAATGATATTGCTATCTATGTGAATTCTACTTTAAACCTTGATAGTACTGCCAATGCTACCTACTATACAAACAAAAGGTTCAGAGTGGTTATCGTTCCTGCCAATACAGGTAAAAATTCAGGGGTTGACTACAATGATTACAACAGTGTTATTAAATTCTATAACATCAATGAATCCAAGATTACAGTTAAAAACTAATGATCTTGCTTATCCACTAGAATATATCTTTTCAGTTTTTATAATTACAGAAAGCTCCGGAAAAATTTCCGGAGCTTTTATTTTATCTTATCTGATTGGAAACCTTTATTGATTTATGGGCTGTTCATTATCATCAATGAGCAGATGGCCAAAATAGTCTTTCTTAGTCTGCAGATACCCTCTGCTGATCTCATTGGCAGGAATCTGAAGCGGTATTCTGGAATGAAGGCGGATGTTGCTGTCCACTACGTATTTTACCTTTTCAGGATTATTGGTAAGAAGATTGATTTCTTTAATGTCAAGCAGATTCAGTATCTCTATGGCAACGCCAAAATTCCTGTCATCAGCAGGCAGGCCCAGTTTCAGATTGGCTTCCACCGTGTCAAAACCCTGTTCCTGTAAAGAATAAGCCTTTAGTTTGTTGATAATCCCTATATTTCTTCCTTCCTGACGGAGGTAGATAATCACGCCGCCGTTTTCGTGGATGTATTTCATTGCGGCATCCAATTGCTGGCCGCATTCGCATTTTTTAGAATGGAAAACTTCACCGGTAATGCATTCTGAATGAAAACGGACATTGACAGGTCTGGAAAAGTCTGTATGGTCTGCAACAATAGCCATATGTGGCATCCAGTCGTTTTCGTTTTCAGATAAAGCAATCATCCGGAATGTACCGTAGTCGGTAGGAACATTGGATTCCGCCTGAATTTTAATCATTGATTGATCCCCTTGATTGTATATTAATTAAATCCTTTAGCATAATCCTCAATAACGGAAATATTGGATTTGATCCTGACCAGGTAACGGTTCAGAACCTCATTTTCGTCGGTATTGAGACGCTGTCTTAACTGCTGTACTTTTTTGTATGATTTCTCAAAATTCCTGATGGCCTTTTTCTTTCCGCCGGCATTTTTTACATCAATAGCATAGAGGTAATTCTGCAGGCTGTATTTTAAAGACGTGATTTCGTCATTTAAAGCATTGTTTTTAAAGCTGGGAAAAGTGGCAATGAGGTTTGAAATTTCGGAGGCACTGGTATTTCCTTTTAAGTTGACATCAATACTGGTGAATGTGCCCTTATTGGAATCGGATCCTTTGGTATCGCTGTAAAAGCTGGCTGACAGCGGAGAAA
Organism: uncultured Chryseobacterium sp.; assembly: GCF_913776365.1. GTDB lineage: Bacteria > Bacteroidota > Bacteroidia > Flavobacteriales > Weeksellaceae > Chryseobacterium. Next base: position 38,557 of record NZ_CAJYMO010000082.1, on the reverse strand, counting down.
AATTTGGTTTTTCCGTTGCGCAGGATGTTGTAAACAGTACTATTCCACAAAAAACTAATCGTTTCATTTTTGCCCCTTTTGATAGAGGATTGGATTAAGACTTTCATCGTTGTACATCTTCATCTGTTTGTACACCTTTATCTTAACATCACCGTTCTCAATATCAGAAAGCAACTGATCAATTGAAGTGGAAAGGTCTTCATGCTGAGCAAGGAGAACATCCAGTTTTGCCTGGCAGGCAGCACGGTGCTCTTCTGAAGCTGAAGCCCTGTTGGCTTCTAATGACATATGGTAAACTTTTAGCGCAAGGATAGACAATCGGTCTACCGCCCAGGCAATAGTTTCCGTATTGATCTTTGCATCGGGTTTAGGAGTTATATTCTCGTATTTTTTCAGAAACCAGCTATCAATAAATTCCACCAGATCGGTTCTTTTCTGGTTGGAAGCATCAATCGTCCTTTTCAGTTGAAGGGCCTCAGCCGGATCAATATTTTCATCTCTGATTATATCTTCCAAATGCCATTGAACGGTATCAATCCAGTTCTTTGCATACAAAATCCGTTCCAAAGTATCTTTTTCAAACGGATTATTAATCGGTGCGGTAACATCATCCCATGTATGATAATCTTCAATGGATTGATTGAAGATTTTCCATGCGTTCTCGGTAAAATTCATGAATTAAGAATTTAGTTGCCTGACGGATTGTTGTTCGTGGTTTTGTTTTCAGAACCCGGCTTGTCTTCTTCCTTTACGGCATCTTTAAATTCCTTGATTCCCGAACCTACCCCTCTCATTAATTCAGGGATTTTCTTACCTCCGAAAAGTAATAACAGGATGATCGCTACGATCAGGATGTGCTGCCATGACAGCGACAATATTGTTAATGTATTCATTTCAATTTTTTTACAAAGTTAGTTCTTTTTTTAATAGGAAATCCAACCTAATGGATCTACCGGTGTACTTCCGTTCCATACCTGGAAATCCAGGGTATAGGTTCCGTCAAAATCCTGGCCAATTACGCCTACCGGTGTTCCTGCGGAAACCTGCTGTCCCTTGGAAACTGTTACATTTCCCAAGTTGGAATAGATGGTAAAATAGTTTCCATGCTTCAGGATAACCGTTTTGGTACCGTCACTGTTGGCCAGCACGGAAGATACGCTTCCCGGGAAGACCGATCTGGCTCTTGTACCCGAAGGGACGGAAATTTTGATTCCGTTGTTTTCCTCATCAATATTTTTAAATACAGGGTGAGGATGTCTTCCGAAGCGGTGCGTGATCTGGCCTGCCCTGTCTGCAGGATACCCCAGCCGGCCTTTGTTGTCTGCAAAATTGCTTCCTGCCACTGTGGTGACTCCATAGCTGGTCATTGCTTTGGTTTCAGCCGCTTTTTTATCATCTTCTTTTTTCTTGGCGAGTGCCGTTTCCGCTGCCCTTGCGGCGGCCACTTTTTCAGTAGCTTCTTTGGCTCTTGCCGCTGCTTCTTCTGACGCCTTCTGTGCGGCTACTTTCCGGGCCTCATCTCTTGAAGTGGCTTCAGCCCTTTTGGCTTCCTCACTACGCTTCCGCTCTTCCTCCGCTCTTTTTGCTGCCAGTTCAGCTGCTTTTCTCGCTTCAGCTTCTGCTGCCAGCCTTTCGCGTTCAAGCGCTTCCGCCCGGGCTTTGTTTTCCGCTTCAATTCTTGCCTTTTCCCTTTCAGCGGCTATCTTGGCCAGACGGATTTTCTCGGCTTCTGCTTTTTTCCTTGCTTCTTCTTCCGCTTTTGCAATTCTGATTTCTTCAGCAATGATGCTCCTGATCTGTCCTTCGAGTGCTTTGGATTGGGTTTGTTTCTGTCTGAGCTCTGCACTCAGTTTGGATTCGTTTTTCTTAAAATCTGCCACCAGCTGCTCCTTCTGAGCCCGTTCCGTATTAATGGTTGCCAGGTCTTTCTGCTGGTTTACCAAAAGGTTGGCTTTGGATTTTACCGCATTCTGCTTCATGGCAATGGTCTGCTTGATTTTTGCCGCGGCATTTGAAATTTCAGCGGCTTTCTTATCCTGGTAATCCGAGTATTGTTTTAAATACTGGACCCTGCGGATAGCCTCGCCCATATTTTTGGCAGACAGAATAAAGGTTACCTTATTCTGGACGCCTTTGTTTTTGTAAGCATTCACGAGCACTTTTGCATAGTTGTCTCGCAATACTTTCAGTTCTTTGTTCTGATGGTTGATATCAAGCTGACGAAGATAGATTTCATCTTCTATGAATCTTTTTTCCTTTTGGGTGTTGTTGTATACTTTTTCTCTGAGTACCAGCTTTTTGTTTACATTATCAAGATAAGCAACAGAAAGTTTAGATTCATTTCTGGTTTTTGCTAAATCTGTATTGATCTGGGCAATTTGTTTTTTAAGTTCGGCATTCTGTTTCTGCAGCTGTTCTTTTTTATTGCTCTGGCCATAATGCAGCCCAAACAAGACCATACCTATTAAAAAGCTAAATTTTTTAATCATTGAATCTCGATTTTCTTATAACTGGACGGTACGGAATAAGGCGTATCCATCCTAGAAAAATCAAATTTCGTATTTTCCAGTAAAATCTGGCTGCTTTTTGAACCTTTTATAATTATTTTAACATTTTTCGGAAGACGTATTCCATTGATTTCTTCCCAGTTGCCATAGGCTATTTCCAGTTCGTCCGGAGAGAGGACGTCCTTAAGGCTTACATTCAATAAGTCGTAATTCGTATCATACTGTAAAGCAATTCTATACTCCCTGGTTTTTTCATCCGTCACAATTTTCTGGTTGGTGTTGGAAACCATTCTGAACCCCTGGGCATTCCGGGTTAAGGTAAACTGGGAATCATTGATCTTTACAAAGGTCCTTCCGGTAAGAATTCTTTCCAGCGACTGGTAATCTATAAAGTTTACATTCAGCAGATTGTTCAGGTAATCAAAATCCGAATCAATGTAGGTCTTGCTGGTTTTATCCTGTCCTTTGATCCCTTCAGGCGTGGCAATACCGCGGGCCACGGTAAAGAGCAGGGCCTGAAGGTTCATCCAGACCTTTTTATCTTTCTCAATATAAATGACGGCATCCAGGGTAGGAATGAAACTTCCGGTTTCCACATTTACTTTGCTGCTGATTTTGATCTGCTCGAATTTAGGCGGAATGAGGACATGTTCATAGAACGAAAATTTATCCCGTACAGGCTCATTGGCATCTTTAGGGTTGTTGCCGTCATTGATAACAACACTGCTGTCTGCCTTTACCTGCCGGTCTTTTTTTCTGAATATTCCCCGGGTTTTGCAGGAAGTCAGCGTAAAAATTACTATCAGTGCGATGATGCAGTTTCTCATGAAATGATCTTTTCAGGTTAAAAATGGTTGCAATATTAACGCCAAACCACACAGGAAATTTTGTGTGGTTTGGAATTTATATGGGCTGTCAGGTTTGTGCGGATGTTATTTTGACAGAAAATCAAGAACCGAATAATCTCCCAGAGAAATTTCACGGGCCACTCCGAAATACTGAGCGGAGTTTCCGATCATTGAATTGGACAGGTTTCCATGGTTGATGCGGGTATTTTCCTGGATCAGGGAATTTTCGATATTGGAATTTACCACAATGGTGTTATTGCCTAAAGAAACGCCCGGACCCACTTTGGAATTGGAGATGTGCACATTTTCCCCGATAAAGCATGGCGGGATAATCAGGGAATTTTCAATGACTGCCGAAGCCGGGAAATGGCATACCGTTTCGGTTTCATAAGCCAGGATCTTACTGTTGGTTTCCACGGTAGCATTCTTATTTCCGCAGTCCATCCAGTCGTTTACTTTGCCCAGGGTGAATTTTGCCCCTTTGGCCCTGAGGTTTTCCAGAGCAGTGGTCAGCTGGTATTCACCGCCGTTTTTGATGTCGTTGGCCATGATGTAATTGATTTCCTCCATCAGTTTTTCAGCGCTGTTGAAATAGTAGATTCCGATGATGGCAAGATCAGAAACAAAGGTCTGCGGTTTTTCCACAAAATCGGTAATAAAGCCGTAATTATCCAGTTTTACCACTCCGAAGGCAGACGGATCTTCTACACTTTTTACCCAGATCACGCCATCTGAATTTTTATCCAGCACAAAATCGGCACGGAAAAGCGTATCGGCAAATGCAATAACCACATCTCCGCTCATCGATTGTTCCGCGCACTTAATGGCATGCGCTGTTCCCAGCGGATCGTTCTGGTAATAAATGCTTCCTTTGGCTCCCAGTTTTTCAGCAATCTGAATCAGGGATTTTTCAATCTCCGGGCCGAAATCACCGATGATAAATGCGACTTCTTCAATATTTTCACCTGCCACTTTAGCAATATCTTCCACCAGCCGCTGTACGATAGGTTTCCCTGCGATCGGGATCAGCGGTTTCGGAACGGTGAGGGTGTGAGGGCGCAGTCGGGAACCACGCCCAGCCATAGGAACAATAATTTTCATAAAAAGTATACGTATTTTTTAGTTTAATTTTTGATAAAGGTAGTTAAAAAAAAACATGCATGGCGCAGTGTCTGTTTTCTGAATGCCCGGTTGATTTTTGATCAATGAAATGTTTTCTTCAGGTTGAGGCGCTTTATTTTCTGATTTTTGAAAGCAGGAGATTCTTCTCGGAATAGATCAGAATGCCGGCATAGAGTAAAAAAAGCAGGTTGCCGATCCAGATGTTATAATCGAAAAATACTGCAATGATATAAGTGAAGGCAATCAGAAGGGCTACAAAGAAAGAAATTTTCTTCATCCTGTAAGGAATGGGATAATATTTCTGTCCCAGGAAATAGGAAAGGACCATCATGATGAAATAGGCGGCCAATGTTACCCAGGCGGAAATCATAAAGCCGTAATGCCTCAGAAGCACAAGATTTAAAATAATGGTGACAACAGCACCTGTCCAGGAAATATAGGTTCCCACCCTGGTCCTGTCGGTTACTTTGTACCAGGTGGAAAGATTATAATAAATCCCGAAGAACAAATTGGCGATGACGATGACAGGAATAATATTCAGGGCAATCCAGTAAGAGCTGTTGGGAACCAGTAATAGTTTCAGCCATGAAATATTGGCAATGATTCCCAGCGCAACGATGGATGCGAAAAATGAAAAGTATTCCGTTACTTTGGCATACGTGAGCTTTGCGTTTTCATTTTGCATCTGTTTGAAAAAGAACGGCTCTATCCCCATCCGGTAAGCCGTTACAAACAGGGTCATCAGTACGGCCATTTTATAGCAGCCACCATAGGCTCCCGCATCACCGTCATTAATAATAAATCTCTGTATGAATTTATCAAAGTTTTCATTCACCATAAAGGCCAGCCCTGCAATCATAACAGGCCAGGAATACCGGGTCATCTGAAAGAAAAGGTCTTTTGAAAACTGAAATTTTACTTTAAGGATCACCGGAATCACAAGCAGGACACCCAGAAAGCTGGCTGCCAGATTGCTGTAAAAGGGATAGGCAACTTTCTCCTTCAATCCCAGTTGTAAACTTATGTCCTGCGGAATCCACAAGAAGAGGGCAATGGCAAAAGCACTCTGGAAAACCGCCTGTATCACCCGTACCGCCGTGTACTTTACAGGTCTGTTGTTAAACCTGAACCAGGCCAGCGGAATGACAAGCAGGTTATCAAAGAATGCAATCCAGGCAAACCAGCGGATAAATTCCGGAGTATGGGAATAGCCCAATACCTCAGCAATCGGCTGATTGAACAGCAGGACCAGAATCAGAAAAACGGAGGAAAGGCCTGTCAGGAACCAGAAAGAAGTGCTGAAGACTTTCTCTTCATTCTCTTGATCGGATGAAAACCTGAAATAAGCGGTTTCAAAACCGAAAGAAAGAACAATATTGACAAACGAGATCAGCGCATACAGATTGGTGAAAATGGCAAATGCACTGTTATCGATATTTTTAATAAATAAATAATTCAGCAATACAACAATTACCCTCGGCATAATAGCCCCGATTCCATATATAATTGTTTCGTTGAGAAGTTTTTTCAAAATCTGAAATTTTTCTGCAAATGTAAATATTTAGAAATTGATTTGTAACCGGCACCGGTAAAATTCATTCATAAAGCTTAATTTTGGAAATCAAAACTCTGGCAGGGCCATCAACTTTGGCAAAGTCAATCGTAAAAAAGTAAGAATGAAGACCTTAATTAAAAATGTAAAGATCGTTAACGAAGGAAAGATTACGGAAAGCGATATTTTAATTGAACATGATGTCATCACTAAAATAGATGCCCGGATTGCTGAAGATGCAGACCGGATCATTGACGGCAGCGGTAAATACCTTATGCCCGGTGTGATTGACGATCAGGTGCATTTCCGGGAGCCCGGACTGACCCACAAAGGGGACATCGAAACCGAATCAAAAGCAGCCATTGCCGGAGGAATTACCAGTTTCATCGATCAGCCCAACACTGTTCCGAACGCCGTAACACAGGAATTACTGGCTGATAAATACGAGATCGCCGCTCAGAAAGCGTATGCCAATTACGGCTTTATGATGGGCGGAACCAATGATAACCTGGAGGAAGTTCTGAAAACCGATCCACGCAATGTTCCGGGAATCAAGTTATTCCTAGGTTCATCCACCGGAAATATGCTGGTAGACAACCCGGAAACCCTGGAAAATATTTTCAGCAATACAAAAATGCTGATTGCCGTCCATTGCGAAGACGAAGCGACCATCAGGGCCAATACCCGAAAATATATCGATGAATACGGCGAAGATATTCCCGTGAAATACCATCACCTGATCCGGAGCGAAGAAGCATGCTACAAGTCTTCCTCAAAAGCGATTGAACTGGCGGAAAAAACAGGAGCAAGGCTTCATGTCTTTCATTTGTCAACGGCAAAAGAAACCGCACTTTTCAGGAACGATATTCCTTTAAAAGATAAAAAAATAACGGCAGAAGTATGCGTGCATCACCTTACGTTCACCAATGAAGATTACGAAACCAAAGGCGGGCTGATCAAATGGAATCCTGCCGTAAAAACCCGGCACGACAAGGATGGGCTCTGGGAAGCATTGCTGGATGACAGGATTGATGTGATTGCCACCGACCATGCACCGCATACCTGGGAAGAAAAGCAGAACGTTTATACCAAATGCCCTTCCGGAGCGCCATTGGTACAGCATTCTCTGACGGTGATGCTGGAAAATTACAAGAACGGAAAGATTTCCCTGGAAAAAATCGTTGAAAAAATGGCGCATAACCCTGCGATCTTATTCAGAATTGAAAAAAGAGGCTTTATCAGGGAAGGATATAAAGCAGACCTGGTATTGGTAGACCTGGACGAGGACTGGACGGTCGCCAAAGAAAACATCCTGTACAAATGCGGCTGGAGCCCGCTGGAAGGAATGAATTTCCATTCTAAAGTCACCCATACTTTTGTTAACGGGAACCTGGTCTTTGAGAACGGAAAAATTAATGAGCAAAAAGCCGGTGAGCGGCTGCTTTTTGAGGTCCGGGAATAAGTGGCTGATACGGATGATCATAATAAAGGCTGCCTGGATTTTTCCGGCAGCCCTTTTTTATTTATATCTTCTATTTTATACTCCTGCTGTTTCAGCCAAATGCCTGCCGGAATTCTACGGGTGACATCTTTGTTTTTTTCTTAAAAAGCGTGCTGAACGACTGTGCATGTTCAAATCCCAGTTCATAGGCAATCTCGCTGACGGAAAGTGTGGTGACGGACAGCTTTTCCTTGGCTTTGCTGATGAGTTTCTCATGGATGTGCTGCTGCGTGTTCTGTCCCGTATGAACCCTCAGCAGGTCACTCAAATAATTCGGTGACAGGTTCATGGCCCTGGCTATCTGCTGAACTGTCAGCATACCCTTCTCAGAGGATTCCTTATCAAAATAGTCATGAAGGAACTGTTCGAATTTTGCCAGCAGCTGGTGATTGCCGTTCCTGCGGGTAATGAACTGCCGTTCGTAGAACCGCCTGGAATAACTAAGCAGGAGCTCGATCTGCGACAGGATGATCTCCTGGGTATGAATGTCGATGCGCCCGCATTCCTTATCGATTTTAAAGAGGATTTCAAGCAGGTCATTTTCCTCGTCTTCCGAGAGATGGAGGGCTTCATTAACGGCATAGGAAAAGAAGCCGAATCCGGAGATGGCCTGTGCCAGCGGGTGCTTCAGTAAAAAATCTTCGTGGAAAATCAGCAGGTAGCCTGCAGAATCGCATTCCATAGTCTTTACATCGAGGTACTGAACCTGATTCGGAGCCGTGAAGCTCAGTACGCCTTTGTCGTAATCATAATGCTGCTGTCCGTAACGTATTTTCCCACGGGCATTCCTCTTCAGGGCTATACAGTAAAACCGGTTGACGAATCCTTTCCAGGTTTCATCTTCCAGGAAAATACTCTCCGACATGTTAATGACGCTCACCATCGGATGCTTGGGTTCCGGAAGGGAGAGCAGACGGTGAAAAGCGGAAATGGAGGGGATGGTATGCATAGCGGCAGATTTGATATAAAATTAATGATTTACATTCATAAACCTCATTTTTTTTTAACCTATGAGGTTTCGTTAATAATCGAGAAGTCCCATGCTGAATTCATCATACGGGGCACCGGTATCCGTTCCCAAAGGGACAATGCTTTCCAGCCTGGATAGATCATCATCGCTCAGATGAATTTGGGCAGCTGCCATATTCTGTTCTAGGTAAGTTCTTCGCTTCGTGCCAGGAATCGGGAGGATGCCTTTGCTGATGATCCATGCCAGGGCGAGCTGGGATGAGGTGATCCCTTTTTCTGTAGCCAGATCTTCCATGGTTTTTACAAGATCAATGTTTTTATGGAAATACTGTTCCTGGAAGCGGGGGATCGCCCGGCGGAAATCATTTTCGGGAAGATCATCAACAGACCGGATCTGCCCGGACAGAAAGCCCCGTCCCAATGGGGAATAAGCGACAAAGCCGATGCCCAGTTCATCAAGCGTCTGCAATACGCCTTTTTCTTCCGCCGTCCTCTCAAATAATGAATATTCGCTCTGCACAGCCGACACCGGATGCACCGCATGGGCTTTTTTCACCGTTTCCGAAGAGACTTCCGAAAGACCGATATATTTTACTTTTCCTTCCCGTACCAGCTCGGCCATCGCATCTACTGTTTCCTCAACAGGGGTGTTTTTGTCCAGGCGGTGCATATAATATAGGTCGATATAATCGGTTTTCAGATTCTTCAGGGAACGTTCCACTGATTTTTTTACATAGTCTTTGCGGCCGTTGATCTTCCAGGTCACCTGGTCCTGGTCATCGATTTCCCATCCGAACTTGGTGGCAATGACGTACCGGTCCCGGCTGCCGGCAATAGCTTTGGCAATCAGCTGCTCGTTTTTAAACGGACCGTAGAGATCAGCCGTGTCAAGGAAATTGCCTCCCAGTTCCAGCGAGCGGTGGATGGTGGCGATGGCTTCTTTCTCATCGGTTTTACCATACATATCCGCTTCTCCGAAACCGGTCATGCCCATACATCCCAGTCCGATATTCGGGACGGTGAGTCCCTGGCTTCCTAATTTTACAGTTGTTGTATTCATCGTATTGATATTTAATAATACAAATGTCAGCAGAACTAAGGAAACCGGTGTTTGCAAATCCCCGAATACCGTAAGCAAAATACGGATGAAAGGAATATTAATTTTTCTTTGCCCCGGAGCCCATGTAAAAACTCAGTTTTCCGCCGTTCATTATTTCGGAATGTTTCAGGGTGAAATTTTTAACCTCTTTACCGTTCAGAAGTATTTTTTGTACATAAACATTATCCGGGCCTTGGTTAATGGCTTCTATCTCGAAAGTTTTTCCGTTCTCCAGATGCAATACGGCTCCGTTCAATGCCGGACTTCCGATGGCATATTCATCTGAACCTGGCGCTACCGGATAAAACCCTAAGGAACTCAGGATGTACCAGGCACTCATCTGCCCGGCATCATCATTTCCGCCCAATCCGTCCGGAGTTGCCTTGTACTGCATTTCCAGGATCCGCCTGATCTGTGCCTGGGTTTTCCATGGCTGCCCTGCCCAGTTATAAAGGTAGGCCACATGATGCGCAGGCTCATTTCCGTGGACATAACCACCAATGATACCTTCGCGCGTGATGTCCTCCGTATCGGCAAAGAACTCATCCGGCAGGTGCATGGTGAACAATTCGTCCAGTTTGGAGGCGAATTTTTTCTTTCCGCCCATCATCAGGATGAGTTCATCGGGATTTTGGGGAACAAAGAAGCTGTAGTTCCAGGAATTACCTTCAATAAAACCTTGTCCGTGGGTGCTCAGGGCATTGAAATCTTTTCCGAAACTTCCGTCTGCGAGGCGTGGCTGCATAAATCCGGTGCTGGCGGAGAAGTTGTTTTTCCAGTTTCCGGAACGTTTGATGAAGGTATTGTAAATTTCTTTTTCCCCTAAATATTTTGCCAGTTGGGCAATTGTCCAGTCGTCATAGGCATATTCCAGCGTGTTGGAGACCGAAGTCCCGTTTTTCTCGGCAGGGATATAGCCCAGGTCAATATAAGACCCGATGCCTTCATAATTTCTCTTGTTGGCAGTCTCTACGCAGGCATTTAAAGCTTCCTTGGCATCACCCGGGTAATTTCCTTTGATAATAGCATCTGCTACAACGCTTACGCTGTGATAGCCGCTCATACACCAGTTATCATTGGCATAATGGGACCAGATGGGCAGCATTTTCATGGAGAACTGATTATAATGTGCCATCATCGATTTTATCATATCCCCATTTCTCCTGGTCTGAATAATATTGAAAAAAGGGTGAAGCGCACGATAGGTATCCCAGATTGAAAAGGTAGTATAGTTCGTAAAGCCTTCCGCTTTATGGATGTTCTGGTCCAGCCCTTTATATTCCCCGTTGGCATCCATATAGGTTGTCGGGCTGATGAAGGTGTGGTACATGGCCGTATAGAAATTGGTTTTCTGTATATCTGATCCGGAAATGACGATCCTGCTCAGCTCCCTGTTCCAGTTTTCACGGGTTTGTGCCCTTACCTGATCGAACGACAGATTCCCGGTTTCTTTTTCCAGGTTGTCCAGTGCATTGGCCTGGCTTACGGGGGAAATGGCAAGCTTTACTTCAACGGCTTCCTTTTCTTCCGTATCGAAATCGAAATACATCTTCAGGTTTTTACCTGCCATTTCCGGGAAATTCCGGGTCTGGTCGAATTTTCTCCAGAATCCGTTATACACCTGTTTCCCGTCATAATTTTTCTGGCCGTAGGACTTGAAGGGCTTTGAAAATTTCAGAGCAAAATAAACGGTCCTTGTCCTGGCCCAGCCGTTTGTCTGCCGGTAACCGGTGATGGTAGTCCCGTTTTCCACCCGGGCATACGTCCAGATATTCTTGCCGTCATAATTGTAAATGCCGGCCATCAGGTCCAGAATGATGTGGGCCTGGTCCGACTTCGGGAAAGTATAACGGTGGACTCCGACTCTTGTTGTTGCCGTAAGTTCAGCCAGGATGTTATAATCGTCCAGCCTGACTTTGTAGTATCCCGTTTCCGCTGATTCATTCTGATGCGAAAACCGGCTCCGGTACCCATTTCCCGGTTGGGAGGCCGTCCCGGGATTTAACTGCAGCTTGCCAACGGTAGGCATTAACAGGAAATCGCCAAGGTCAGAATGGCCTGTCCCGCTGAAATGAGTGGAGCTGAAGCCTGTGATGGTCTTGTCTTCATACCGGTAGCCGGCACAGTATTTATAGACCTCGCCATTGTATTTTCCGTTGAGCGAATAGGCGATGGTATCGGTCTCAGGACTTAGCTGTATGGCTCCGAAAGGGGCTGTGGCTCCCGGATACGTATGGCCCATTTTTTCGGTGCCGATGAATGGGTTAACATAAGACGCAAGGTCCTGACGTGACTGTGCACTGCTGAAGATGCTGAGGAACAGCATCCAGAAAACAACGCTTCCGGATATTTTCATAAGGATAAGTTTCAGGGAAGAAATATACTTAAATTTAAAAAGATGGCCTATTATCAGAATCACAGGATGAAAAAGAGTCTTGTGATTTCCCTGAAACCCGGCTGTTCCTGTTATTTCCTGCATACTATTTAAGGTAGCCTGAATAACTTAAAAATCTTACATTTACTAAAAACAAAACAATATGAATCTTTATACACAGCCCATGCTTCGTGAAGGAGCATTGCAAGACAAGGTAGCCATTGTAACCGGAGGCGGAAGCGGACTGGGGAAGGCCATGACAAAATATTTCCTTGAACTGGGTGCGAAAGTGGTCATCACGTCCAGAAACCTGGAAAAGTTAAGGGGAACGGCCAAAGAACTGGAAGAAGAAACCGGAGGCAAAGTGCTTTGTGTAGCCTGCGACGTACGGAACTGGGATGAGGTGGAAGCCATGAAGGAATCCGCCCTGAAAGAATTCGGGAAAATTGATATTTTGCTGAACAATGCCGCAGGGAATTTTATTTCTCCTACGGAAAGACTCACGCATTCCGCATTCGATGCCATTCTTGACATTGTTCTGAAAGGGACGAAAAACTGTACGCTGTCCATCGGGAAATACTGGATCGATTCCAAAACGCCGGGTACGGTTCTGAATATTGTAACGACTTACGCCTGGACGGGCTCTGCCTACGTTGTCCCTTCCGCGTGTGCCAAGGCCGGAGTGCTGGCCATGACCAGATCGCTGGCGGTAGAGTGGGCCAAGTACGGTATCCGGTTTAATGCCATTGCGCCCGGGCCCTTCCCGACAAAAGGGGCGTGGGACAGGCTGCTGCCGGGAGACCTCCAGGAAAAATTCGATATGCGGAAAAAAGTGCCGCTGAGAAGGGTAGGGGAACATCAGGAACTGGCCAACCTTGCCGCTTACCTGGTATCCGATTATTCGGCTTATATGAACGGGGAAGTGGTAACGATAGATGGTGGCGAATGGCTCCAGGGTGCCGGTGAATTCAATATGCTGGAAGAGATCCCCCAGGAAATGTGGGATGCGCTGGAAGCCATGATCAAGTCCAAAAAATCGGAGTGACGCTGTCGTGAAAATAAACCTACGGTGTAACAATACGTAAGCCTGTTGTGACTTATTGGATATATGTTAAAAATAATTTCAATGAACTTTAAATTCCCTGTTCTTGCTTCTGCTGTCGCAGTAATGCTTTTTACTTCTCAGGCCCGAGCCCAGGAAGCCCCGAAATATGACTATGTAGAGGCCTTCAAGCCGTTCTTCTATCCCCAGACCGGTACGGAAACCCGTTCCGCCAGCGGCCAGCCCGGGCATGCGTATTGGCAGAATTCGGCAGATTACCAGCTGAACGTAAGCCTTGACGAAGCGAAAAACGAGATTGCCGGAACTGCAGAGATTACCTATACCAACAACAGCCCCGATAAGCTCGGTTTTTTATGGCTGCAGCTCGACCAGAACCTTTTTGCCAAAGATTCCAGAGGGAATTCCGTGGTTCCGGTGTCCGGAAGCCGTAACGGAGCGCATGGAGAAGAGTTTGACGGCGGTTACCGCATCAAGTCAGTAAAGCTGGACGGGAAAGACGTGAAATATACCATTACCGACACCCGGATGCAGATCGATCTTCCGGCTGAGCTGAAATCCCGTGGCGGCGTGGCAAAAATTAAAATTGAGTACTCGTTTACTTCTCCTAAATACGGTTCCGACCGGATGGGAATTGAAGATACCAAAAACGGTAAAATCTTTACCATAGCCCAGTGGTACCCTAGGATGTGCGTATATGATGACGTACTGGGGTGGAACACCATGCCCTACCTGGGAGCTTCGGAATTTTATCTGGAGTACGGAGACATTACCGCAAATATTACCGTTCCGGCAAGTCATTATGTTGTGGCTTCGGGAGAACTGCTGAATCCGAAAGAGGTATACTCCAAAGAAGAAAACAACAGATGGGAACAGGCAAAAAGCAGCGATAAGACCGTAATGATCCGTACGGAATCTGAACTGGCGAAAAATCCGCAGTCCGGGACCAGAACCTGGAAATTCAAAATCAGCCAGGCCCGGGATTTTGCATGGGCTTCTTCGCCTGCTTTTATCCTGGATGCTGCCAGGATCAATCTTCCGGGTGGTAAAAAGTCACTTGCCGTTTCCGCTTATCCTGCAGAAAGTGCCGGGAAAGAAGCGTGGGGAAGATCCACCGAGTATACCAAAGCGGCTATTGAGCATTATTCTGCTAAATGGTATCCATATACTTATCCTGCAGCAACCAATGTTGCCGGAAACGAAGGCGGAATGGAATATCCGGGAATTGTTTTCTGTCACATGAACTCCAAGGGAAGCGAACTCTGGGGCGTTACCGATCATGAATTCGGGCATAACTGGTTCCCTATGATTGTGGGGTCCAACGAAAGGCTGTTTGCCTGGATGGATGAAGGTTTCAATACGTTTATTAATGAACTTTCAACGGAAGCTTTCAACAAAGGCGAATATTACGAAAAGAAAAACATAGCCCAGAGCGGTGCTTTCCTGATGAACGACGGTTTCGAGCCTGTTATGGTCGGTCCGGACAATATGAAGGAAAACAGCATCGGCATTCTGGCGTATTACAAACCCGGACTCGGACTGGGCGTGCTGAGAGAATCGATTTTAGGACCGGAAAAATTCGATAAGGCATTCAGGACTTATATCGACCGCTGGGCATTCAAGCATCCTACGCCATGGGACTTTTTCCATACCATGGAAAATGTTTCCGGGGAGGAACTGAACTGGTTCTGGAGAGGATGGTTCATTAACAAGTGGAAGGTTGACCAGGCCGTGAAGAACGTGAAATATGTGAACGGGGATTTCAAGAACGGTGCCCAGATCACAGTGGAAAACATCGGGCAGCTGCCGATGCCGACCGTCGTGCAGGTGAAATTCAAGGACGGAACTTCACAAACGGTAAAACTGCCGATTGAAGTATGGAAAAGAAATAAGGAATGGACGTTCAAGATCAACTCAGCAAAAGAAATAGAACAGGTGAAACTGGATCCGGATTCCCTGATTCCCGATGTGAATATGCAAAACAACAGCTGGTCTTCTGCCAATGCGAAGCCTGCAGAAAAAATTAACCTGAAAGAATTTACGGGAACTTTCGGAAGCAAAGAGCTGCCTGTGAAAATCACTTTTACAGAGAAGAACAACCAGCTTTTCGGGCAGGCAGCCGGCCAGCCGGAAATCCCGTTTGAGTACGCAGGAGACAATACCTTTACTTTTGATCCGGCCCAGATTTCAATGATCTTCAGCCAGGATAAAAAAAGTATGACTTTCAAGCAGGGAGGAAAGGAATTCAAGTTTACCAAAGAATAAAAAACCGTTCATCATCAATGAACCTGGCTCCGGAAAATATTTCCGGAGCTTTTTTGTGAATGTAAATTGCCATTAAAATCCTGTAATCATCTTTTCCCTGCCGGAGAAATCTTACTTTTGTGACTTTGATAATTAAATAAAATGCGTATGAAACTGAGATTTTCAATGGTAGGCCTGATGCTTTTCGCGTTAGGGTTTTCACAGGATCTGAAGGTAATGAGCTTCAACATCAGGCTGAATGTGGATTCTGACAAAGAAAATTCGTGGCCGAACAGAAAACAGGATGTTGCCGATTTGCTGACCTATTATCACCCCGATTATTTCGGTGTGCAGGAAGCGCTTCCGGAGCAGATGAAGGATATCCGGACCGGGCTTAAAAACTATGACTATATAGGCGTCGGAAGGGATGACGGAAAAGAAAAAGGCGAATTTTCGGCCATCTTCTATGATACGGACCGGCTGAAAGCGGTTAAATCCGGGACCTTCTGGCTTTCGGAAACCCCGGAAAAACCGTCCAAAGGATGGGATGCCGCATTGAACAGGATCTGTACCTATGCCGTATTCAAAGATAAAAAATCAGGAAAGGAATTCATGGCACTGAACCTTCACTTTGATCATATCGGAAACATAGCCCGGGTAAAATCCTCGGAACTGATTTTAAAGAAAATCAAAGAACTCAATCCTCAAAATCTGCCGGTAACCGTAAGCGGGGATTTCAACCTTACGGAAGATTCCGAGCCTATCAGGATCATGTCCCGGAACTTGCAGGATTCCTTTTATCATTCGGAAACAAAACACTATGGCCCGAAAGGAACGTTTACCGGATTTAATGTTAATGAAATCCCGAAAGAAAGGATCGATTATATCTTTGTAAAAGGATTCAGGATCAGATCCCACCGCCATATCAATGACAGGAGGGAAAACCTTTTGTACCCGTCGGATCACTTCCCGGTACTTACGGAACTTCAGTTTTAGGCTTTGTACACAACCGCCACTCTTCCGGGTAAGGCCGGACGACAGGAGGGCAGAATATCAACGGTAATCGCAGTATTGCCGTTTTTTCGTATTTTTATGTTGAATTAAACATCGTATAACAAAAAATTAATGAAAAGATTGATGTTGGGAATATTGCTGATGGTTTCATGGCAATATTCCGCTCAGGAACTGTATATGCCGAGGAATATAAAAAAGGCATATCAGAACGGGACACGCGACCTGTCGGGTGCTCCGGGAAAAAACTACTGGCAGAACAAAGGGGTTTACCAGGTTGAGGTGAAAGTAGACGCTGCTTCCAAGATGGTTTCGGGAAAAGAAACCATCACTTATATGAACAACAGCCCGGATGTGCTTAATGAGCTGGCCGTCAGGTTTGTAAACAACCTCCATAAACCGCAGGCTCCGCGGTCCGGAATGGTGTCCAAAGATTTCCTCTCATCAGGTTTGCACATCAGGGCGTTTGTTGTAAACGGTGAGAAATATAATGTTAACAGCGACAACTGGGGAACCGTTGAAAAGATAAAGCTTACCAGGCCTTTACGGTCAAAAGGAAAAGCCGAAATTAAGATCGAATGGGAATATCCGCTGTCGGTTGAGAGCGGAAGGGAAGGGCAGATCGATCCTGAAACTTTTTATGCAGCCTATTCCTTCCCCAGGATTTCCGTATACGACGACTACAACGGCTGGGACCTGCTGCCGCATTCCGACAGGCAGGAATTCTATAATGATTTCAACGATTACAGCTTTGCGATTACCGCTCCGAAAAATTATGTAGTCTGGGCCACCGGGGATTTTCTGAATCCGGATGCCGTGCTCCAGCCGGAATACCTGAAACGCTATAAATCTTCCCTGAAAAGCGATACGGTGATACGCGTTGCAACCGAGCAGGAAATGAAATCCGGGAAGGTGACCAAACCCAATAAATGGAATACCTGGAAATTCAGGGCCAGCCATATCACCGATTTCTGTTTTGCCCTGAGCAATCACTACGTCTGGGATGCAGCCAGCGTACAGCTTAAAACAAAAAGGGCCAGTGTACAGGCCGGGTATAAAAACGGGGCAAAGGATTTTGAGCATTATGTGGAATGGATGCAGTATAACCTGAGCTGGTTTTCAAAAAACTGGCCGGGTGTGGAATATCCTTATAATGCAATGACTGCCATTCAGGGATATGCCGATATGGAATATCCGATGATGATCAACGATACCAGTATTCCGGATGATCTGCAGGATGCCAGGCTTACGGCGGATCATGAAATTGCCCATACCTATTTCCCTTTTTACATGGGAATCAATGAAACGAGGTATGCCTTTATGGATGAAGGCTGGGCGACCACCCTTGAATACCTGATCGGGATTGATGAAAACGGGGAAGACAAGGCCAGGGAATTCTATAAAAATTTCCGGGTGAAAAAATGGATCAATGATCCTTCTGCGGAACAGGACCAGCCCATTATCACCATGAGTACGCAGGTAAGCGGCGCGGGCTATGGAAACAATTCCTATGTGAAAGCATCCTTATCCTATCTGGCCCTGAAAGATTACCTGGGTGATGAGGTGTTTAAAAAAGCATTGCATCATTATATGGATAATTGGAACGGAAAGCATCCGGTGCCGTGGGATTACTTTAATTCCATGAATACCGGTTCCGGAAAAAACCTGAACTGGTTCTTCAGCAACTGGTTTTTCACCAATTATTATATTGCATCTTAAAGTCGGCAACGCATCCCAGCAGAATGGCCTGCTTGCCGTACAGGTAGATAATATAGGTGGATTTGCTATTCCTTTCGACGCAGAAATTTTATACGAAGACGGGACCCTGGAAAAGCTGCATTTTTCGCCTTCCGTCTGGGAGAAAGACCAGAAGAAAACGATGCTGACTGTTCCGGTAGCTAAAAAAGCAAAATCCGTAAGCCTGGACGGTGGTATCTTCATGGATTATACGCCGGAGGACAACCGGAAAAACCTTTGATATAACATGAACTGGCATATAAATCCTGTTGACCGGCTTTCAGCCTTTTTAATCAGGTCTTAAATCTGAGTTCACGGTAGATGAGTTGCAGCAGTCCGTAGCGTCGGGCTTTAGCCCGGCATCATTATAGCGGTATGCATCCGGTTTTAGCCAAAACCTGTCTGCATTCAGCTGATGCCGGATCATCAGACATCCCATCGTATGTGAGCTGAAATCAATTCTATTGATCTTATACCAGATTTTATATTAAACTCACTTTTAATAACTGACTGAAGATGATTTGAATACCGCTTGATTCATATTAATATACATCCGGTCCTTCATTTTTGAAGGACCGGATTCAGTTTCTAACCGTTCTGAAAGTTGATTTTAGAAAGTGGCTGCCGGAGCTGTGCTGTTGTTCAGCTTCTTCTCAATCTGTGTTTTCTTGCCTTTAGAAAAGTCATAGCTGATCCCTACTACGAAAAGGGATTTGTCATTCCGGATCCTGCTGTCGGAGGAATAGTTCACCAGGCTTTCCGGAAGGCTTTTGGTACGGTATTCAGCCGGCATCCCGATCCAGTACATTCCTGTGGTAAAAGTCCATTCCTTATGTTTATAGCTGGCAAAAAAATGGTTTGCATTCTCATTGGCCCTCAGGAAAGCACCGTCCAGTTTGTAAACAGGGATGTTGAATTCGTATTGCAGGCTAAAAGATTTGTATTCTGAAGTGAGGGTGAATTCATTACCGATATAATGATTCCTGATAACGGCGCCCGAGCTGGTTTTCACGGTCTCTGAGGTCGGTGTCAATGTCGCTTTGATGACCAGGATACTGTTGCCGAACGGTTTATAGGAACCCGATAATTGCAGGCCGTACCGCTGAGCATTCCTGGCATTTTCATACGTCAGGGCATAGCCGCCTAAGACAGTTTCCGGTACATAGTACTGATTAATTGCCTTATGGTTGTACCAGTAGAATGCATTGGCATTGAGATCGAAATGTTTGTTGTTAAAGGAATAGATCAGGTTATTTCCCCATTGCCGGGCTGCAACGAGAAACGGATTCCCGCGCTGCACAATATTGGGAGCCATCTGGACCACGTTGCTGCTGAGGGCTGAGCTTCCCGGGCTTTGCGGCTTATAGCTGCTGGAAAACCGGAGGTTCTGGTTGCTTTTAATGGCATAGCTCAGGATCACCTTCGGGCTGAATGCCCACAGGTCCTCCACATTTTCTGAGCTTTTATTGTGAATATTGGTCAGCCCTGCGCCTATCCGGTAGGAAAATTTATCCTTTTTGCCGGAATATTCGGTATAAAAATACTGTTCCAGATAATTAACGCTGTATTCAGTGTAGCCTTCCAGATTGGTAAGCTCATTGGAAATGGCAGTATTGGAGACACGGTATCCAGAAGACAGCTTTCCTTTTTCAAAACTGTGGACATGGGCAATCTCACCTACGATACCGGTCTGCATCGCTTTCAGGTTCATATCATTGGTATAGACAGGCGTACCTGAATCAATAACCCATTCCCTGGCCGTTTCAGAAGTACCCGTATTGAAGGTTGAACCGACCAGATTGATGCTCAGTTCATCTTTCTTGCCGATGTTTTTGGAATAATAAAGGTCAAGGGTAGGCCGGGAATAGCCTGAGTTGCCGTTTTTGAACATTCCGTGTTCTTCGGAAACCTGATCTTTAAAAAAGATGCTTCCGCCTTTTCCTTTGATGAAACTGGAGAACAGATTGAGGTTTACTTTTGCCTGCAGTGCATAATTTTCCGGAACGGCCCGGGTGTACCGCAGGCTGATGCTCTGGTAGGTGTATCCGAAATGGTCTCTTCTTTTTTCTTCGGAACGGTAACGGGAATTGTTAAGGTTATAATCGTAAATACTGCTGACTGCCCGGTGGTCATAATCGCGATACTCTATGGAATACTCCATTCCGAAATCATTTTTACCTTTGGTATAATTCCCGTAAGCGGAACCGTTGACAAAGCCTGTGGTAAAAGCGGCGGTGGTATCCGTACCGAAAACATATCCCGTTTCCGGATTTTTGGTAACAAGGTTGACTACCTGGTCTGCCCGGGTTGCCCATCGTGCCGGCGGAATGTCGTAATATTCCACTTTCAACACTTCGGAAGGCTGTACGCTTCTGATCTGCATGTCCGTTGCTTCAATACCGTTGATCAGAAAAAGGGTAGTCCCGCCCTTGGTACTTTTCAGGGTGTTGGAGATAGGGTCAAGCTGCAGTTCAGGCAGGGTCCTGATAAGATCTTTGGCATATCTTGCTTTTTCAAGCGCTTCTTTGTCAAAGGTATATACCGCCCTGTCCGAATACTGTTTCTTCCGCTGCGATTGTAAAATGATGGCCTCGATTTCTTTGGTTTTCCCGATCGTATCCGGCTTGCTTTCCTGAGAACAAACCGAAATGCCGATGATCATGGCAGCCAGCCCTATTGCTTTTTTCATAGATATCTGCTTCTACAGGTAAGACATCCGGAGTGCCGGTTTCATTACATGGTAGAGAGAACTGTTTTTTTCAGGGGCTAAAAAGCTGCTGAACTTATTACAGAAGGAATTCTTTGGACCGCCATATCCGGCCACGATCTGAGGAAAGACGGTACGACGGCGGCCTTTACCATAAAAGGCTGCACGGGAATCCGCACAGCCTTTATTATAAAAAATTAATGAAAAGATAATCAGATCAATAAAGCCTCAGTCCTGATCTTGCTCCCGACGAGGCAACCACAGACTGCATTCTCGTTCTTTGTCCGGCAGAGAACATGAACATGGCGGCATCATCCACATAATCCATATAATTCATGAACATAACGGATCTTTGGGTTCCGCTGCAGGTATTGTAAAGCGGATAGCTCGGTTTCCCGGAATTCGCACCGGTTTGCGTCGGTGTATCGGCTACCAGGTCATTTCCGCAGTTGGCATCGCCCCAGATATGTCTCAGGTTCAGATAGTGGCCTACCTCATGAGTAGCGGTTCTTCCCTGGTTGAAAGGGGAGGAAGCTCCGGTTTTACCGAAATAAGGGGCGGCGATTACTACACCGTCATTCCACATTCCGGCAGATTCAGGGAAAGTAGCATATCCCAGGATCTGTCCCATGTTGCCGACTACCCACATGTTCAGGTAATTGGAAGGGCTGGTGGCATCAATTCCGCCGCTGGAAGACCTTTTCATCGCATCATTGGTGCTCCAGCTGGTTTTGGTGGTGGATTTTCTTACCGTATTGGCCAGCCTGAAACGTACTTTCACATCACCTGCCTTCACACCCTGGAATTCAGTAGGGATTTTATAGGCATCACTGTTGCTTCCTGCATAATCGGCATTCAGAACGGCGATCTGCTCAGCAATCCGGGAATCGGAAAGGTTTTCGGAAGAGGTGCGGTATAAAACATTGACTACCACGGGAATTTCTACGGTACCATCTGACAGGACTTTCCCCATCTTGAGTGCATTTTCGAAATTTTCCGTTTTCAGTTCAAGATCAGAATATTTTTGTCTCAGTTCAGCGCTGTTCTGAAGGGCCGCTTTTCTGATTTCTTCAGAAGCGCAGCCTCTTTGTAAGGCCGCTCCTCCCGTAGAAACGGCAGCCGGCTGATTCTGCTCTTCGGATTGGTTGGAAAGCTGGTCGCTGTTGCAGGAAGACATGAAGCCCAGCACAAGGGCTCCGAGTACTACTTTTTTCATAAAATCATATATTTTGTTACGTAAGATGAAATTAAATAATCTGGAATTCATGTGCAAGTATTTCACACGAATGTTGAATTATTTTGTTATTCAATAAATAACATTTTTGTAATTTAAATAAATATATGATATTATATGGCTGTATTTTTTGATGAAAATAAATGTTTTGAAAGGAATGTTTAAGGGTTTATTTTGGGTGGATAGTGTGCTTTGTTGAATTAATTCCGGAATCCGGTCAAAAAATAAGTGCCGCAGACAAGAAAAATCTGCGGCACTCATTACAAAAATAATATATATGAAAAAAACTACTTATAAATCAGCGGGTCTGAAAACCAGACCGGTTTCATCGAAATAATCCAGTGTGATTCTATCGCCGTCGTTTACTTTTCCGGCAAGGATTTCTCTAGACAGCATGTTCAAAACTTCCTGCTGGATCACTCTTTTCAGCGGTCTTGCCCCGAAGGCAGGATCATAGCCTTTGTTCATTAAGTAATCCACAGCATCCTGAGTAGCGGTCATGATAATATTTCGTTTGGAAAGCATCTCATTAAACCCTCTCAACTGATAGGTCACGATTTTTCCGATTTCTTTTTTTCTCAGAGGCTGGAACAGTACGATCTCATCGATCCTGTTCAGGAATTCCGGACGTAAGGTCTGTTTCAACAGATCGAAAACCTGATCTTTCGTTTTATCAACAATTTCATCCTGGTTTTCATCGGTAATATTTTCAAAATTCTCCTGAATCAGGTGAGAACCCAAATTCGAGGTCATGATAATAATCGAGTTTTTGAAATTTACTACACGTCCTTTATTATCTGTCAGACGTCCGTCATCCAAAACCTGAAGCAACGTGTTGAAAACATCAGGATGGGCTTTTTCAATTTCATCCAGCAGTACCACGGAATACGGTCTTCTTCTCACGGCTTCCGTCAGCTGTCCGCCTTCATCATACCCTACATATCCCGGAGGCGCACCTACCAGTCTGGATACACTGTGACGTTCCTGGTATTCGCTCATATCAATTCTCGTCATATTGTTCTCATCATCGAATAAAAACTCCGCCAAGGCTTTGGCCAGCTCCGTTTTTCCGACTCCGGTGGTTCCCAGGAACAGAAACGATCCGATCGGTTTTTTATCGTCGCTCAATCCGGCTCTGTTTCTTCGGATCGCATCGGCGACTGCCGTAATGGCTTCGTCCTGTCCTACCACCCTGTGGTGAAGTTCATTTTCAAGGCTCAGCAACTTTTCTCTTTCAGACTGCAGCAACTTGGTCACCGGAATACCGGTCCATTTGGCAATCACTTCAGAAATATTTTCAGAAGTTACTTCTTCCTTGATCAGTTCATTCTGATGGTTCTGCATTTCCAGTTCCAGTTTCTGCAGCGCGTCTTCTTTTTCTTTGATCTTCCCATACTGGATTTCTGCTACCTTAGCATAATCTCCGGCTCTTGAAGCTTTTTCCGCTTCCAGTTTCAGGGATTCAATATCTTTTTTGATCTGGGTAAGATCTTCGGATTTCTGTTTTTCTTTCAGCCATTTGGCATTGATTTCATTTCTTTCTTCCGAAATCCTGGAAATATCTTCTTTTAAATGGTCGATTTTAGTCTGGTTACCTTCCCTTGAAATGGCAGCCAGCTCAATTTCCAGCTGCATCAGTCTTCGGTCGAGGACATCCAGCTCTTCCGGTTTGGAATTGATTTCCATTCTCAGTTTGGCGGAAGCTTCGTCGATCAGGTCAATTGCTTTATCCGGCAGGAAACGGTCGGAAATATACCGTTGCGACATTTCAACCGCAGCAATAATGGCTTCGTCTTTGATTCTCACCTTATGGTGCGCCTCATATTTGTCTTTTATTCCCCGAAGAATGGAAATGGCCGATTCGGTATCCGGCTCCTCCACCATTACTTTCTGGAAACGTCTCTCCAATGCTTTATCCTTTTCAAAATACTTTTGATATTCATTAAGGGTGGTAGCACCGATGGCTCTTAATTCACCTCTTGCCAAAGCCGGTTTCAGAATATTGGCGGCATCCATGGCACCTTCTCCACCGCCGGCTCCCACCAAGGTGTGGATCTCATCGATAAAAAGGATGATCTGGCCGTCGGATTTAATTACCTCATTAACTACTGATTTCAGTCTTTCTTCAAATTCCCCTTTGTATTTGGCACCGGCGATCAAGGCTCCCATATCCAATGAGTATAATGTTTTATCCATCAGGTTTTCCGGAATGTCGCCGCTGATAATCCTGTGGGCAATCCCTTCTGCAATAGCGGTTTTACCGACGCCGGGTTCACCAATTAAGATCGGATTGTTTTTGGTTCTTCTCGAAAGAATCTGCAGTACTCTCCGGATTTCTTCATCACGCCCGATTACCGGGTCCAGTTTTCCTTCTGCAGCTAATTCGTTGAAGTTTTTAGCGTATTTATTTAAGGACTGGTACGTCTCTTCCGAACTGGCAGAAGTCGCTTTGTTTCCTTTTCTCAATTCTTTAATTCCGCCCTCCAGCAGGTTTCTCGTTACGCCCATATCTTTCAGCATCTTCGATACTTCAGAATTTGTTTCGATTAGAGAAAGCCATAAATGTTCGATCGTTACATATTCGTCGCCCATCTTTTTGGCAATATTGGGAGCATCCAGCAATACTTTGTTGGCGGATTGGGAAAGGTAAATATTCCCTCCCTGTACTTTTGGGAGTTTTTCTAAATTTTCACGGTTGCGCTCTCTTACCAAAGCAGCATCTGCTTCGGACTTTTTCAGTAAGAAGGGCGAAATATTTTCATCTACCTGAAAAATACCTTCAAGAAGATGTTGGGGCTCAATGCTCTGGTTGCCGAACTCCATGGCTACCTGTTGTGCGGCCTGGATGGCTTCCTGCGATTTTACAGTATATTGGTTTAAATTCATATCTATTTATTTTTGATGTTATTCTGTTTTAAGTATTGATTTCAGACATCAGATTTCAGACCATAGAAGTCTCATAAATGTTAATTTTTCAAATCCGATTTTCTAATTTCTGATGCCCTCCATCGTATTTAATCATTTAATTCAGGAGGAATATCGCAAAAAGTATTCAATTGTTGAATTTTCAAAAAATAAGGACAAAATTTCCGGAATATTCATTTTTTCACATAAAACCCCTTGACAAAATTTCCGATTCTTTAAATTTTACTAAAAAATTCCGGAATAATCGTCATGCAGTGAATAGTTATAATTTACAGGAAACAGAACGTTAATGACAATACCCGGAAGTTTCTCCGATGAGAATATGGAAAATTCAGATCATTTTTGACGGATGATATAAGTAAAGGTCAATGTGAATTGGGGCGGCCATTAAAAATCATATTTCCAGAATCCTGTTTTACAATGAAAATAAGTACTTTTGTGTTTTGCCTGATGGAACTTAAAGAGAAACAAAAGAAAATATTAGACGTTGCCGTAGAACTTTTCAAGGAGAAAGGGTATATGGGAAGCTCCGTGCGCGACCTGGCCACCCGGCTGAATATCAAGGCGGCTTCACTATATGCACATATCCGTTCTAAGGAAGAGATCCTGGAGTGGATCTGCTTTGGGATTGCCCAGGAATTTTTCGATGAGCTTCAGCAGGTAAAAAATACATCGGCAGCACCGAGGGAAAAGCTCGACCTGTTTATCGAAAGGCATTTGTCCGTTGTGCTTCAGAACCGTGACGTTACCCACATTTATTCCAACGAATGGAAGCATCTCGAAGAAAGGCTCCCTGAATTTATAGAACTTCGGAAAAACTATCAGCAGGAAGTAGAGCGGCTGATTTCTGATATTTACAAAGCAGAGCAGTGGGAACTCAGGTCGCCGTCTTTCACCACCAGGTTTATTCTCCATACCCTCAACAATTCCTATTTCTGGTTCAAAAGAAACACGGAATCCACCACGGAAATTACCGATGAAATCCGGGATAAGATCCTGTTTGGGTTGTTGGGAAAACGTAATATTTAGAGCTGGCTTTTTATTCTCCTACAGAGTTCACGGAGGACTGCGTCTGTTTTGACACATAAGTCACAGAGATGGTTTTTGGATAGGCTGAAAATATTTTAAGAGCACATTAGAAAAAATCAAAGATTTTTAAAAACTTTGTATGCGTCTGTATATTTTATACTTCGCTTTATTTTACAGCATGAATATCTTTTGCCGCTTTTGTGTTTGGATTCTCAGCAGGTCTCTAAATTTCATAGGATAGTAATTTGGTTTCTGCTCCGCTTAGTCACCATATCGTTTGATTTAATGCCAATAAAATCTTTGATTTTATTTCTTATGTGCTCTGAAATACGCGCAAAGCTTTACTGAAATCTTATGTTTCTTATGTGCTAAGCATCATCTTCCTGAGTTGTAACACTCCCACATGACGAAAATCATAAAAATTTTGTCAATTCTAAAATTCTTTTTACATTTACACCTAACAAATGTTAGTTAGTTTGGTTATGGATTTTTCAGTGGAATATTTACAATTGGATCAGCTGCGGGCACTTCAGTCCGAAAGGCTGGTTAATCTGGTACAATACCTGGGTGAGAAATCGGAGTTTTATGCAGGGAAATTTATGGAGTCCGGACTCTCAACAGAAGATATTCGATCCATTGAAGACATTGCTAAACTGCCGATTACCTACAAACAGGATTTGAGAGACAACTATCCGTTCGGATTATGCACCGTTCCGAAAAACGAACTGCAGCGGATTCACTGTTCCAGCGGGACAACGGGCAAGCCAACGGTGGTGGGATATACTAAAGAAGATGTCGAACTGTTCAGTGAAGTGGTCGCCCGGTCACTCAATGCAGCAGGAGCCCGACCGGGAATGCAGCTGCATAATGCCTATGGATACGGTATTTTCACCGGCGGACTCGGACTTCATTACGGAGCGGAAAAGCTGGGCATGAGTGTACTCCCGATTTCAGGGGGAATGACTTCAAGACAGGTCGATCTGATCATGGATTTTAAACCTGAAGTCCTTTGTTGCTCACCTTCCTATGCTTTGACGATTGCAGACGAACTGACAAAGAGAGGAATTGCTCCTGAAGACATCAGCCTGAAATATGCGGTATTAGGCTCAGAGCCATGGACGGAAATCATCCGGCATCATATCGAAGAACGTCTGGGGGTCCATGCCGTAAATATTTATGGTTTGAGCGAAATCATCGGTCCCGGAGTTTCGGTGGAAGACTTTGAGGAAAAAGGCGGTTCTTACATCTGGGAAGACCATTTTTATCCTGAAATTTTAGACCCGGTTACCAAACAGCCGGTTCCTTTCGGAGAAGAAGGGGTCCTGGTGATTACTACACTGACGAAAAAAGCCATGCCGCTCCTGCGTTACTGGACCAACGATATTACAAGCCTGTATTATGATGAAAAAGGAAAGCGGACGATGGTAAAAATGAAGCCGATCCTGGGAAGGGCAGACGATATGCTGATCGTAAGAGGCGTAAATGTTTACCCAAGCCAGATTGAAGAAGCATTCACTCATGTAAAAGGGGTTGTTCCCAATTATTATCTTACGCCTGTCGAGAAAGAGCAGATGTGTGTTGCCCTGGATGTTGATGTAGAAGTAGATGATGAATGGGTAAGAGCACAAAATTTAAGCTTAAATACCGACGATTATGCTATTTTTGTCGGAAATTTCGGAAAAACTATAGAAAACGAAATTAAAAAACGGGTAGGTATCACTACAAAAGTGAAGATTCATGCCCAGGACAGCCTTCCGAAATGCGAAGGTGGAAAAATTAACAGAATACTAAAAAATAAATGAATTCATTTTACAAATTAAAGACGGTAAAAGTTCAGAAAGATACCAACGATGCAGTGAATGTAGCCGTGGAAATCCCTGAGGAGCTGAAGGATAAATTCAGATTCAGGCAGGGGCAGTATCTTAATTTCCGTATGATGATCGACGGAAATGAAGAAAGGCGTTCTTATTCCATCTGTAATGCACCCAGCGAAAAAAGCAACACGCTGGAAGTATTGGTTAAGCTGCTGGAAGGCGGAAAGGTTTCCGGCTATTTCAACGAACATCTTCATATGGATGAAGTGCTGGAAGTCATGCCTCCGATGGGCGGTTTCAATACTTCGTATCACCCGACCAACGTGAAAACCTATATCGGACTGGCTGCGGGAAGCGGAATCAGTCCTGTGCTTTCCAACATCAAAGAAAGTTTATATCAGGAACCGGATTCCAATGCATATCTGTTTTACAGCAACCGGAGCATGAACCATGTAATGAAGAAGGCGGAAATTGACGCACTGGTGCAGAAATTCAACGGAAGGCTGAAGGTTATTTACCTGGTAAGCCGCGAGAAACATGAGGATGAACTGTTTGAAGGAAGGATTTGTCCGGACAAACTGGAACAGCTTTTTGAAAGACATCCTGAGATCGATGTCAAGGAAGCTACTTATTTCATCTGCGGTCCTTCAGAAATGATCAAAAGTGTGGCAGATTATCTGAAAAAAGATAAAAAAGTACCGGCCATCCAGGTCTTGTTTGAGTATTTCACCGCTCCGGATGAAGAGAATACGGAAGAGATGAGCGATGAATTCAAAGCCATTGCCAATATCGAAAGCATGGTAACGGTAATCATTGATGACGATGAATATTCATTCCACCTCAACTCAAAAAAAGAAAGTATCTTAGATAAAGCATTAAAGGACAATCTTCCGGTGCCGTTTGCCTGCAAAGGAGGAGTGTGCTGTACGTGTAAAGCCGAAGTTCTGGAAGGAGAAGTCTTCATGGAAAAGAACTACGCGCTTACCGAGGAAGAAGTAGCCAGAGGCTATGTGCTGACCTGCCAGTGCCACCCGACCACCAACGTGGTGATGCTGAATTATGGTGTGTAATGAATGTAGCAATTTATCAATATAAAAATATAACAATCAATTTTTTAATGCAGAGCTAGTCGAAGCATTTTATTGGTAAACTGTTAAATTGATACATTGGTAAATTATTATATTGTTATATTTTAAAATTTGAAAAATTTTAATTATGGACTTAGAAAAATTCGTACAATACGTACACGACGAAAATAAAGTAGAGCCGAAAGATGTAATGCCTGATGATTACAGGAAGCTTTTGGTTCGTCAGATCTCCCAGCACGCCCACTCTGAAATTGTCGGGATGCTGCCGGAGGCCAACTGGATTTCCAGAGCACCTTCTTTGAGAAGAAAAATGGCCTTGCTGGCTAAAGTTCAGGATGAGGCCGGACACGGATTATACCTGTATTCCGCTACCGAAACTTTAGGCGACGGAAGCATCAGAGCCGATCGTGATGCGACTTATGAAGATATGCTTTCCGGGAAAGCCAAATACTCAAGCATCTTTAACTACCCGACGTTGAGCTGGGCAGATATCGGTGCGATCGGATGGCTGGTAGACGGTGCCGCTATTATGAACCAGGTGATGCTGATGGGTAATTCCTACGGGCCTTATTCCAGGGCGATGGTGAAGATCTGTAAAGAAGAATCCTTCCACCAAAGACAAGGGTATGAAATCCTGATGGCGCTTTGCCGCGGAACCAAGCAGCAGAAAGAAATGGCACAAGCCTCTCTGAACCGTTTCTGGTGGCCGGCGCTGATGATGTTCGGACCGAATGACGACAGCTCGCCAAACTCCAAAATCTCGATGAATTACCGGGTGAAAAGAGAGAGCAACGACAGCCTCCGTCAGCGTTTTGTTGATGTTACGGTTTCCCAAGCTGAATTCTTAGGCTTAACCATTCCGGATAAAGACCTGAAATGGAACGAAGAAAGACAGCATTACGATTTCGGGGAATTGCCATGGGATGAATTCATGGAAATCCTGAAAGGAAACGGACCGTGCAACAAAAAGCGGATCGAAACCAAAAGAAAAGCCCAGAGAGAAAATTCCTGGGTAAAAGAAGCGGCCGCCGCGTTTGCAGAAAAACAACAAAAAGAAGTAATAGAATAATGTAACAGTCTACCAATGTAGTAAGTTACAGTTACCAGTATATTGAGCCTTTTAGCTTTTATTATTGGTAAACTGTTACACTGATACATTGTTAAATTAATTTAATTATGGCAAATTTAGATATGTGGGAAGTGTTTATCCAGACTAAACCGGGATTGTCCCACAAACACGTAGGAATCGTACAGGCACCGACTGCCGAAATGGCGTTGCAGAATGCCAGGGACGTTTACACCAGAAGAAAAGAGGGAACTTCCGTTTGGGTGGTACCGAGCAAATATATCGTTACTTCCGAAGGGGTGGATAAAGAAGCATTCTTCGATCCGGCGGACGACAAACTGTACCGTCACCCGACTTTCTACGAGATCCCTAACGATGTTAAAAATATGTAACACAGCGATTGGCTGTTAGCTTCTTGCCATTTGCGAAAGCTATACGCCAAAAGCCAAAAGCTAAAATAATGAATCCATTATACAATTATTTATTAAAACTGGCAGACGACAGCTTCATCATGGGGCAGCGTCTGTCGGCATGGTGTGGGGAAGGGCCTTATCTGGAAGAAGATATTGCATTAACGAATATCGCTTTGGATGAATTAGGCCAGGCCAACAATTTTTATGTGTACGCTTCGAGAGTGATCGATAACGGCAAAACGGAAGACGATCTTGCTTTTTTAAGATATGAGCATGAATATGTGAATGCCCACTGGACTGAACTTCCCAACGAAGATTATGCACAAACGATTCTGAAAGTTTATGTCTTTGCAATCTATCAGAAGCTGATGTATGAAGCTTTATCCCAATCTGCGGACGAAGAGCTTTCTGCTATTGCCCAGAAATCTTTAAAAGAAGTACGGTACCATTATACCCACACGGCTTCCTGGATGAAAATCTTCGCCCAGGGAACAAAAGAAAGCAGATCCCGCCTGGAAAAGGCTATTGAAAATATCTGGGAATATACCAAAGGTTTGTTTGCAAAAACCGAAGGCGAGGATGATCTGGTTGCTTTAAATATAGTTCCGGATGCAGATACGCTGTATGAAGAGTTTCTGGCGATCACACAGAAAGATTTTGCTGAATTTGGATTAGCATATCCAACAAATCCTTTCATGCAGCCGAAATCCAGAACAGGATATCATACGGAATATTTCGGATTTATGCTTTGTGAACTGCAATACATGCAGAGAGCATATCCGGGATGTACCTGGTAAAAATCAATTAATCAATTTGAAAGCGTGCTAATTTGAAAATGACGGACCGCTTTAAATTTTAAAATTTCTCCGATTTTCAAATTTTAAATTAAT
This sequence comes from uncultured Chryseobacterium sp., assembly GCF_913776365.1. Taxonomy (GTDB): domain Bacteria; phylum Bacteroidota; class Bacteroidia; order Flavobacteriales; family Weeksellaceae; genus Chryseobacterium. The sequence goes on along the minus strand of NZ_CAJYMO010000082.1, from coordinate 7,367 downwards.
CAATGAGAGATCCTTTAGACATATTAGAAATGGTTCCCGATCCGGAAATTCCGGTCATCAATATTGTGGAACTGGGTATTGTCCGGGAAGCAAAAGTAACCGGGGAAAATTCCTGTGAAGTTACCATTACGCCAACGTATTCTGCCTGTCCTGCCATGTTTACCATTGAGGAAGACATCATCAAGATCATGAAGGAAAACGGCTGGGACACAAAAGTAGTCACCAAAATGTTTCCGATCTGGACGACCGACTGGCTGACGGATGAAGCCCGGGAAAAGCTACGGGCTTACGGAATCACTCCTCCTGAAAAAGGAGCTGACGAACATCATATCGGGAAACCGAAAAAGTGTCCACGCTGTGGTTCTGAACACACCAAGCAGATCAGCAGGTTCGGATCTACCTTATGTAAGGCTTCCTACCAATGCCTGGACTGCCTGGAACCGTTTGATTATTTTAAATGCCATTAATCAATTTGAAAATGTGCTGATTTGAAAATTTAACAATTGTAAGGGATTATCTTAAATTTTTTTCAAATTCGTATGGGCTCACCTGTTGATTCATTCGGAAATGTGTAAATTTAAAAACAGTTTTTAACCATTTTCAAATAATCTAATTTTCAAATTAAAAAATTAAAGCTATGTACACACAACTCGATATTGAGACGCATTTTGAAGGAAAGCTGAAAATCGCTTACCTCAACCAGCCGGAAACCATGAATGCGCTGACAAAGCCGGCACTGCTGGATCTGAAAGATTTTATCCATGCATGCAGCAATGATCCCATCGTACGATGTGTAGCGATTTCAGGCAGAGGAAGGGCTTTTTGTTCGGGACAAAACCTGGACGACGCTTTCACCAAGGGTAAGGAGCACGATGATCATGAGGTGATCCGGAAAATCGTGGCCAACTACTATAATCCGCTGGTAATGGAACTTACCCGTTGCAAAAAGCCGGTAGTAGCTTTGGTAAATGGTCCTGCAGTAGGAGCCGGCGCAATGCTTGCCCTGATCTGTGATTTTGTACTGGCCAATAACAAAGCTTATTTCTCCCAGGCTTTCTCCAATATCGGATTGATTCCTGATACCGGAGGAACGTATTTTTTACCGAAATTATTGGGAAGGCAATTGGCCAACTATTTAGCATTTACCGGGAAAAAATTATCGGCTGAAGAATCAAAATCGTATGGATTGGTCGCTGAGGTTTTTGCTGAAGAAGAATTCAACTCCAGGTCAATGGAAATTCTGGAGAAAATGGCCAATATGCCGACAGCAGCTCTCAAACTAACCAAAAAAGCATTTGCCAACTCTTACAACAATACCTTGAAAGAACAGTTGGAACTGGAAGCCGACCTTCAGCAGGAAGCTGCCGGAACAGAAGACTTTATCGAAGGCGTAAACGCATTTTTACAGAAAAGAAAACCTGATTATAAAGGAAAATAATCAATTTGAAAATATAGTAATTTAAGAATTTGAAAATGAGAAATGATAAAGAAAATGTCATCGTTAATAAGACTTTTGATTTTGCATTGAAAATAATCGAATTTTCTGAAGTTTTATATGAAGCTAAAAGGTATCCTTTAGCTAATCAGGTTTTTAAGGCAGGAACATCTATTGGCGCAAATGTTAGAGAAGCTCAAAATGCAGAAAGCAAAGCAGATTTCATTCATAAATTAAAAATTGCGGCAAAAGAAGCAGATGAGACAGAGTACTGGCTCCTGTTATGTATGATGTCTCCTTATCTGAAGTCGCCGGATGAAAAATTATTTTCAGAACTCAAAGAAATTATCCTGATTCTCTCGAAAATCATTTCAACTTCCAAGATTAAATAATTTTCAAATTAAGACATTCTCAAATTTTCAAATTCAATATATGAAAGTAGGAATCATCGGTGCCGGAACCATGGGGATAGGCATCGCACAGGTAGCGTCTACCAACGGATGCAAAGTATGGGTATATGATGCGAATGCCAGACAGGTGGAAACAGCCACCCTCGGTTTGGAAAAGACACTTACTAAACTGGTAGATAAGCAAAAAATTTCAGGCGAAAAAATGACTGAAATTTTATCCAATATCTCCATTGCTACAGAACTGAAGGGATTTAAAGACTGCGAGCTGGTCATAGAAGCCATCATTGAAAATAAAGAAATTAAAACGAAGGTATTCACAGAACTGGAAAACCATGTTTCCGAAACCTGTATTATTGGTTCTAATACCTCATCTATTTCCATTACCTCCCTTGGTGCGGAACTGAAACATCCCGAACGTTTCATCGGAATCCACTTTTTCAACCCGGCGCCCCTGATGCCATTGGTAGAAGTAATCCCTTCTCTGCTGACTGAAAAGTCATTGCCGGAAAAAATTTATAATCTCATGAAAGATTGGGGGAAAACACCGGTTATCGCTAAAGATATTCCGGGGTTTATCGTGAATAGGATTGCCCGTCCGTATTATGGAGAAGGACTAAGGATGGTGGAAGAAAACATTGCTACACCAGAACAGGTGGATGATGCCATGAGAACTTTAGGAAATTTTAAAATGGGACCGTTTGAATTGATGGACCTTATTGGAGTGGATGTGAATTTCTCTGTAACCACAACGGTATACAAGGATTATTTCTACGATCCGAAATACAAGCCGTCTTTATTGCAGCAAAGAATGTCGGAAGCCAAGCTTCACGGTAGAAAAACCGGAAAAGGGTTCTATGATTATGCGGAAGGATCGACCAAACCCGAACCTCAAAAGGATGAGGTGTTGTACCAGCAGATTTTCCTGAGAATCATCTCCATGCTTATCAATGAAGCGGTAGAAGCCAAAAGATTAGGCATCGCCAGTGATCAGGATCTTGAATTGGCGATGCAGAAAGGCGTAAATTACCCGAAAGGATTATTGGCCTGGGGACAGGAAATCGGATACGAAAAAATCTCCGAAACCCTGCAAGGTCTTTACGAAGAATATCAGGAAGAAAGGTACAGGCAAAGCCCATTGCTCCGTAAATTAAATGAGACAATTTGAAAATGGATTAATTTGGAAATGGTTTTTTACAATATTTTCAAATTCTCAAATTGGTTAATTTCAAATCAATAACATGAATATAGAAAGAGTCAGAGCCGAATTGGAAACCAGGCTTCTTATTGAAAAAGAATATTTGGTTCAGGAGCTTTCTTCAATCGAAGATGATCGGGAAAAACTTGAACTGTTGGGTAAATTCAATGAAAAGTATAAGGCCCTGATTAAAAGAATCGCACTGGAAGACGGGATCGATCTAAATGCGTCCTATCAGGATAAAAGTGATGCTTTACATACGGAGAATCTTTCCAATGGCCAGATCATTCTGGGTAAAACCATGAACATTTACGATCGGTTGGCTGATGAATTATATGCAGAAATAAGCCATCCATAAATACTTCCAACCAAACCGAAACCATGCTTAAAAGAATATTTACAAAGAAAAACTTTCTGCGCGCTCTGGTAAATGCGATTATTTTTACTACTGGTTTTTTTCTCATTAAGCTTCTTTTTTATATGCTCGGATGGGATGATGAAAAAAGTTTATGGGGATATGGCTTTCTAGTATACTTTATTTTTATTTTTTTAGCCTACTTCATCTTGGACGGCAGAGATTACACCTGGAAAGATTTGATACAATTTAAAAATTTAAATAAGAATAAATGACACCCAAGCAGGTTGCAGAATATATGTATGATCAGGATCATTTTTCCCAATGGATGAATATCAGATTGATCGAAGTCAGAGAAAACTATTGTTTAATAGAAATGCCCGTTAAAAAAGAAATGATCAACGGGCTGAAAACGGTACACGGAGGCGTCACGTTTGCCTTTGCCGATTCGGCACTGGCCTTTTCATCCAACAATTCCGGTGACGCTGCCGTTGCCCTCAACTGTATAATCAATTTTACCAAAGCCGGAAAAGAAGGCGATGTTTTCAGGGCAGAAAGCATTCTTGCCAACGAAACCCGCAAGACCGCAGTCTATGATATTAAGATTACCAATCAGCACGAAGAACTGATTGCCAAATTTGTAGGGACGGTTTATAAAATAGGAAAGAAAGTAACGGAATTATAAATATGAAAATTTGGAAATGAGGCAATTTGAAAATTATTTTGATGCTTTATTTCATTTTCAAATTCTCAAATTAACTCATTTTCAAATTAAAAACAATGAACAACGTATATATTATCGATTATATCAGGACTCCGATTTCGAAATTAAGCGGAGGCCTTTCAGAAGTAAGAGCCGATGATCTGGCAGCCATTGTCATCAAAGAGATCATCGCAAGAAATCCGGAAGTTCCGGTACAGGAAATTGAGGATGTGATCTTTGGATGTGCCAACCAAGCTGGGGAAGATAACCGGAATGTGGCGAGAATGGCTCTGCTGTTAGCCGGACTTCCTTATAAAATCGGAGGGGAGACCGTTAACAGGCTGTGTGCTTCAGGAATGTCTGCCGTTGCCAATGCCTTCCGTGCGATAGCTTCAGGCGAGGGTGAAATTTATATTGCCGGCGGTGTAGAGCATATGACGCGTTCGCCGTACGTGATGTCAAAACCGAGCACGGCTTTCGGAAGAGACAGCCAGATGTTCGATACTACTTTCGGATGGAGGTTTGTTAACCCGAAAATGAAAGAAATGTACGGGGTTGACGGCATGGGGGAAACAGCGGAAAACTTAGCCGATATGCACCAGATCAGCCGTGAGGACCAGGACCAGTTTGCGCTGTGGTCTCAGCAGAAAGCTTCCAAAGCACAGGAAAGCGGAAGGCTGGCGGAAGAAATCGTACAGGTGGAAATCCCACAGAAGAAAGGAGAACCTAAAGTTTTCGATAAAGATGAATTTATTAAACCGGGTTCTACAATGGAAGGACTGGCGAAACTTCGCCCTGCTTTCAGAAAGGAAGGGGGAACCGTAACCGCCGGAAATGCTTCAGGAATGAACGACGGTGCTGCGGCATTGATTTTAGCCAGTGAAGAGGCCGTACAGAAATACGGACTTCAGCCGATCGCTAAAATTTTAGGTTCTGCCGTTGCCGGTGTAGAGCCGAGAATCATGGGGATTGGCCCTGTAGAAGCTGCTCAGAAAGTTTTGAAGAGATTAAACCTGTCACTGGATGATATGGATGTCATCGAACTGAACGAAGCCTTTGCCGCCCAGGCTTTAGCGGTGACGAGATCATTGGGTTTAAAAGACGATGATTCCAGAGTAAATCCAAACGGAGGCGCTATTGCCATCGGTCACCCGCTGGGAGTTTCCGGAGCCAGGATCATCGGTTCTGCCGCCGTGGAATTACAGAAACAGAATAAAAAATATGCCTTGTGTACCCTTTGTATCGGTGTAGGACAGGGCTATGCAATGGTGATTGAAAAAGTATAACTTTTTTAATAGTATAACAATTTATCAATGTAACAGTGTAACAATGTAGCCATGCAACAATTTTACGTAATGTCATGCTGAGCTTGTTGAAGCATCTATAGGTAAACTTGTACATTAATCCATTGTTACATTAAATTTTTAATAAAAAATTTATGAATATCTACTCCTACCACGGTATCCGGCCCATCATCAAACCTTCTGCTTACATTCATCCGCAGGCAGTGGTGATCGGGAATGTGGAAATCGGTGAAGAAGTGTATGTGGGCCCGAATGCGGTCATCCGCGGCGATTGGGGGAAAATTATGGTGAAAGACGGAGCGAATGTTCAGGAAAACTGTACCCTGCATGTCTTTCCGGGAATTGAAACCATTCTGGAAGAATCGGCCCATATCGGTCATGGAGCCATTATCCATTCCGGACATATCGGAAGAAACTGTCTGGTGGGAATGAACGCCGTGGTGATGGATAAAGCGGTTATCGGTGACGAATGTATAATCGGAGCTTTGGCTTTTGTACCCGCCAACTTCAGGTGTGAAGCCCGAAAGCTGATCGTCGGAAGCCCGGCAAAGATCATCCGTGATGTTTCCGATGAAATGATCAAATGGAAAACCGAAGGCACAAAACTGTATCAGGAACTGGCCAGAGAAGGGAAAGATGCCATTCTGCCCTGCGAGCCGTTCACCGAATATGTAAAACAGGTTCCAACTAAAATTATCGATTATAGTATTTGGGATGATGTGAAGTAATACACAAACCTCATAGGTTTCTAAAACCTATGAGGTTTATAGGCTCAGCACAGCCTCGGCTTTAAAAAACACAAAAATGAAAAAAAACACAAACATCGACAATTTTGAGTGCGGATATGTCTATCATATCTACACCCATGCTAATGGAAAAGATCTAATTTTCAGGGAAGAGGAAAACTACAGATATTTTTTAGAGAAGATTTTAAAATATATAATTCCTGTTGCTGAAATATATGCGTATTGTTTACTCCCGAATCATTTCCATTTACTGCTGAGGTTTAAAGAATTAAAGCAGATTGAAAATGAGCATTTTTATTTAATGAAACAGTTTAGTAATTTATTAAACGGGTATGCAAAAGCCTATAATAAAAGATACAATAGGACAGGATCTCTCTTTCTCGATTATTTAAAGCGTAAAAGAGTGAATGATGAAAAATATCTGACTAAATTACTGCACTATATTCATAATAATCCGGTGAATCATGGATTAATAAAGGATATCAGAAACTGGAGATATTCATCTTATCATGCTTATATCGATATAACAAAACCAAGTAATATTGAGAGAACAGAAATGATGAAATATTTTGATACGGTAAATGATTTCATAGCATATCATCAGTCTGATGTAGAATATGATTTTATACAAACCTCATAGGTTTTCAAAACCTATGAGGTTTAGAAAAAGTAAAGTAAAAAATGATTAAAAAAATTCTTCTGATCTTCATTATGATGTCTGGGCTTTCAATTATGGTTTCGGGCCAGAACAACAATATAAAACCCTTAACGATCGGTGAAATCCGAACATTGAAATCTAAAATTTTAAATGAAGACAGAGTATTGAATATCTATCTTCCGCAGAATTTTGATAAAACCAAATCCTATCCGGTCATTTATCTGCTGGATGGAAGCATGAATGAAGACTTTATTCATGTTACCGGACTGATTCAGTTTTTCAATCAGATGTATTCCATGCCCGAAACCATTGTGGTAGGGATAGCCAATATTGATCGGAAAAGAGATTTTACCTTTCATACGGATTTGAAAGATCTGCAGAAGAATTACCCGACAACCGGACATTCCGATAAGTTCATCAGTTTTCTTGAAAAAGAATTAAAACCGTATATCGAAAATCAGTTTAAGATAACGGAAAAATATATATTCGGACAATCTTTGGGCGGCTTGCTGGCGACAGAAATTTTACTGAAAAAACCGGAGCTGTTCAATAATTATTTTA
>NZ_CAJYMO010000081.1 GCF_913776365.1 uncultured Chryseobacterium sp. | reverse complement strand
GAAGGTTTGCTGGTAACGGCTACCGATCCTTCCGGCAAAGAAATCTATACCTGGAGCTGGAAAATCAGGTCCAATGAAGAAATTTCTGAACAATTTTCAAAAACGCTGATCAAAGACTTTCCTGTCTCCGTTGTTGAAAATGATTCACTGTTTATTTTAAAATCAGGTGAAAAAGAATTTGCCGTCGGAAAAAAAGACGGATTGCTAAAATCGGTGATTGCCGATAAAAAAGGCAAGAAAATGTCTTTCCGGAACGGGCCGGTCTTCGTGAACGGAGCAATGGAACTGTCATCCATAAAAGCTTATGCAAAAGATCAGAATCAACTGATTGAAGCAAAGTATAAAAACGGAAATACCATCCGCTGGAAACTTGATCCAGGCGGTATTTTACAATTGGATTATGAATATTCCTTGTCAGGAAATTACCGGTTTGCAGGCGTAAGTTTCGATGAGCCTGAAAATTATGTCATCAGTGCAAAATGGCTCGGAAAAGGGCCTTACCATGTCTGGAAAAACCGATTGCAGGGCCAGGCATACAACGTCTGGCAGAACCTGAAGAATTCGTCAAGAACCGGACAGTCACCCTGGATCTATCCTGAATTCAAAGGGTATTTTGATGATGTCTCATGGCTGCAGCTGGATACAGCGGAGGGAAAGATAACCGTAGGAACCAAAGAAGAGAAAATGTTGGTGCGGCTTTTCGATTTTTATGGAATCTACGGAGCCAAAGGCTACCCGGAACTGCCACCTGGAAATATTTCGTTCTTAGACGCTATTCCGCCGCTGGGAACGGTACTGGCCTTCAATATCAATGATAAAACCGAATCGCTGGGGCCGGAAAGTGAACCGAACCATCTGAACGGAACGTTTAAAAGAACATTGTATTTCTATTTCGGATTACCTGATCCGGGAGATGAGAAACCACAGTTCACCATGCCGAAAGAAAATATTTTAACCGATTAAAGATGCAGAAGATGATACGATTGTTAATGTTTTTTTCAGCACCTTTCCTGCTGGCCCAGCAGACCGGTTTTAAATTTGATTTTGGCGGGAACAGGGTCGAAGAAGGATTTGTGCAGGTAACCCCGGCAACAAAGTTTGCTCAGCGCACCGGATACGGATTTATGGATATCTCAGATCTGCAATCGGTTGACAACGAAGGTGATGCATTGACCGGAGATTTTATCACAAGCGACAAACCATTCTATTTTTCGGTAGTGCTTCCGGAAGGAAATTATGATATCCAACTAATACTGGGCGATACCAAAGGAAGCTCGGAAACCACAGTCCGTGTGGAAAACCGCCGCCTGATGCTGAACGATTTCAGAACGGAAAAAGGGGAAACCGCTGAAAAAACAATCACGGTTCATGTAAAGGACAGCATCATCCGGAAGCAGGACGGAACGCCGGCCGGAATTGTGAAGTTGAAACCGAGGGAAAGGAAATACCTGCACTGGGACCATTTGCTGACCATAGAATTTACCGGGAAATCACCGAAGGTCTCTGCGGTCATTATCCGACCGAATAAAACGGCAAAAACGATTTATTTAACGGGAGATTCAACGGTTGTGGATGCACAGTACGAACCGTGGGCCTCGTGGGGACAGATGCTGCCGTATTTTTTCGTTCCGGATGAAGTGGTGATTGCCAATTATGCCGAAAGCGGCGAAACCCTGAAAGCCTTTGAAGACCGTCACCGGATCGATAAGATCTGGAACAGCATAAAACCGGGGGATTATCTGTTGATCCAGTTCGGGCACAATGACCAGAAATATGGGAACAGTGAAACATCGGGATACAGAAAACGTTTGAAAGACTGGATCCGGAAAGCAAGAGAATCAGGAGCCGTACCGGTGCTGGTCACTTCCATGAACCGCAGGGTTTTTGATGAAAATAATAAAATCGTCAATACGCTGGATGATTTTCCGGATGCGGTGAGGGAAATTGCCGGAGAAGAAAAGACGGATCTGATTGATCTGAATGCTTTAAGCAGAACATTGTTCGAAGCAATGGGTCCGGAAGCTTCAAAAAAGGCGTTCGTCCATTACCCGGCAAAAGCTTATCCGCATCAGCCGGCGGCTTTGGCAGATGATACCCATTTCAATGCGTACGGAGCTTATGAATTGGCAAAATGCGTGGTAAAATCTATCGTTGAACAGCATTTATCTTTAAGCCGGTACATATCAGGAAATTATAAAAGTTTTAACCTCCATAAACCTGACGATGTAACAAAATTCCACTGGACGGAATCTGTTTTTACGGAATCTCTGAAACCCGATGGAAATTGATAGCATCCGGGAAGCCCTAGAGGACGGATTCAGGGGATTGGGAATAGGCCCGTTTGAAACTAACGGAAGAAAAAAGAATATGTTCAGAATCTTATGTGACTGCTCACTTCGCAGAACCTTGGATTTGTGGTTAGAATGAAGCTTGGTTAATGTAAAATAAAGTAATGAAAATTAAAAATATCGTCAGACTCAGCATTCTCTGTTTCGCCTTCGGAAATCTTTCCGCACAGGCTCCGTGGCCGGAAGCGGGCAATACTGCACGGCCGTGGACCCGCTGGTGGTGGATGGGAAGCGCTGTTGACGGAAAAGGACTGGATCAACAGCTGTCCACGTTGTCTGAAGCCGGCTTTGGCGGAGTGGAAATTGTCCCGATTTACGGGGCTAAAGGTTTTGAAAACCGTTATCTCAGCTATCTTTCGCCGGGGTGGCTGAACATGCTCCGTTTTACAACAGATAAAGCGAAGAGCCTTAATATGGGCGTTGATATGGCTGTGGGAACGGGATGGCCGATCGGTGGTCCGCAGGTGAGCATAGAGGATGCAGCCACAAAAATGACCGTTCAGACCTACACCATTCAGCCGGATGAAAAATTCTCTGAAAAGATCGTGCTGAAGGACGGAAAACAAAAGAAGGTAAAAATCATAAAACCCGATATCGTCACTGCTTACAATGAGAATAATGAAGCCATTGTTCTGACGGATAAAGTTACAGCTGACGGTTCCCTGAACTGGAAGCCCGGTACGGGAACATGGACTGTCTACGCTATTTTTACCGGTAAAACAGGGCAGAAGGTAAAACGTGCCGCTCCGGGCGGTGATGGCTATACATTGGATCACTTTTCATCTGCTGCCACCAACGATTACCTGAAAACATTCGACAGGGCTTTCGGAAATTCAAACTACGGCATCCGTTCGTTTTTCAATGACAGTTATGAGGTATACAATGCGGACTGGACGCCGGATTTCAAGGCGGAATTCAGGAAAAGGAGAGGCTATGATCTGAGTGCATATGTGAGATATCTGGTCGATGACAATGAAAGTGAGATGGCGGGAAGGATAAAATCCGATTACCGTGAAACGATGAGTGAGCTCATCCTGAATCATTTTACGGAAAACTTCACCGGCTGGGCGCATTCGAAGAACTCGAAAAACACCAACCAGGCGCACGGTTCACCGGGAAACCTGCTGGACCTGTACGCGGCCGTCGATATTCCGGAATCCGAAACGTTCGGAAGCACAAAGTTCGATATTCAGGGATTAAGGAGAAATGAGGAAGATATCAATACCAAAGAAATTCCCGATATCAATATGCTGAAATTCGCATCTTCAGCGGCCAATGTCACAGGGAAACCGCTGATCTCGAATGAATCGTTTACCTGGCTGACGGAGCACTTCAAGACTTCATGGTCGCAGGTAAAACCTGAGGCGGAACAGATTTTCCTGTCGGGCATCAACCATATCTTTTACCATGGAACCACATACACGCCGGCAGACGTGCCTTTCCCGGGCTGGCTGTTCTACGCATCTACGGATTTTGTTCCTTACAACAGTCTGTGGCCGAATATCAAAGGCCTGAATGCTTATATCGAAAGAACGCAGTCTGTTTTACAAACCGGAAAATCCGACAACGATATCCTGATGTACTGGCCGGTCTACGATCAATGGGGGAGTCCGAAAGGAAAAGAAATGGCTTTTAAAATCCACAATACCGAAAAATGGCTGCATCCCACTGCATTTTACGACAATCTGGAGAAATTGGGAAAATCAGGATATTCGTTCGATATGGTTTCGGATAAAATGTTGGGCGAAGCACATCTTGAAAATCAGGAGATTCAGGTTTCAGAAAAAGGAGGCTCGTACAAGGCTTTGATTGTTCCCAAACTGAATTATCTGCCTGCATCTACGTTAAATAATATTTTACATATAGCCCGAAACGGAGCATCCGTCATCTTTCAGAGTGAGCCGAAAGATGTTCCCGGGTATTTTGAAGCCGGCCCGCGGAAAACTGAGCTGGATTCTTTATGGCACAGCATTCCCTTTCAGCAAAACGGGAATCTTAAATCAGCATCCTTCGGGAAAGGGAAAATAGTGCTGGACTCTGACGTTGAAAAAGGCTTGGAATTCTTACAGGTAGAAAGAGAAAAACTGACTGATACGGGATTGAAATTTGTCAGGAGAAAGTTTGATGGCGGAAAATACTATTATATCGTCAATCATACCCCGAAAGAAATCAATCAGCATATTCCCTTGAATTTTATGGGAAAACAAGTGATTTTGATGAATCCTGAAAGCGGCGATTCCGGAATTGCAGAGACGCAGGATCATTCGGTCAGGGTTCAGCTGAAATCGGGACAGTCGTTGATTGTGAAAGTTTCTGAAAACCGGGATCATTCGGTTCCAAAATGGAAATACATCGAAAA
>NZ_CAJYMO010000080.1 GCF_913776365.1 uncultured Chryseobacterium sp. | reverse complement strand
TCCCATATCCCCGTCCACTACCTGGAGACCCAGCGAAGAAGGGATCCGTTCGATCCTGTAGCGTCCGGTCAGGGACTGCAGGTGGATGTTGGCGTATCCCAACAGGGTATCAAGCGTATATTCCTGTGCCATCTGGCGGAATTTTTTACCGTCTGCCGATCCGATCATTTCATTCAGCCTGCTCCAGTTTTCTGCGATCAGAGCCTGGGCTTCGATGCTTTTCAGCAGGTCGCCGATCCGGTTTCTGTTCTCCGCATCCTGCTGTATCCGGAAACTGATTTCCCCTTTCTTGTGTTTTTTCTGCTCGGCATCTGCTTTTACCGCTGTCAGCAGGGCATCAAGCTCTTCAGCATTACGCCCGGACAGACGTTTTTCCTGATGGCCGGTCAGGGCCTGCTTCCTTGCCGTAACAATGGATTCTGCCTTTGTCACTTCCTCTTCAACAGACTGCAGGAAGATCCGTTCCGTTTCTATCCACTCATGGCTGAGGTCCAGCAGTTCATGCAGTTCCTTTACCGTAAGCGGCAGGCTGCTTTTTCTGTTGTAAACGTCTAGCCAGTTTTCCAGCCGGTCACTGGCTGCCTCCGCTTCTTTTCCGGCTGTCAGAAGGGCTGCTTCCGTTTCTTCCTGCCGGGTATGCAGCCGTGTGATTTCCAGCAGGAGATTCTGCAGGGCCTCTCTGAGCAGATCATGCTGTTTCAAAGCGTCTGCTGCCATTTGCCTGAGGCTGTCTTCTACGGCATCTGCAGGCTGTCCTTCAAAGATCAGGTTGCGCTGCTGCTGGATTTCCAGGAGATACTGAAGCTGCTTTTCATGCGTTTTCTGCTTTTGCTCTAAGTCTGAAATGCTGGTTTTCTCCTGGTTTTCCAGTTCTTTTACGGTTGCTTCGAGGGCAAGTTTTTCGTGGGTGAGCTTTTCTTTTTTTTCGGTATTTTCTCTCCATTGTGCGGCAAACCGGTCAATCCGTTCCGTAAATGCTTCCGGTGCGTTTTTCCAGTGTTCCATCCATCCGGAAGCGGTAAAATAGGGGGATAGGTTCAATGCTATTTCTTTAAGTTCCGAATCTGCTTTATCCTGTTCTTTTGCAAGATGGGTATCCTGCTCATGCAGCAATGCCAGCTGAGCGGTGAGGTCGCGGATCTTGTCAGAAAGTCCGGTTACGGTTTCTTTGCGTTTTTCAATTTCTTTCTTATCTTCTTCTGACTGTTGTCTTTCAAGGGAAAGGGCTTTTATCCTGGCAGAGAGTCCGTCGCGTTTTGTATTCAGTGCAGTCAGCTTCCCGTCCAGCCATCCCTGGATATGCCCGTCCGTCAGCTGATGGCCTTCCTGTGCAGCCGGCAGCCGCGCCCAGTCCCGTCTTTTATTTTCCAGCATCGCTCTTTTGCGGGCCAGCTCTTCTGTCTGGCCGGCGATCATCTGTTCCAGGTTCCGGCAGTCCTGTTCTGCAGTACTGTGCCGGCGGTAGAGGCTGAGGTATTGTTTTTCCTGATCCTCGTAAGCTTTTTCGAGCGTGGAAAGAACATGTGCAAGCTGCGGATGGTGTAATGCGTAAGGATGGGTGGTGCTTCCGCAGACCGGGCAGGGGTCATTGTCGGTAAGGCCGGACCTCAGGGCCTCAACGTTTTCCGCCGATGCCAGGCGGGCCTGTGCCAGGATTTTTGCAGCCGTTTCTTTCCGCCCGTTTTCCAGGGGCAGCTGCCGGGCCAGTTCTTCATATAATATCTTTCTGCTCCCGTATTCCGATTGATCCTTCTCCAGTTTAAGGCGTAACAGATCCGTTTCCTGAGACAGGGTGTATACGGCCTGCCACAGCGTCTGTGCCTTCAGAAGCGCTTCAAATTCAAGATCTGCATCAGCCTTTTCTTTATCGAGAAGATCTGCAGGAACAGCTGTCCGTTTTTCTTCCCTGAAGGTATATGTTTTCTGAAGCCGGCTCAGCTGTTCCAGCTGCTCTTTCCATTCTTTTTCAACTGCTTCCTTTGCTGTCCGTGCTGTTTCGGTGCGGGATTTTATTTTATCCAGTCCGGATAGGGCTGTCTGCATGAGATCTAGGAATTTACCGGCATCTCGGAGCTTGGAAAGGATCAGGTCCCTGTTTTCGGCAACGCCACTTCTGTCGGCATGCTCTTTCTGCCAATCGGAAATCGCTGCCAGCCGCTCCGAAACGTCTGTAAGGCTCTGTTGTTTGTCTTTCAGCAGTTTCCTTTGCTGCCTGTAGCTTTCAGCAGCGGTTTCCGCTTCTGCAGCAGCCGTTCCGGCCTGTTCTTTTTTTTCTTTCAGCAGCATATCCAGTTGGCGGGCCTGGCTGAGCAGGGGCAGTGCATCGCCGAATGCTTTGTTTCTTTCCGACAGGTTTTGTTCCGAAAAAATAAGCTTACCTTCCAGCTGTTCCCTGGTTTTTTGTTGTGCCTCAATGGTTTCTTTCAGCAGGCCAAGGGCAGCTGTTTTCTCTTTATGAAACTGTTTTGCCCGGCTAAGGGCATCTGCTGTGCTGCGGACCTGCTGTACCTGTTCTGCAACAGATAATTTTTCCTTCCTGGGCATGGCGGCGGCTTTGTCTTCGCCGGCCTTGCGGAACGCTGCTTCTGCTTCTTCCAGATAGGTACGGAGCTTAGCAGAGTCCCGGTGCCAGGTAATTTCTTCCATAAGGCGTACGCTATCTTTTTCAAGGGCACCGATTTGCTCTTCAAGTGCCTGCTGTACTGCCTGAAGTTCCTCCAGCTCCTCTGTGGTAAAGGTGACGATCCCGTCCTTCCGGAGATCAAGTTCCCGCAGCAGCTGTTCTTCATATTTATGTTTCTCGTAGATCTTCCTGGAAATTTCAGAATAGATGTGGGTACCGGTAAGTTTCTCGAGCAGAGAAGCCTTTTCGTCCCTGGCAGCTTTCATAAATGCCGTAAAATCACCCTGCGCCAATAAGACCGACCGGGTAAACTGGTCGAAGTTCAGGCCGATCAGCCGGGTGATTTCGTTCAGGGTTTCCTGTTTCCTGCCTGGAATATCTGTTTGTAAGGTAATGTTAGTAAGGGTAACGGAATCGGACTGCATGCTTCCGTCAGCTTTGTTGCGGGCCCGTCTTACGCTCCATCTGGCCCTGTAATGCATCCCGTCCGTCCCTCTGAAATCCACTTCGGCGAAACCTTCTGCCGTTCCGTCCCTTAGGATACTCCTTACGTCGCCCTGGCTGAGGGTACTGCCCTGGACATCACGGATTTCAATCCCGGTTTCACGGGCCTGGAGATAGCGTGGCGTTTTCCCGTACAATGCCAGGCAAAGGGCGTCAAGAATAGTGGATTTCCCGGCGCCGGTGGCTCCTGTAATGGCAAAGATGCCTGCCGAGCACAGCGGCTCTGCCGTAAAGTCGATTTCCGTATTTCCTTCCAGCGAGGCGAGGTTTCTGATCCGGATGGCTACTATCTTCATGGTGTTCTTATCTTATTCTGTGGATTGGTTTACTTCCTGTGATACCTGGTGAAAAAGACTCATCAGGTCATCAGGAACATCGGTATGGTATCTGGAGCGGTAGACTCTCCCGAAGATATCGGCGGGCTGCAGTTCATCCAGCTTTTCGGGGCTGACCGTTTCAGCGTTTTTCCGGTCAGATGCAGCATAAACAGACGTAATTTTAGCCAGCTTTGCTTTTTTGCCCTGTAAGGCGGTTTCAATTTTATGCCGCAGGGCCGGTTCGGGGCCGTCAAGCAATACTTTTACTTCAAGATACGGAGGAGGGCCACCTGAATGGTCTGCTGCCGGAATCTGTTCCAGGAGTGCAAGAACCTCAGGCAGCGGTCCGGGCTGAGACGGAATTCTCATCAGCGGAACCGATACCGGGACTTCCAGGGTTTTTATGCTGCTGATTTCGCGGTCAAGTTCAAAAACAATCACCTGATGCCGGTAGTTGATTTCTGAAAATGACATCGGCAGCGGGCTTCCGGAATACCGGATGTGTTCTTTCCCTCCGATTTTCTGGGCCTTATGGATATGCCCCAGCGCTACATACCTCAGGTCCGGATGAAATGCCGAAGCGGAAATACATTCCACGCCGCCCATAATGGGTCTTTCGGCATCATTCAGCTCAGGGGTTTCTGCGTTGGCCGCATGCAGGTGTCCCATGGCAATGACCGGCAGGCCATCGCGGTTTTTCCGGCAGGCATAGTCAAAGGATTCCCTGTAGAAAGCAGTCACGCCTTCGGTGTAGGGGTTTTCACAGTCGGGGATTACGGGATAGTCGCCCATTCTGAGAAAAGGCACGGCCAGACACCAGGAATGTACTGTTCCGGACCGGTCATAAACCGGTACCAGCAGCTTTTCATAATCGGTTTTTCCTTCTGCATCTTTTTCCACCCATCCGATAAGGTGAATACGGGAAGACTCCAGCAGCGGTTTGGGCGCTTCCAGCCGGGTAGCGGAGTCGTGATTGCCGGCGGTAATGATAATCTGCAGATCCGGATCGGACTTTACAGCCCGGTTCAGGAAGGTATAAAACATCCTTACCGATGCTGCCGAAGGATTGGAGATGTCAAATACATCACCGCTGATCAGTACGGCATCAATCTTTTCATCCTTAAGGACCTGCAGCAGCCAGTCGAGGAAGTGCTGGTGCTCGGCAGTCCGGTCATATTCGTGAAACAGCTGGCCGATGTGCCAGTCTGCGGTATGGAGGAATTTCATAGGTTTACTGATTCATTGTTGGATTTGCCCCTTTTTCTACATATCACTGGCCAGATCTGAAACAAGGCTGCCGCAATTGCCGGCCGTATCTCATGTCTTCAAATATAGCGGAAATTGGGATTTTACATTCAGGATCTGCGTTTTCATACAGGAAATTAGTTTTACACAAAGGTAGATAAAAAAGTGTTGTGCCTGCACGGGCCTGTACCGGAAAATGAATATTTCCTGAAGCAGATGTCGGGCAGTGTCCATCCTGTCATAAATAAACTGCCGGACGGATTGATTCAGAATAAACTACGATATATCTGCTTAAAGTTAGTGCTCATAGCCTTCACGATCGTATCGGAAGTTTTCAGACCTTACGTTTGCTTTGAATGAAGAAACAGGAAGGGCAGGGTTAAGCTGATCCGGTAAACCTTACAGTGCATGCAGATGATTCATCCATAGCTTTCTGCTTCATCCTGTTCCTGAAGAGCTGCGGAATATGATGGTTAGCAAATGTTTTATTTAAGCTTTTCTCTTTTACTTCATGTTTGCAGAACGGTATTGACCACCGGTTACAGTTGTATATGCCTGTAGATTTATTGATATTGATAAGGAAACTTGAAGTGAAATACTTTATTATACCTGAAAACAAACCCTTTTTTAACAGAATATTTTTAATCATATCTATTTACTGTTGAATAATAGTGAATGTATAAAGTACTGGTAATAAATAAATTAAATTTTGTAAAAACTATGAAACAATTTTATATATTTTATTAATTGTTTTTAAAGCAATAAATTATAGTTGTTTATTTATAGCATAATCGGCAGCCTCCGGTTATTTTGTCATCTGGAAAATAAAACACGACGCGTTTTGTCGCATTACCGTTATAGCTTTGGAAAAAATCGGTAAATGAGACTTAAGGCGACGGTACGGGAAGAAGTGCAGAAAGCAGCACAGAGCATTGTTGTGGAATTTGTAGGCGACCCCAACAGGCAGCATTTTGAAGTGAAATGCAGTTTTGATCCTTATGCGGAAGGAATACGGAAATGGGATACTTGGGAGCTGAAACTCAGGTTTGAAGCGGAGGTCTTTACTGAGGCGAGAACAGGCGGCAAGTCCTATTTTACCCATCTGATCTGCGACCGGGCACGGAAGCACAGTTCGCCGTTCAGTACGAAACGGGATCTCCGGTGAGGACGGTATTTAAGCCTGTAAGACATGAGGGCAGTCTTTTCTCCGTAAGAAGTCTGTAGGGGAATAATATCGTAAGGGAAAAGTGCCTGTGATTCGAACGGCCGGTGTTCTGATTTCTGACGGATTGATTGTAAGCGGCAGGTCCCTGTATTTTTCGGAACAGGGAAAACCACCGCTTCTGTTTGCATCATGGCCTGTAAACGCAGGAGTTGGTGCTGCCGCCCTGAAGGTAAAGACTTCGGAAGTTCATCTCCTGCCTACTTCGGTCCTGTCAGGTCAAGACTCTTCTGCAGGTCGGTCCAGGCGCCTCCGTTGCGGACATTTTTAAAGCCTCTTTCTTTTAAAATATGCTCCGCTTTTACGCTCCTCAGTCCATGGGAACATACGGTGATATAGGTTTTTGACGGGTCCAGCTCCGTGTATCTTTCGCGGAGGGTGCCCAGCGAGATATTTTTTGAGCCGGGAATATGGCCGGTCCGGTATTCACTTTCGGTTCTCACATCAAGGATCACTGCTCCGTTCCGGATCAGCGGTTCCAATCCGTCGTCCAGGGTCTGGAATGTATAGATTCTGTAGGCTATATATAAGGCGAGAATGATTCCGCAGCAGAGAAGGATATTTTTCATAGCCGGCGCAGGATATGATAGTCCATATAAAAGGTGCCGAACGGGATCATGCAGGCCAGCAGTACTTTCCAGGTGGTTTTCCTGAACTTCCAGCCCTGTTCCACTCCCACACTCAGGGTACTGAAGATAAACAGCAGGAACAGCGAGCCGTGTACCGGTCCCATCATTTTGACCAGTGAAGGATCATGGAATCCGTATTTTAAGGGGACTGCGATAAAAATCAGTATCAGCAGGGAAATTCCTTCCAGCAGGGCAATGATCCTCAGCCTTCCGGTTTTGGTTTTGAATAAATCAATCATATTATTATCTTAGATAAGGGCGGTTAGCGAGCGGGGAAAAAGGCCAGGGAATAGCCAGGAATATCATGATCAGGGCAATACCGTAATATACCAGCAAGGCCCTGAACTTTTCTTTACCGGATTCTTTGCGCTTGGCCATGGATGACCCGATGGTAATCAGCGCAATAGCAGTCAGCATACACCCGATATGGATCAGTCCGAAGAATAGGAGATCAAAAGATGCTTTAGCCTGGCGGTAATTTTTCCAGAAATATTTAACCAAAGGGCTCTGTGAATACAAAACAATCCCGATGACCAGCTGGAGGTGGGCAATGGTAGCGGTCCAGTGCCGCACGGAATCATCTGCTTTAGAAAATTCCCGGCGGGTAAAATAGCCCCTGCAGGCCCTGAATAGTGAATACACCAGGCTCAGGAGCACCAGCCAGCGGAAAATAGAATGAAGAAAGGTCAGCGTCTGATACATCAT
The DNA here is from genome assembly GCF_913776365.1 of uncultured Chryseobacterium sp. Lineage (GTDB taxonomy): Bacteria > Bacteroidota > Bacteroidia > Flavobacteriales > Weeksellaceae > Chryseobacterium. Next base: position 655 of record NZ_CAJYMO010000080.1, on the reverse strand, counting down.
TAAGATTTTAATAATGCAGCAAAGGTAAAACAAAAAACATACTAATTAGTATGTTTTTTTAAAAAATTATTTCAGGCTGTCAAAATAAGACCTGAGCCCTTTCAGAAAAACTTCATATACCGTTCTGGAATTTTCCAGTTTTCCCAGGTTCCTTACGCCCCAGTAACCGGACAGTACGAAAACGGCAACTTCCCGGGCGTCAGTTCCGGGTTTCAACAAACCTTTTGCCTGATCCTTCTCAACGGCATTGATGATGGCCTGCTCCCAGTCTTTGGAGAGTTCATTCAGGGTTTTGGTAAATTCCGCATTCCAGGGAGCCATCTCCTGGGTAAGGTTGGAAGCCGGGCAGCCGTTTTCCACCGTCATGAACGTATCTTCCATCAGCAGGCTGGACACCAGGTCATGAATACGGTCCAATGCATTTTCCGTATTTTCCAGCGGGGTAATGAATTGGGTGGCAAACGCTGGTCTCAGCAGTTCATTGAGAATGGCGAGGCCCATTTCATCCTTTGTCTTGAAATGGTAATAGAAAGCTCCTTTGGTAACTTTGGTTCCGGCAATGATCTCATCTACGCTGGTGGTCCGGTACCCTTTGCCATAGATCAGCTGAAAGGCGGTCTGGAGAATCTGGAGCCTGGTTTCCTGTGATTTTTTC
>NZ_CAJYMO010000079.1 GCF_913776365.1 uncultured Chryseobacterium sp. | reverse complement strand
TGCTGTAAAATATGCTGATATTCTTCGTTGCCTCCAAGGTATTCGTTAACGAGCCAGTCGGTTTTTTCCTGTTTGCTAAGTTTGGAAAAACCTTCAATCGGTTGATGATTCATAGTGTAACTTTAATGAAGCGTAAAGATAGTGATTTTATGACTTGCCGGTGTTGATAACGTCAATCAAAAAAGGTTGATTTTTATCAATTTAAAGCTTACATTTGAACAGAAAATAACACACAATATCACCATTTTCGATTATTCATATGAATTTTGACCGCCTGAAAGAAAAACTTGAAATTCTCGCCGATGCTGCCAAATATGATGTATCATGTTCCTCGAGCGGAGGCTCTAGAAAAAACAAAAAAGGGGCTCTGGGAGACAGTTCTGCCAGCGGGATCTGCCATACCTATACGGAAGACGGCCGCTGTGTATCCCTTCTCAAGATCCTGCTGACCAATCATTGTATCTACGATTGTGCTTACTGTGTTTCCCGTAGCTCGAATGACATCAAGCGGGCGGCATTCACCGTGGAAGAAGTCGTGGATCTGACGATTAATTTTTACCGCAGGAATTTTATCGAAGGCCTGTTTCTGAGTTCCGGAATTTTTAAAAATGCGGATACGACCATGGAACGGCTGGTAAGGGTAGCCAAAAAGCTCAGGCTGGAAGAAAACTTCAACGGCTATATCCACCTGAAATCCATTCCCGGGGCAAGTGACGAGCTGATGCAGGAGGCGGCTTTGTATGCAGACCGTTTGTCCATCAACCTTGAGATCCCTACCGAAAGCGGATTGAAGCTGCTGGCTCCTGAAAAAAACCGCCAGGATATGCTTAACCCGATGAAGTACATACAGAACGGTATTGCCCAGTACAAGGATGAGAAGAAAATCTTCAGAAAGGTTCCGAAGTTTGCACCGGCAGGCCAGTCGACGCAGATGATTGTAGGTGCTACCCATGAAAACGATTTGCAGATCATCAAAGTAGCCGATCATTTTTACAAGAATTATAACCTGAAAAGGGTATATTATTCCGGCTATGTACCGGTATTGGAAGACAAGAGATTGCCTTCCCTGACGACGGAAGTGCCGATGCTCCGGGAGAACCGCCTCTACCAGTCGGATTGGCTGATGAGGTTCTACGGATTTAAAGCGGAGGAGATCTTGGATCCCAATATGCCTTTCCTGGATCTGGAGGTTGATCCCAAAATGAGCTGGGCACTAAGAAACCTGGATCAGTTCCCGGTAAATCTTCAGACGGCAGATTATCAGATGATTTTAAGGATTCCCGGAATCGGGGTAAAAACGGCCAAGAAAATTGTGAATGCGAGAAGGTTCCAGGTATTAACGATTGATCACCTTAAAAAGCTGGGTGCGGCGGTTAACCGTGCCAAATACTTCATCGATTTCAATGCCGGGAATGCTTTCCTGAAATATTTAACCGATAAAAATTTCCGGAAGCTCATCATCGGCGGAAGCTCTTCCAAGTTCCACAATCAGTTTTCACAGCAGCTGACGTTGTTTTAAAATGCCCTTGTTATATCAGAACAGATTTTGTAATTTCGGAAAAAACAAGATACAATGAATATCAGTTTTAACAAGAAACAGGAACAATATATTGCCGAACAGGTGGAATCAGGTAATTTTCCTGATGCAGGGGAAGTTATCCGGGATGCTCTCCGGCTTCATGAGTTCTACAGGCATCATTCCCTTCAGGATCTCAGGAATGAAATCGAAAAGGGCTGGGAAGGCGCAATAAGTTCCCGTTCCGTGAAAGATATTATCTTGTCCCGGAAGCAGAAGCGTCACGATAATGTCTGAAAGATTCTATGCTTTATCTGAGATCGCGGATAAAGACTTAGAAGAAATTTTTGATTACTCCGTACATCAATTCGGATTCGAACAGGCAGAAAAATACTTTCTTGAGATAGAAGATGTTTTTCAAAGCCTGATTTTAAATCCGTACTCCGGAAAAAAGCGTGATGAAATAAAACCGGGTTTATACAGTTTTCCAAAAGACAGCCATATTATCTTTTACAGGATTATGGATGACCATATCCGGATCATCAGAGTTCTGCACGGAAGCAGGGATTTTCCAAATTATTTTTAATTTGAATAAAAGAAAGATTTCCGGACATCGATGAAATTTCAAAATTACCCTATTTTCAAATTGTCACATTGCCACACTGTTAAATTGCTATATCAACCCATGACCACCCTTCTCTACGACGGAAGTTTCGACGGCCTTTTCACCGCAGTATTTGAAGTTTTCGAATACCGGTATAAAGATGTGGAAATCGTCAGCCGCGACCGGTTCCATCAGGAAAATATCTTTGCCGACATCCATGAAGTCATTACCCAGCCTGAAAAATCGGAGCGGGTGCTGAATAAACTGGAACAGAATATCGGGAAACAGGGTATCCATGAACTGCTGAAAGTCTACCTGTCGGAAGATCCGCAGGGAGAACAGCTGATCCTATCGGCGGTGAGGCAGTCGGTGAAGTATCCGGAAGAAGATATTCTGAAGAATTACGCTGATGACGATATCCTGGCCATCTCCAAGATCGGGAAATCGGTCAACCGTGAACGGCACCGGATGACTGCTTTCGTACGTTTTGAAAAGATGCAGGACGGCGTTTTCTTCGCCAAGATCGACCCCGACTTTAATGTGCTTCCATTGGTCCGGAAGCATTTCAAAGACCGGTACCAGGACCAGAAATGGATGATCTATGACCTGAGAAGAAACTATGGTCTCCTGTATGACCTGGAGAACTGTGACTTTTTTTATCCCGATGAAAAGTTAAACCTTAACAGATACCAGCAGAAATTTCATGATGAAGAGAAAAATTACCAGACCCTCTGGCAGCGGTATTTCACCAAAACCAATATTGTGGAACGGAAGAACATCAAACTTCACCTTCAGCATGTCCCGAGGCGTTACTGGAAATACCTGACGGAAAAATGGTAAGGATCTGATCATGGCCTTTTTTCCCTGTTCCGATATGAAAAGCCGGAATGCGCCGGCAGGACCAGTCAATACAGCATGTCAGCTGACGTAAAAAACAGACTTCTGTCTACAGAATTATTTTTATCTTTCCCGAAGATTTATATCCATGAAAAAAATTATTCCGGGATTTCTTATTTCCCTGCTCACGGTAAGCTGTGACAAAGGGAAAACCGCAGAACGCTTTCTGCCGGAACCCGATCATCATGTACAGGAAAATATTCAGAAAAACAAAAATACGGTCAGGGAGAGATTTCCTGCACCGGATGGATACGGATGGATTAAGAGTCAACCCGGCTCCTTCAGCTATTTTATAGAACATTTTACACTCAAGCCTTACGGAAGCCCTATCCTGAAATATGACGGAACGCAAATTGCGACGCAGCATCTTCACGAAGCCGTTTTCGATATCGATACCGGAACAAAGGACCTCCAGCAATGTGCGGATGCCATTATCCGCCTGCGGGCGGAATATCTTTTCAAAACCGGAAAGTCCGATGAGATCAGATTCCACTTTACCAGCGGCGACCTGCTTTCATGGACTGCGTACAGAAGCGGCATCCGGGCCTTCGTAAACGGGAATTCTGTAAGCTTCAGAAAAACCGCAGCCTATGATGATTCCTATGGGAATTTCAGGAATTACCTGGACCTGATATTCAATTATGCCGGAACCCTATCGCTGAACAGGGAAACGGAGCCGGTTATAAAAACACAGGACCTGAAAGCGGGTGATATCCTGATTACACCCGGCAGCCCGGGACATGTGGTATTTATTGCCGGGGTAAGCAGCAACAGTAAAGGAGAACGGCTGTTTTTACTGGGCGAAGGATTTACTCCTGCCCAGTCTATCCACATCCTCTCCAATCCTTTTGCTTCTGAGATTTCTCCCTGGTACTCCCTGCGGACGGATGATCCTGAAACCAAAACAGCAGGGTATATTTTCAAACCTTCAAATTTCAGGAAGTTTTAAGGGTTTATCTTTAAAACTCTTCTCAACTTACTGCCTTTATCTGAACTTGTTTTTGTAAATTTGTGTTCGAAATTTTTTACCAGATGAAAGAGAGTGCTGTGAAAAAAATTGCGGTTCTTACCTCCGGCGGCGATTCCCCGGGTATGAATGCAGCATTAAGAGCGGTTGTAAGAACCGCCAATTATTACCATGTAGAATGCTACGGAGTACGGGAAGGCTATAATGGCCTGATCAACGGTGATTTCCTGAAAATGGGGCCGCGTTCCGTAAAAAATATAATCAACCAGGGCGGGACCATCCTGAAATCTGCCCGGTCTATGGAATTCAAAACGCCGGAAGGCCGCCAGAAGGCTTACGATAACTGCGTAAAGCTCGGCATCGACGGGCTGGTGTGCATCGGTGGTGACGGAACCTTTACCGGAGCCAAGATCTTCAATGAAGAATTCGGCATCCGGGTGATCGGCGTGCCGGGAACCATCGACAATGATATCTTCGGGACCGACAACACTATCGGTTATGATACGGCACTGAATACTGCCATGGAAGCCATCGATAAGATCCGGGATACGGCTACTTCCCACAATAGGGTCTTCTTTGTGGAAGTGATGGGACGGGACGCCGGATTTATTGCCCTCAACAGCGGACTTGCCACCGGAGCGCTGGATATACTGATCCCTGAAAGAAAAGACAGCATCGATGAGCTGTTTGCCAACTTCAGGAATGCAGAGAAAACCGGAAAGGCATCGAGCATCGTGGTGGTGGCAGAAGGCGAAAAGCTGGCCAACATCTATGAGCTGGCAGAAAAGACCAAAAAGGAATTCCCGGATTACGATATCCGTGTCGCCATCCTGGGGCATATCCAGAGAGGCGGATCACCAAGCTGTGCAGACCGCGTGCTGGCCAGCAGGCTGGGTTATGGTGCGGTGACCGGACTGATGGAAGGCCAGACCAATGTTATGGCGGGAATGCGTTCCAACGACCTGGTTTATACGCCTATTGAAGAGGCCATCAAAAAACACAACGAAATCAACAAAGACCTTATGCTGATTTCTGAAATTTTAGCAATCTAATATTTTTTATATAATTTAAAACAAACTATTATGTCAACAATCAAAGTAGGTATCAACGGGTTTGGTAGAATCGGACGTCTTGTTTTCAGAGCAATGACTGAGAGAGATAACATCGAAGTAGTAGGAATCAATGACCTGATTAATGCCGAATACATGGCTTATATGCTGAAGTACGACTCTGTACACGGCGTTTTCCCGGGAGAGGTTTCCGTAGAAGGGAACGACCTGGTGGTAAACGGAAAAAAAATCAGGGTAACTGCTGAGAAAGACCCGAACAACCTGAAGTGGGATGCCATCGGTGCAGATTATATCGTTGAATCTACAGGGTTGTTTTTAGATAAAGACAACGCTGCAAAACATATCAATGCAGGAGCTAAAAAAGTAATCCTTTCCGCTCCTTCAAAAGATGACACCCCGATGTTCGTAATGGGAGTAAACCATACGGAACTGACGGATGATATCAAAATTTTATCCAATGCTTCATGTACGACCAACTGTCTGGCGCCTTTGGCTAAAGTAATCCACGATAAATTCGGGATCGAAGAAGGCCTTATGACTACTGTTCACGCCACTACCGCTACCCAGAAGACCGTAGACGGACCGTCTATGAAAGACTGGAGAGGAGGAAGAGCTGCCCTGAACAACATCATCCCTTCTTCTACCGGAGCAGCAAAAGCAGTAGGTAAAGTAATCCCTTCCCTGAACGGAAAATTAACGGGGATGTCTTTCAGAGTTCCTACCGTAGACGTTTCCGTTGTAGACCTTACCGTAAGACTGGAAAAAGAGACTTCTTACGAGGAGATCTGTGCAGCCATCAAAGAAGCTTCCGAAGGCGAACTGAAAGGAATCTTAGGATATACTGAAGATGCCGTGGTTTCCCAGGATTTTATCGGAGATAAGAGAACGTCTATTTTCGACAAAGATGCAGGAATCATGCTTTCCCCTAAATTTGTAAAACTTGTTTCATGGTATGACAATGAAATGGGATATTCCAACAAACTTGTGGATATGCTGATCCACGCTGCTTCTTTATCCAACTAATAAGATAAAAGCATCATTTTAACAGAAACCTTCCTGCGGGAAGGTTTTTTTGTTTAATTTAACGGAAATATGATATGGTCACCAGCTTATGAATTCAAAGATAATCCGTGAAACATCAGGTTTTCCCATAGCTTTTCCTGTTCTGCTTATTTTCCAGTCGGTAGTCATCTGCTTCATCATGGTCAAAGACCATGAGTCGCCATGGGTCGTAATCGGGATTACGGTACCGATTGCCCTGCTTCTTTTCTTTTCCAGGCTTAACATCAGAATGGATGCTTCGCATTTCGAATATTATTTTTTCCCGTTTATGTTTCGCCGTAAAAAAATTCGATGGAATGAAATCCGGGAAATCCGCCTGGTGAATACGGATCCGATATGGGATTTCGGAGGCTGGGGCGTCAGGCTGTCGAAAAAGTACGGCAAAGCCTTCATTACGGGCGGCAACGATACCGTTTTTCTGCTGTTGAAAAATGGCAAGAGAAGAAGTTTCTCCATCAAAAGCAAAACATCGGTAAAGCATTTTTTTGACGAGCATGCCATTGCATATGAAGAAAATCTATAAACAGCACATCCTCTGAAAACAGAGAATCAAGGTGTATTATGTTTACAGACAACTGACAAAAAAGCCAAACTTTCTGAGCGTATGGCCCTCAATCAATGGGTCACCGGGTAGTCCGTTCGGTATTCTTCTATAGAACAGTCTTGTAGTGAATTCTCCTGATTATGGGCTGCTGCCATCTAAAGAATACGGGAACATAAAAGAATCCCTCTTTGGTATTTGAGCTACATTTTATTAGTTGGATAGGATAAACAATATCCCTATGAAATCAACGGATGACGGCCATCCGCTGATGCAGGCCTGGAATACCTGTTCCGGAGCAGAAACGGAGTCAGCGGATGGCCGTCATCCGTTGATTTCATAGGGATATTGT
>NZ_CAJYMO010000078.1 GCF_913776365.1 uncultured Chryseobacterium sp. | reverse complement strand
TAAACTCAGGTTTGATTTTATCGTCAGAGCCCCGAAGGGGTGACATACATCAGCACAGGGTGAAGCCCTGTGTCAATCCGGTTTTCGATACCAAAAAGCCCTGAAAGGGCGAAATAACTGCTGGCGGGAGGCTTTTGGCAACTGGCAACTGGCTCTTGGCTTAATGGATGAAGAGCAGAAAATAAGAGGAACTTATTGAAATAAATATATAATAAAAGCAACATCTGGAAGATGTTGCTTTTTATCTATCAGTATTCTAATGATTTTTGTTAATATCTGGCGAACTTTGACGAGCCCCAAAGAAGCGATTTAAACCAGCACAGAATGCAACCCTGTGTCGTTGAATCAGATAAAAAAATGCGCCACCGTGTAAATAATCAATCCGACCAGCCCGCCGACAATGGTTCCGTTTACCCGGATGAATTGCAGGTCTTTCCCGACTTCCAGCTCCAGCTTCTCGCTCAATTCCTTTCCCTGCCAGTTTCCTACGGTTGAGCTGATGAGGTTTCCGAACTGATGGGTGTTTTTCAGGATGTATTTATAGGCCGTTACGCGGACCCAGTTGTCAATTTTGGCCTGCAGGGTTTCATTGGTATTCAAATTCAGGGCAAACTCGTTCAGGTTTTTGGAGAGGTAGGTTTTCAGGGAAGACTGCTCATGCTGAAGTTCTTCCGTGACGGTTTTTTTGATGGAGGCCCAGATGTCCCGGGAATATTCATTTAACTTTTCCGGCTGCAGAAGGTCATTTTTAATGGTGGCGAATTCCTGTTCCCATTTCGGGTCTTCAGCCAGATTCCGGGAGAATTCCTGGATCCTTTTGGTAATCAGATCTCTTATTTCATGGTGGGGATCCGCTTCTATTTCTGCAAAGAAATCCGAAAGTCCGGTGGTAACCTTATCCGCAATCTTGTTATCGACAAAAGCTGGGATAAAGGTGTAACTGCCTTTCCGGACACGTTCTTTAATCAGCTCGCTGTTTTCAAGGATGTAATTTTTGATCTGGGAAGAAAGGCTGGTAACCATCCGCTGATGGTCATTCTTTTCCGTAATATAAGTAATTCCGTTGCCAACGATTTTATTGAGCTTGACGTCGCCTGCCATTTCGGAGACTTTCCGGCTGATAAACTGGCTGACTTCCGCATCATCGAGTTTGTTCAGAATATCCAAGACGATATCGGAAATATTCCGGATGAGGATTTCCTGGTTTTTTTCTTTCCCCAGCCACTCCCCGACAAAATTTGAAATTTTCAGCTTCTGGATGTACGGACGAATATTCTGCGGAGAAAGGAAATTGGTAACGACAAATCCGCCCAGGTTATCACCCAGCTGCTGCTTGCTGTTTTCAATAAGGTTGGTATGCGGGATCGGAAGTCCCAGCGGATGGCGGAACAGTGCTGTTACCGCAAACCAGTCGGCAAGCGCACCCACCATGGCGGCTTCGGAAAAAGCGCGGACATAGCCGATCCAATGGGAATCCATGCGCTTCTGGAGAATGGTGGTAATGATAAAAATAACGGCCATCAGAAGGAACAGCCCGGTGGCGAAGGCCTTATATTTATTCAGCTGTTTTCTCTTTGCTTCATCATTCATAAGATTCGGTATGCGGTTATTGTTGATGAGTTTCTTTTCAATATCATGTCCTGTTGTTTAATTATTCGGATTGTTGCAGAAGTACAACAATTTAAAAATCAGGATACTACTGTTTTGTAAATAGCATCAGCGGGAATCAGTTATTTAAAAAAAGTTAAATTTTCAGACTTTATCCGAGTATGGTTTGATTTTAGCTGATACAAATCCGTTAAACAGATGCTATGGAACACGAAGCAAAAAACAATCCATACTATTCCCGGACAGACCGTACCAAACTGGATATTCCCAATCAGGAATGGAGAAACATCCTTACTCCTGATCTGTACGCCATTTCCAGAGAAGCGGCTACGGAACGTCCTTTTACAGGGAAGTACAATGAGTTCGATCAGTTAGGAGAGTATTTTTGTGCCGTATGCGGAAACCATCTGTTCCGGTCGGATGCTAAATTTTCCAGCAGCTGTGGCTGGCCCAGCTTTTTTGAAGCGGACAAGGAAGGCGTATATTATAAAAGGGATACAGCATTCGGAATGGAAAGGGTAGAGGTACTCTGTAAAAGATGCGATTCCCACCTTGGCCATGTCTTCGATGATGGCCCGCAGCCAACCGGATTACGGTACTGCATGAATTCCGTGAGCCTTGAATTTGCTCCGGATTCTGAAAAATAAACATTGGTTTAAATTCTATAAACCAGCACGTTAAAGTTTCTTAAATAGCGTTAAACTTTTTAGAGTATTGACGCTATACCCGTTATGTTTTTATACATTTGTCCCGCAATTGTATTTAACATAATATTTTTAATGAAAGGAATTTATAGCGTACTCGGTATTGTTTACATGATTACCACTTCATTCTACGGGTCTCCTGAAAAGGCCGTGATGAGAAATGAATCCAATACCAAAAGAATTGAAAAATCAGTTGAAATGAATTCTGTGAAAGCAGAAAAGACCATGTCTTCATCCGAAGAATTATACCACTCCATCACTTTTGAACAGGGCCACGAGCTTAATCCCGACGTTTTCTTTAAAGCCATGACAGGATTTGAAAACCTGAAAAAAGCAGGTCTTCTTAATCAGGATTCCCATTTGCTTACAGTATGCGATTTTTCCATGTCTTCCAATACCAAAAGACTTTGGGTAATCGATATGAATGAGAAAAAAGTGTTGTTCAACTCACTGGTAGCACACGGTAAAAATACAGGCGAAGAATTTGCGACGAGTTTTTCTAACACGGAAAGTTCGTTGCAAAGCAGCTTAGGATTTTATATCACGGATGCTACTTACCAGGGCGACAACGGGTATTCTCTGAAACTGTTGGGAATGGACAAAGGCTTTAATGATGCGGCTTACAGGAGAGCAATCGTTATGCATGGTGCCGATTATGTAAGCGATCAGTTTGCCGCTACGCACAAGAGAATCGGGAGAAGCTGGGGATGCCCGGCCGTTCCGAGGGACCTTACCCAGCCGATCATCAATACGATCAAAGGAAGAAACCTTCTTTTCATCTATTACCCGGATCAGAACTACCTTTCCAAATCGGAGTGGCTGAAGGCATAAAAACAGAATAAATAAAATAGAAAAGCAGTCTTATGTAAGGCTGCTTTTTTTATTTTCAGAAATAAATCGTACCTGAAAAATGCTTCCTTTACCGGGTACGGAAGAGAGCAAAATCATTCCCTGATGCATTTCAATAATCCTTTTCACAATCGATAACCCGATGCCATTGCCTTTTTCCTTATTTTTACTGGCTCCGCGGTAAAAAAGGTCGAAAATTTTATCCCGGTCGTTTTCATCAATCCCGATACCATGATCGATAAAGCGGATGTCCAGAACCTGGTGGTGAACTTCAATCTCCACGAAGCAGCTTCTGTCCGATGAGTATTTGCAGGCGTTTTCCATGAGGTTCAGAAAAGCTATTTTCAGCAGGTAAGGGTTTCCATGGAAATCATAATTGCTTTCATCCTTATCGGCCAGGTTATCCATGTAGTGAATGCCTATTCTGTATTCCTGGTTTTTCTGAAGCAGGTCTACCTTGGCGTCTGCCAGGATTTCATCAACACGGAGATCGGTAAAGCTGATCTGGGATGCATCATAGCTTGCCCGTGCAAAATCCAGCAGGGCAGAGGAAAGCTGGGAAGCATGGGTGGCGTCTTCAAGGGCATTGTTGATGGAAAGTTTATAATCTTCCAGCGTCACATTCAGTTCTTTGGCAAGCTCCAGTTCGGCGATCATGGTGGAAAGCGGCGTCCGGAATTCATGGGAGATCGTGGTCACAAACTGGCGGTGGTTGCTGAAGGATTTCTCCAGCCGGTTAAAAGTAGAATTAAAAGTTTCGGTAAGCTCATAAATTTCATCTTTCGCCTTCGGAACTACCAGCCTCTTATGAAGGTTGTGTTCCGAAATATCACGGATCTGGATGATGATATCTTTCAGAGGCTTCAGGGTATAATAGGAAAACAAAAAGCCGGTAACGAAGATGATGAGAACGGAGATAATATAAATGACGATAATATCTTCCCTGAACTCCCGGATGTGGGCCAGCCCCGTTACGTCAACCGCACTTCCGATGATGTAATAATTTTCACCGTCAAACTCATACCTGAAAGCCATGTACTGCCGCTCTCTCCGCTGCCAGGTAAGCTTATCCTTCCCGGTTTTGATCAGGCGGTCAAGGTAATACGGGTTTTTCGAGCTTGGGCTGATGTCTGTAAAGATCAGCTCTTTTTTGCTGTTGTAAACACTGATGTCGGCTTCATTCAGCATTTTTTTATTCCGTTCGTGGAGCCTTTTTATTTTATAATCATCAATATCGGCATCGAAAATAAATTCTGCCCTCCATATGATTTTGTAGCCTAACCGGTCATTAAATTCATCATTCCTGTTCTTTTCGGATACAAAATAAACGACGTAGGCAAAAATAAAGAGTATGCCGGCGGTAAGCAATGCGTATATCAGGGCTGTTCTGGTAGCAATTTTCATAGATTGCGGGTAAAAATAAACCCTGTGCCGGGTTTGGTGTGAATCAGTTTCTCGTCAAAATCCTTATCGATTTTCTTACGCAGATAGGCAATGTAGACATCAATATAGTTGGTGCCGGTATCAAAATGGTTGCCCCAGACATTTTCTGCAATTTCTTCCCGGGTCAGGATGCGGTCTGCATGGGTCACAAGGAAAACCAGCAGCCTGAATTCCTTCGGCGTAAGGATGATTTCCTTTTCATCACGGAATACGCGGTTGGTCTTCCGGTGAATGGCAAGGTGATGATACTGAATAATATCTGTTTCTTCATCTTTCCTGGGCAACAATGATTTCCTCAGCAGAATGGCTTTAATTCTCGCATACAGTTCCCGGATCTCAAAAGGCTTCACCATATAATCATCGGCTCCCGCATCAAATCCTTCGATTTTTTCATCAATCGTTCCCAAAGCGGTCAGCATAATGATCGGAAGGTCGGGATGTTTCTGCTTGATGATTTTGCTGAATTCAATTCCGCTCATCCGGGGCAGCATGATGTCGGTAATGATGAGCTCAAAAGCAATCCGGTCTGCCAGGATCAGGGCATCTTCCGCATCTTCCGAAATATAGATCTGATAGCCCTGGCTTTCAAGGCCCCGTTTCAGCAGTGCGGAAACCCGGGCATTATCTTCTATGATTAATATTTTCATCTGGAATATTTTTCAGGTAGGAATCTCAGCCGGAATACGCTTTTAAAATCCTGAATTCCGAGGTGGTACAAATCCCATACAAAGGTATTTCATATTTTACTATCAGAAAAACAGAATCTCCGGATTAATGGTTTTCTAAAGGTTTTCTAATAGTTTTCTAATGAGGTTCCCGGATTTTCAAAACTAATTTTGTCCCGTCAAAACAACGAAAAGAGGATCAAGACACTATGGACAAAAGGTATATTAAAACCGGGCTTATCGCAGCGTTACTGATTGGGATGAGCCAGACCGCAGAAGCACAGAAAAAAAACGACTTCGATAATCCTGCGCTTACCCATTATCTCAATGAACAGCACTCCCGGTATATCTCTTTCAGCGGATACGCGGAACTGTGGGCCCGTTATGCCCAGCTAAATCCGGGAAGCATGATCAACAACGATGCAAAATCAGACGTATCCGATCTTTCACTACGCAGGGTAAGGGTAAAAATGACGTACAAACCGACGGAAAAACTGATGTTTGTGCTTCAGGGAGGAACCACCAATGTGAATGTGACTGCGAAAGGCAGCAATTATTTCGATCTGCTGGACGCCTATGCAGAATATTCTTTTAATGATAAAATCGCTTTCGGTGCAGGGCGTTCTACCTGGAGAGGGCTTTCCCGTTTTACGACAGGGCCGCTTAATACGCTGCTGTATGACCTTCCGGCCTACGCTACATCCAATGCCGGTGCCACGGATTATACCGTGAGGGAACTCAGCGCCTACATCAAAGGGCAGCTTGGAAAATTCGATTACCGGCTGGTGGTCGCAGATCCGTATACCATGGCGACTGCCGAACCGAAACCGAATGTATCCACCTTCAGTAAAAATTCGCCCCATAAAGATTTTTCAGGATATTTCAGGTATGCTTTCCTGGATACGGAAAACATTTCGACCCCATTCAATTCGGGAACGTATGTCGGGAAAAAGAATGTCCTGAGCCTGGGAGCAGGATTTGATTACATCCACAATGCGCTGTGGCATCAGGATGCTGCCAAGAATACGGTGAATGATGATATGAAGAGCTTTGCCGTAGACCTGTTCTATGATGCTCCGCTGAATAAGGAAAAAGGCACCTCCGTAAGTGCATATGCCATGGCGATGCACAACGATTACGGCCCGAATTACATCCGTTATGTCGGGACCAATAACCCGGCAACTTCAGTGGATGCTTCCCTGGCAAGCCTTAACGGGGCCGGAAATGCCATGCCCGTGATCGGAACCGGAAATACGTATTATCTCCAGTTTGGTGGAACGCTGCCTTATTTAAACAAAGAAAAGAAAAACCTGCAGCTACAGCCTGCCGTAGGGGTGCAGCTGTCTGATCTGAAAGGCCTTCATGACAATGCCGTGATTTATGATGCCGGAATCTCCCTGCTGATGAACGGAATGTCTTCAAGGTTCACCTTCGATGCCCAGAACCGTCCTGTCTTTACACCGGATGCTGCCGGCAATGCCGTTGCTTCAGACCGGAAATGGCAGTTCGTCCTGAAATACAGGATTGATTTTAATTAAACAAAATGCCTGCTCACCTAGCGGCATCCACCCATAAACAGAATTACTTACTATGGAAAGAAGGAAATTTTTATTCCGCTCCGTACAGGCTTCAGCAATCCTGCTGTTCTCCGGCAATGTGCTGGCCTCTGCCTTACCGATGTTTAACCCCATAAAAAAGAAAAAAGTGTACTTCCATTATTTATTATTCTGGCTCAGGAAAGATCTTTCCGAAGCTGAAGTGAAGGAGTTTGAGAACTTTTTCAAAGGGCTGGCTCAACTTCCTTACCAGAAAAACCTGCGTTACGGAAGACCGGCAGCCTCCAGTCCGAGAAATGTCCTGGACAACAGCTTTACCTATAACGCCTCGATGGAATTCGACAGCCTGGAAGAGCTTGAAGCTTACGGAAAGCTGCCGGAACACCTTGCCCTTGTACAGAAATACAAGCCGTTCTTTGAAAGAATGCTGGTTCATGATACCGTTTACCACCCATAAAAAAAGAATCTTATTTAAAAATGAAAAACTTTGTTAAAGGCATGAGCCTTGTTGTAGCATTTTCAGCTATGAGTTTTATGAATGCACAAGATCATCACAAAAAGCATGTGAGAGTTAAAGTAGAAGAAACCACGGAATCCATTCCGGCCATCAGGCTCATCAATAAGCCCGACGGTACCTGCACCTTTGAAAAAGGGAAAATCCCGACGCTGAAGCACATGAACACCACGACTTTCTGGATGAGCAACAAAACCGAAGACTGGGAGAAAAATGCGCATCCGGCGCCGAGAAGACAGTATGTAATCACCATCAAAGGTAAAATCAGATTCAAAGTAACCGATGGTTCCACTTTTATAATCAAGCCCGGAACCGTATTGCTGGCGGAAGACCTGAAAGGAAAAGGGCATAGCTGGGATATGGTGAAAAGCAAAGTCTGGGAAAGGCTTTATATCCCGATCGGAGAAGATGCGGATGACTTTTTTGTTGCAGACAAAGATTCCGATTAACCCAACATCATCATCATATGGTGTTTTATATAAATTCGTACAATGGAAAAGCAGCCTTTTGGCTGCTTTTTATGTGATCCAAAATGTATTTCTTGTTTTCCAAACTCTGGATTTTTAAACGCAAAGTTTTTATTTTCCTAATGGATAAGATAAGGGAGCTAAGAAGGATCAGCAAGCTGATCTGATGAAGCTTACGCAATATGCGTTCGCTTCATCGGCGGCTTTGCCGCTCTACTTTACTCCCTTTTACTAAACGTGATGCTCATGAAACTTTGCGTTAATTTTATTCATAAAGTTATAGTGCATAGTAAACCAATTAACGGATACTACTGAAATTTTTTGAAAATCAAAGTGGCATTGTGTCCTCCGAATCCGAAAGCATTGCTCAAGGCGTAATTGATGTTCTTTTCTTTGGCTTCTCCGAAAACAATATTCAGGTCCTGCGGAATATTTTCATCGATCTTATGAAGATTGATTGTCGGTGGAATAATCCCGTCTTCAATGGCTTTGATTGATAAAATGGCTTCTGCGGCTCCGGCAGCACCCAGTAAATGTCCGGTCATGGATTTGGTAGCGCTGATGTCCAGGTTTTTACTCCCTTTAAAAAGCTTGTTGATTCCATTCAGCTCTACCAGGTCGCCCATCGGGGTGGAAGTGGCGTGCGGGTTGATGTAATCGATATCCTCGGTATTGATTCCTGCTTCCTTTAATGCCAGCTGCATAGCTTTAATGGCTCCCGTTCCTTCCGGATGAGGTGCAGTCATATGGTAAGCATCAGCGGTCATGGCAGCTCCTGCAAGTTCGGCATAGATTTTTGCACCTCTTGCTCTGGCATGTTCGTATTCTTCCAGAATCAAGGCACCTGCTCCTTCGCCCATCACAAATCCGTCCCGGTCTGCATCATAAGGGCGGCTTGCTGTAGCAAAATCATCATTTCGGGTAGACATGGCTTTCATAATGGAAAATCCACCGATCGATGCCGGAGTAATGGCAGCTTCGGAACCTCCGCTTACAATGACCTTGGCTTTTCCGAGCCTTATATAATTGAATGCATCCATAATGGCTGTATTTCCGGTAGCACAGGCAGAAATAGTGGTGTAGTTGATGCCCTGCAGTCCGAATTTCATAGAAATCATGCCGGAAGCCATATTGGCAATGAATTTAGGGACGAAGAACGGATTAAAACGCGGAGTTCCGTCTCCTTTGGTAAATTCCATCACCTCGTTTTCAAAGGTCCACATTCCGCCCTGTCCGGTTCCCCAGATCACGCCGGTATCAAAAGGATCCATATTTTCCAGTTCCAGCCCGGAATCTTTCAGGGCTTCCGCAGCCGAATACATGGCATATTGTGAAAACAGATCGCTCCGTTTGATTTCATTATGGGTAAGATGCACTTTCGGATCAAAGTTCTTCACTTCACAGGCAAAGTGTACCTTAAACTTTTCTGTATCGAAATGGGTAATGGTTCCGGCGCCGCTTACTCCGCGGATGCTGTTTTGCCAGAATTCTTCAACGGTATTTCCTAAAGGCGTCACTGCGCCAAGACCTGTAATAACAACTCTTTTCATTTAATTACTGATTTTGAATAAATTAGAGGTTCCCCGGGCAATCAGGCGGGTTTTGTCTGCATTCCATATTTCGCATTGCGCGTTTACAAACTGTTTTCCTCTTTTGATGATTTTTGTTTCGGCTACAATATGAGCATTTTCTTTGGCAGTTGAAAAATAATCAATGCTGTTATTGATGGTAACAATGAAATTTTCTTCGTTCAGGGAGAACATCGTGGCTCCGATGATATCATCCATAATGGCTGCGGTGACTCCACCGTGCATATTGCCCATCGGGTTCAGCCATTCTTCCCTTACGGTGTACTGAAATTCGATCCGGCCTTCTTCTACCGAAACCACGACCGGTTTCAGCCATCTCATGAATGGGGAGGGAGACGCCGTAAACTCTTTTCCCGTAAAGCTTTTCAGGACCGCTAATTTATCCATATTATATGTTAATTTTTTTGTTTTTCTTCCGGAATGAATTCCACCTCAATAATCCTGAGAATATGGTCTAAGGCAAGATTCAGAAATTTTTCGTCACCTGTGGTTTTGGAGAGCAGAATCCCGCCTTCGATCATCATAATGAACAATGAGGCATATTCTTCCGCATCCGGTTTTTTATTCAGTTCCCCTTTTTCCTGACCGTTGGATATGACAGATGAAATTTTGGAAATCCACTCTACAAAAGATTGGGTGACCAGATTTTTCAGATCGGGAAAAGTGTCATCCGATTCCGTAGCTGCATTCATCAGGGGACAGCCTCCACTTAAAAATACAGACTGCCAGTTTTCTCTGTAAAAAGCAACAAAAGCATACAGCTTATCGATTGAGGTCGGAAATTTGTTGCTGAAAGATGAAATCATTTTTTCTTTTAACGAACCTGCATTATACCGGTAGGCTTCAAGCGCCACTTCCTCTTTATTTTCAAAATTTCCGTAGATGCTTCCTTTGGTGAGTCCGGTGGCTTCCGCAATGTCGGATAAAGACGTGGAGGTGTAGCCTTTGGTATTGAATACCGGGGCTGTTTTCTCAATAATGAACTGTTTTGTCTTTTCCGCTTTTGACATGGGTAATAAATTACACGACAAATATACAAAAATATACCGATCGGTATATTGATGGGGTGTTTTTTATGGTTAGGCTAAAAACCAATGGATTTTTAATAGAAAAACGGGCTAAAGCCCGTTTCAATTGATATGTAGTATAAGATTTTAGCGCAAAATAATCTCAGAACAGGATTATGAATTTGCCAAAGTAGCTTGCAGGGTAATTTCAAAATTGAAAGCAGCACTTACGGGGCATCCTTCCTCTGCGATTTTAGCATATTTCTGGAAGTCTTCTTCAGAAATTCCCGGAACCTTTGCTGTCAGAGTAAGTTCTGATTTTGTAATTTTCCCAGCGCTCGGATCCAGGGTAATCACCGATTTGGTAGTCAGTTCTTCAGGAGTAAATCCTGCCTGGCTAAGTTCAGCGCTTAATTTCATGGTAAAGCAACCGGCATGGGCCGCTGCCAGCAATTCTTCAGGGTTTGTTCCGACTCCTTCTTCAAAGCGGCTGTTAAAAGAATACTGGGTCTGGTTCAATGTGCTGCTCTGTGTGGTTAAGTGTCCTTTTCCTTCTTTGATGGTACCGTTACAACCGGCTGTTGCATTACGTTTCATAATGTGTTGAATTTGTTTATTGTTAGAATTTTTTAATAGGACAAAGCTATAGCAGATATTGTTCCGATTCAATAGATAAAAAGAACTAACTCTTGTACTTTTTTCCCGATATATAATTTTTCTTGAAGCTGGAAGGCGTATTTCCTGTTTTATTGGTGAAAAGACGGTTAAAATAAGCCGGATCATCATATCCCAGATCATAGGCAATTTCTTTTACAGGCTTATCGGTATAAAAGAGCAGTCTTTTGGCTTCCAGTAAAATTCGGTTAATGATCAGCTGGTTCGGGGATTCCAGTTGTAAGCTTTTAAATTTGTGCGTTAACGTTTTTGGGGCGATATGCAGCAGCGCTGCATAATCTGATACATGATGCTTTTTCCTGAAATGGATTTCCAGCAGCCGGCTGAAGTCCCGGAAAATTTCCAGTTCGTTGCCGGGGATTTTGATCACATCGTTATCCAGGTTCTGCTTTTTCCATTTCCGGGTAGCACGGATGATGATCTGTTTTACATAGGTACGGATCATTTCTTCAGCAGACGAATCCTGGTCTTCCAGTTCCTTCTTTATGCTCCGGAACAGATTGTTAACCATTCTGTTTTCCTCTTTGTCCAGCTCAACAAAAGGGATTTCAAAGACATTGTGAAAAAGCAGCCCGTCACAGGCCACTTCTTTATCATGGATCTGGATGCAGTAAAAGTCGCGGTTATAATACAGCAGTTGGGATTCTCCGGTGCCATGTTCCACCTGCAGATGCTGGCTGGTAAGGAAAAACAGGGCCGGATTTTCGGTTTTGTAGTTTTTAAAGTCTATGGTCAGTTCATAACCTTCCGGAACATGAAAAATCTTGATTTCAGATTGGTGCCGGCTGTATGTGAAGTCCTTCAGATTTTGTTCAGAAAAGGTTTCGAAACCCAGTTTTTTATAATGGTCTTCAAAAATAAGCATCAGTAAGCAATATTTCTTTAGCTAAAGATACAAAAAAGCATGGCTCCGGAAATATGGGATTTCAGAAACCATGCTGAATATTTTATATTTAAAATTAATTTAATTCTCTCAGTTTTACCTGTTTTTCAATTTCAGGGCGCCAATCTTTTTGGGTGGCCATCATCTCACGTATTTTTTCCTGAAAACAGATTTGATACCATGTTTCTTTTTTAAAATCAGATATGCCATTGAAAATTTTTTCAGAATGGATCATCAGTTTTAACATGAAATCTTTACCTGCTTCACGATGACGGTTGATAATCTGGCTTAATAAAACATCAGATATATTGATATCGTTCGCAAATTTGGTTCTTTTTGAATACAAGGTATCAATATATGCTTCCAGAAATCCGGTAAAACTGTCCCGGGTATTATCAGCTTCTGCGTGAATATAGTTTTCCATCCTTAATTTTAGCTGTATCAGCCTGGCCTGCATGATTTGTTCTTTGGACAAATTTTTCATCCTTTTCAGACGGGCTTCCATCAAGGCAACGGAATCAGATTCCCGTTCTTTGCTGTCCTGATATCTTGAGTCGACACCAAATTCAGCATTTTCATTACTATTTCCTTTAATAGTCGCTTTCATATTCTTTAATTAAATTTAATATTTCCGGTACTTCAAGGCTAAGGGTGGTACCTGTAATATTCATCTTATATTTATCTACATAATGTTTATAAATTGCAGTTTTGGGCTTAAGGGAAATGCATGCCATTTCTGCAAATTCCGTTACGGCAATCTTGGAAACAAAACAAATCAGATTTCCTGCAATCCTGTCAAACTTTTTATCTTTTCCCTTATTCTCTTCTGAAACGGTAAGCAGCCTAATATGGATTCTCCATTCTTCAGGAATGATTTCAAAAGAAATAAGCCCCAAAATATCATTATCACCTTTAATAACAAGTTTATAGATCTGCTGATCTTTTTCTTCTTTCCAGTTAAAAAAATATCTTGTTTTTGTTATTGATTTGTAGTCTGATTTTTCCAGCGGTAGAATTTCTATCGGATAGCTTTCGCTTGTTAAAATTTCTACAATCTTCATAACATAAAGATATGGAAAGTTTCCAAAATTTGCAAACTGTCAACTTGTTCTTTTCAATTTTGTAAAGTTAATATAGAAAAAGGCATAGCTCCGGAAATTTATATTCCTGAAACCATGCCTGTATGATCAGATATGAATAAATGAAACCAAAAACTAAAAACTCACATCCACCCCGATATAAAAATTGGTTTTCATAATCGGAGCATAAACCATTCCGCCGTCGAAATAATTTCCGAAAGGATTTTTCACATCTACGATTGCTTTCTTCTGGTAATAGGATGTCAGATTTTCGCCACCAACGTAAGCCCTGATTTTTTTATTGAAGCTCTTTGAAACCTGGGCATTCAGAACCGCATAGGATCCTGAGTATGCCGGAAGCTGAAAAGCAGCAGGGTTGGAGGAGGTGTCCGGCAGCCTTTGTTTTCCGACAATATTCAGCGTCGTATCAAAACTCCAGAATCCGCCTTGCTTATCTTTACTGGTGGTATAGGCAACATTCACAAATCCTCTGTGTTTCGCCATAAAAGGCACTTCTCTTCTTCCCGCCAGGTAATCGGCCTGGACATCATAATATTTGTAAGCCAGCCTTACTTCTATATTCTTAAGCGGGATAAAATCCCATTGGGTCTGGAATGAGTTGGCAAATGATGTTCCTTCCAGATTATAGAAATTCAGCTGTTGAGGGGAACGGTCCAGATCCACCATCACCTGATCCTGGAAATCGGTTCTGAAAAAATCGGCCACAACAGTTGATTTCCTGCCGAAGATTTTAAATTCCTGCTGCAGGCTGGCACCGTAGTTCCAGGCAATTTCGGGTTTCAGTCCGTAAATGTTGCCGCCATTTTCTAAGATCTGAATGCTTCTGTTGGAGGCAAAATATGGCTGGCTTTCCGCAAAAATATTGGCTGTCCGGAAACCTCTTCCCGCAGAAAGCCTCAGAATGGTCTGTGGGGTGAAATCGTATTTAAAATTCAGTCTCGGTGTAAACTGCGTTCCCGCGAGGTTGTGGAAATCAACCCTTGCTCCGGCCACCAGGGTGTATTTTAAACCGGTAAGCGTATATTCTGCAAACGCTCCGGGAACGATTTCGTTTCTTTTAAAACGGTCTGCCAGATAGGTTTCATCATAACCGTCGTACATAAAGCTTGCCCCGGCTTTGTATTTATGATTAGTATTTCCCAGAATACTTTCAAAAATCAAGTTGGAATAATACGTCTGCTGCTTCCCGGAATAATTTCTCAATCCGAAGAAGCTGTCCTGCTGGTGATAGGTATACTGATTCATCCAGCCCAAGCTTTGGTAAGGCTTGCCTTTAAAAACATATCCTGTCTTATTCCAGACCTGAAACCTGGAAATATCGATTCCGACCCCATACGGAGACTGCTTGTCCTGAGGGATTTTTTTATCGAAGCCGATCTGCCCGGAAGTCCTTTCATCTTTAATAAAATTAATTCCGAAATGCGAACCTAAACCTGACTTTTCCAGATCGTTGTAGTTGAGCAGATAAGCGGCATTCAGCTGGGTTCCTTTCGGCCGGTCCAGAAATCCATCCTTATTCATATCCGTCTCTCCGAAAGTACCGTTTCCGTGCAGCAGAAACGTCTGCGACCATTTTTCGTTGATCGGTGAGACGCTGGTGATATTCGCTTCGGTTCTTCCGTTGAAATCGGCAAAGAGATTTAAGGAAGTTTCCGGTTCTTTAGCATTTTTCAGC
>NZ_CAJYMO010000077.1 GCF_913776365.1 uncultured Chryseobacterium sp. | reverse complement strand
ATCCGGAAATCCCTGGAAACCGACAGGCTGCGGGTGGATCAGGTACTGAGGAACCTGTTGTCCAATGCCATCAAGTTTACCGATCAGGGAAGCATCAGCGTCCATGTGAAAAAAGATTCCGGACGACCGGATTTTATGGTATTTTCGGTAAAAGACACGGGAATCGGGATTGCGGAAGACAAACAGAAAATCATTTTTGAAGCCTTCCAGCAGGCAGACGGTTCCACCAGAAGGAAATTCGGGGGCACAGGTCTCGGCCTTTCCATCAGCCGCGAGATTGCCAGGCTGCTGGGCGGAGAGCTCATCCTTACCAGTACGGTGAACGAAGGCAGCGAATTCAGCCTCATCATCCCGGTGCATGCCGCTGCTGAGGTGGCTCCTGCAGAAACCGATCAGAACCTGGTGGAAATCATCCGCGAAGACGTGGAGGAAATCCAGAATATCCTCGATGACAGAAGTAACGAAAATTCCGAATGGATCAGCGCCCTGAAAATCCCGGAGGAAGTGGAAGACGACCGGAACAACATCACCCGGGACGATAAGGTAATCCTGATCATTGAAGACGATACCAATTTTGCCAAAGCCCTGCTGAAATATGCCAGGCTGCAGAAATACAAAGGGATTGTAGTGATCAGGGGAGATCACGGCCTTTCGGCAGCCCTCAGGTACCGTCCGCATGCCATCCTGCTGGATGTGCAGCTTCCGGTGAAAGATGGCTGGGAAATCATGGATGAGCTGAAATCCCACCAGGATACAAGGCACATCCCGGTACATATGATGTCTGTACTGCATGTAAAACAGGAAAGCCTGATGAAGGGAGCCATTGATTTCATCAACAAACCGATGGCCCTCGATCAGATGACCGACGTCTTCAAGACCATAGAAGAGGCGCTGAAAAAATCGCCGCAGAAAGTGCTGATTGTGGAGGAAAATGCAAGGCACGCCAGTGCACTGTCCTACTTCCTTGGAAATTTCAATATTTCGCTGACCGTCGAGAGTACGGTGGAAGACAGCGTGGCTGCACTGAGAAAAGGGCACGTGGATTGCGTGATCCTGGATGTAGGAACGGCAAAAGGAGGAGGCTATGAAATCATAGAGTCCATCAAAAGCTACGAAGGACTGGAAAACCTGCCGATCATTATTTTTACCCAACGGAACCTTTCCAAAGCGGAAGAACTTAAAATAAGGCAGTACGCAGACTCCATTGTGGTGAAAACGGCACATTCCTACCAGCGGATCTTAGATGAAGTAGGGCTGTTCCTGCATCTGGTGGAAGAAAAAAACAATTCGCCGGAAGCGGTGAGAAGCAAGACACTGGGTTCCCTCACCGAAGTGCTGAGCGGCAAAAAGATCCTGATTACCGATGATGATGTCCGCAATATATTTTCCCTTACCAAGGCACTGGAAAAATACAAAGTGGAAGTAGTCGTGGCGATGGATGGAAAACATGCCCTGCAGCAGATGAAGGAGCATCCGGATATCGATGTGGTGCTGATGGATATGATGATGCCGGAAATGGACGGGTACGAATCCATCAGGCAGATCAGGAAAATGCCTAAGTACACAAGGCTCCCGATTATCGCTGTTACGGCGAAATCCATGATCGGGGAGCGTGAGAAATGCATTACGGCCGGAGCTTCGGATTATATTTCGAAACCTGTGGATATAGACCAGCTGCTTTCCCTCCTCCGAGTATGGTTATATGAAAGCTAAACCTGATTACGATGAATAAAAAAGTTTTAATTGTGGACGATGATCCACGCAATATATTTGCCCTCAGGCTTACCCTGAAAGCTAGGGGATACCAGACAGAAAGCTGTACCATGGCCAGGGAAGCGATTGAGCTGTTGAAGAATGATAACGGATTTACGGTAGTCCTCATGGATATGATGATGCCTGAAATGGATGGCTATGAAGCCATCAGGATTATAAAGAGCACACCGTCTATCGGCACGGTGCCGGTCATTGCGGTTACGGCCCAGGCCATGCCGGAAGATCGCCAGAAATGCCTGGATGCGGGAGCGCAGGATTATATTTCCAAGCCGATCAATGTGGATCAGCTGATGAATGCCATTGAAAAACTTTCGTAGATGCTGGAACCGAATATCATAAAAGATGAAGAGGTGGAATTCCTGATCAAAGATGTCTATGATATGTATGGATACGACTTCTCTGAATACAGCCGGGCGTCTTTCAAGCGCCGGGTCAACAGGATCTGTCTCATCGACCGGTTTACAAGCTTCGCAGAACTCCGCTATACCATCCTGAATGATCCGGAGTACCTGAAGCGGTTTATCGAAGAAATTACGGTGAACGTTACCGAAATGTTCCGCGACCCGCATTTCTTCAGGGCATTACGCGAAAAGATTCTCCCTCAGCTCGGTACCTATCCGCTCATCCGCATCTGGGTGGCCGGATGTTCCACCGGCGAGGAAGCCTATTCCATAGCGATTTTACTGAAGGAAGCGAACCTTTACCACAAGTCCCTCATCTATGGTACCGATCTGAATCCTTCGGTGCTGGAAAAGGCAAGGTCCGGAATTTTTCCGCTCCAGCAGATGAAGGTCTATTCTGAAAATTACATCGCATCAGGCGGTAAAAAAGATTTTTCAGACTATTATACGGCTAACTATGACAGTGTGCGTTTCGACAAAAGCCTCCAGGAAAAACTGATCCTGTCTACCCACAACCTGGTTTCGGACAGCTCCTTCAACAGCTTCCAGCTGATTGTATGCCGTAACGTGCTGATCTATTTCGACAGAGGATTGCAGGAGAGGGTATTCCACCTGTTTGATAACAGCCTGGAAAATTTAGGTTTTCTGGCACTGGGAGCAAAAGAGACCCTGAGGTTCTCGAGACTGGATAAAATCTACAGCCAGGTAGACGAACAGCGGATCTGGAAGAAACAGGACCACCGGTAAGCACAGCCTATGGAAAAAAGGACTATGAAAGCAGAAATGATCATCATCGGAGGTTCCGCAGGCAGCCTGCAGGTTATTCTGCAGATGCTGAAAAAGCTGCAGAGCCCTGTTGCTGCTCCCATATTGCTGGTGCTTCACAGGAAAGCGCAGTCGGCCAACATCCTTCAGACCCTCCTGCAGCAGTTTTCGCCGGTTGATGTCATTGAAGCGGATGATAAAACGGAAATCCGCTCCAATACCCTGTACATCACGCCGGCCGACTATCACCTGTTGTTTGAGGACCGGAAAAACATGTCGCTGGACAGCTCGGAGAAAATGAATTACTCCCGCCCGTCCATTGATGTTACGTTCAGGTCGGCTGCTGAAATATTCGGGGCCGGGCTGGTTGCCGTGCTCCTGTCGGGAGCCAATGCGGATGGAGTGGAAGGTTTGGCCTACATCAAAAAGTACGGCGGAAGGGTCTGGGTGCAGGATCCGGAAACGGCAGAAGTGGATTATATGCCCAGGCGGGCAATGGAAGAAATAGAGTATGACCTGCTGATCAGGCCGGAGGAACTGGCGGATCACCTGCAGCATATATAAAATAAAAACAAGAATCTTTAATAAAAGTAAGAAAATTTATGAGTAAAAAGAAAATTCTGATTTTTGATGATGATACAACGATTCTCGAAGTGATTACAATCATTTTTGAAGAGAATGGTTTTCAGGTGGAAATTTCGGAGACTTCCCACGATATTCTTGAAAGGGTGGCCGATTACAGGCCCGA
>NZ_CAJYMO010000076.1 GCF_913776365.1 uncultured Chryseobacterium sp. | reverse complement strand
TGAATGATGAATGATGAATGATGAATGATGAATGATGAATGATGGATGATGGATGATGGGTAATGGGTAATGGGTGATGAGTGATGAATGATGGTGCGGCAATATGGAGAGACAGCTGGTGAACGGTTTCTAAACCTTCAGGGTTTTGAAAACCTTAAAGGTTTGAGCGGGTTAAAACAGCAGAAGGTCTGAAATAGGACTTGTTTTGTTTTGTCTCGTTTGTTTATTTGTTTGTTTGTTTGTTTGTTTGTTTGTTTGTTACCATATGATTTAGTGGGCAGGTGCCGTTACAAAGGATTCGTACGGATGGCAGGCGCCGGGAATGTTCAACCCCTCCGGGGTTGATGGAATGATGATCCTTTCAACCCCGGGCTCCGCCCGGGGCTATGGGTATTCAGCCCCTTCAGGGCTGGTGATGGAAAAGAAAATGAATGGTACGGGATGCGGCAGGCGGCATGGATAAGAGCCTGTCGATGTTACTAAACCTTCAAGCTTTTGGAAACCTTGAAGGTTTGAACAGGTAAAATAGCAGAAGGTCTGAAATAGGACTTGTTTTGTTTTGTCTCGTTTGTTTGTTTGTTTGTTTGTTTGTTTGTTTGTTTGTTTGTTTGTTTGTTACCATATGATTTAGTGGGCAGGTGCCGTTACAAAGGATTCGTACGGATGGCAGGCGGCGGGAGTGTTCAACCCCTTCAGGGTTGATGGAGCGATTGGCCCTTTCAATCCCGGGCTCCGCCCGGGGCTATGGGTATTCAGCCCCTTTAGGGCTGATGGTGGAAAAGAAGATGAATGATACGGGATGCGGCGGGCTGTATGGATGAGCACCCGGTAGATGGTTCTAAACCTTCAGGACGTAAAGTAAAATCAGATGTAATAAATAAATTGCGATCGGCGGTATGGATAAGCAGCCGGTCGGTGGTTACTAAACCTTGAGGGTTTTTAAAACCCTCAAGATTTGAACAGGTAAAGCAAAAGAAGGTCTGAAAAAGGAAGATAGCTGATGGGATGCGGCGGATGTAATGGATCGACAGCCGGTATATGGTTTTAAAGCTTCAGGGCGTAAAGCGAAAATCAGATGTAATAGATAAGGTGCGATCGGCGGTATGGATAAGCAGCCGGTGAACGGTTCATAAACCTTCAAGGTTTTGGAAACCTTGAAGGTTTGACTGGAGACCGCTGTTGTATTTAAAGGATGAGCGGATCAGGACGTATCTAATGCAAGATGGCGGTAAGGAATTTAATGGTGATATCATATAGTATATATATGTATATTCTGTCTTGAAAAATGATATGGATGCTTAATGTCCGTACATCGATGAAATTAAAGACCGGTTCTTTTATGTTTATCTTAATTATGGTCATTACGTATCTTTTATAACTGATACGAAACCGATTTCTTTCAAAGGCAGATAAAGTGTGGTGAATTTTATAGTGGTTTACAAAAAATGACGGCCAGGATATTCCGGGTAAAGCTGAGACAAAGGCCCGTACTTCCCTCCCCTGCCCTAGCCACGATAGAAACGGATACCCCACAGCGGGGCTGGAGGGTTGGAGCGGGTAAGGATTTGGTGAGGGAGGATTGGGACAGGATCGGCGCGAGGAGTATGAGTGGATAGCGTGAAGTAGCTCCCGGAAAAAAATAAATGAACCGCAGCAACCGGAGACAAGTGCAGCCATTATGCATGAAAGCTCATGATCGAATTTCCTGCATTCCTCGATCGGCTTATCAAAAATGAGATGAGATGAGATGAGATGAAATTGCATAAAAAAAGCAAAGTATCTACTCTGCTTTTTGTTGATGATAAATGATGCTCAGAAATTCAGCATAGGATTTTTCAAGTCCGATGATATCGCCGCTTTTGAGATTCAGGCCGCCTGCTCCGGTATCGTCCGACTTTATTCTGGCCGATGAGATCTGGAAATACTGGTTTGATCCGTTCTGCTTGGGTTGGATTTTTATGGTGGATCCCAACAGCTTGCGGGTAGAAATGGTATAAACTTCTCCCGGATCTGTTTTAAGCTGCAGATAAGATCTTGGTGAAACCGTATAGTCTTTCCCATTTACCCTGATTTTCTGATTATTTTCTGAAGAGGCAAAGAGGTAGATTGATCCGCTTTGTCCGGAAAATCCGTTTTTCGGCAGGTAGTACAATGCCAGCCTGTAGTGGGCGGGATCCAGATCCTGGATCGAACCGTCTATTTTTTCAAAAGGTTTCCACGCCCATGCATTGGCTCCGATTTCTTTTGCCTTTTTATAAGCTTCTGAAAACACTGCGGCATCATCTGCAGAGAAACCTTTTATTTCGACCTCCCCCAGGTATTCTGCATTCCTGGTTTCATCTATTCTGTATAAAAACCGGTCGGTATTATCATGTACTTTTTCAACTTTGGAAAGATGTACCTCCTGGGCAGTGCATAGCCCGGCCATGACAATGAAGATCAGTAATAATGGGTTTTTCACGGTCATTTTACGGTTTAGTCAAAATTTGAATACATTCTTCCAGACTGTTCTCCCAGTGTTTAGGCTCGATGTGATAGGTCTCTTCAATTTTATCCAGGCACATGGTACTTCTCTTAGGCCTTTTCGCCGGCGTCGGATATTGTTCGGTGGTCAGCGGATTCAGCTGTATTTCTGATTTTGAGAATTCAGCAATTTTTTTGGCAAACTCAAACCAGGTGGTTTCGGGATAATTGGAAAAATGGAAGATCCCGAATGTCTTTTCTTTTGCTTCAATGATTTTCATGATAGCCTCCGCAAGATCATTGGCATTGGTAGGCTGCCCGAACTGATCGGCCACGATGCCGAGCTGGTCTTTCTGCGGAAAAAGATGAAGCATGGTTTTAACAAAATTCTTATTGAATTCCGAATAGAGCCAGGAGGTCCTGATAATAACGGTCTCCGGATTGCTTTCCATGGCCAGTTCTTCACCTTTCCGTTTGGAACTTCCGTAGACCCCGACCGGATTAGTAAAGTCATCTTCCGAATAATCCAGGTTGGTCTCCCCGTCAAATACATAATCTGTGGAGACATGGATCAATATGGTCTGGTATTCCTTACAGGCCTGCGCCAGATGGTCTACTCCTCCTGCGTTTACAGCATAAGCCTTGTCTTTTTCAGTTTCCGCCAGGTCCACAGCCGTATAGGCTGATGCATTGATACAGAAGTCCGGCTTGTGTTCCCGGAAGAAGCTGTCTACCTGATCCTGTTTCGTAATATCCAGCATTTGCGAATCCGTAAAGACGAATTCGTAGTCCAGCTCAAAATCCGGAGCGATTTTCCTGATGCAGTTACCCAACTGTCCGTTTCCTCCGATAACCAATATTTTTTTCATTATGAATTTTTTGCGTTCTGAGATCTTAAAAATTTAACTCTTGCCTGAAAATCTTTCTGTTCCAGGTCTACATAAAACTTATGGAATGTCTCCTTGATATCTTCAGGGTGTACTTCGGATTTTCTGGTCTTGATGTTAAAATAGATCACCGTTACCCATAATACGGCATGCACTGTTTTTTCATCGAGGCTTTTCATGAGGATTTCCACTTTAGCGGTTCTGTCCTGCACTTCGATGGTTTTGCTGCTGATGACCACTGAAGTATTGTAGCGTACTTCCTTCAGATAAGCGATTTCATTCTGAATCGCAATCCATGTGCATCCGGTGAGCTTGGTGTATTCTTCATAAGTAAAACCGTAGAATGTTTCCACATGATCTTCCCGGGCATTGAACATATAGTCCAGGTATTTCACATTATTCAAATGTCCGATCGGATCACAATCGCTGAACCGTACCTTTACCGTAGTTGATACTTCTTTTTCCATTTCCATTCTGCAAAAATAAAAAAACCACCCCGATGAGAGGTGGTTATTTTATAAATGTTTGTTAATTTCTGAAAATTACTGAACACCCAGTTCTTTTTTCACTGCAGCTGTAGCATCAGGGCCTCCTTTGAATACGAAAGCTGAAGAATTGGCATCCATGATATAATCATAACCGCTTGCTTTAGCCACTTTGGATACGGCATCGTTCAGTTTTTTCTCGATCGGCTCATAAGCAGCATCCTGCTTAGCCACGAAATCTTTCTGTGCCTTATCGTTCATCTGCTGGATTTCTTCCTGCATTTTGGCTAGTTCTCCTTCTCTTGCTTTATTTTCGTCAGCTGTTTTCTTAGGCGCTTCTTCCGTATACTGCTTTAGTTTTGCCTGTCCGGCATCCGCTTTTTTCTTGATTTCAGCCTGCTTGGTATCTAAGAATGCTTTAAGATCAGTATCGGCTTTTTTCTTTTCAGGCATTGCGTTGAGAACACCTATAACGTCTAAAGTAGCAATTTTTTGAGCTTTTGCCATACCTACCGATACAACCATCATTACCGCTGCAAATAATACACTTAATTTTTTCATAATGGGTAAATAAATAATTTAATTTGTTTTTTAGATCTGTAAATGTAATAAAAGTTAAACTTTTATTTCTTAGTTTTTGTTTTTTCTTTTTTGTCGGTATCCTTTAAAAGGATATCCAGTACTTTGTCTGAATAATCTGATCTTTTCTGAAGAAAAATCACATTGTTACTGGTTTTATCCAGTACCATTGCGAGACCGTTTTTTTCAGCCATGGTCTTGATAGCTCCCCAGATCTGGTCCTGAAAAGGCTGTACCAGATTGGTCCTGAGCTTTTTGATCTCCCCGGTAGCTCCAAAACGTAAGCTGGTGGTGGTTTTGATATTTTTCTCAAGATCCATCACTTCTTTTTCCCTCAGCTTCAGCTGGTCCCCGATAAGAAGGACTTTTTCGCTTTCGAAAGCTGACCGCTTGCGTTCATATTCAGACTGCAGATTCTGCAGCTCAGACTGCCAGGTGTCAATCTGTGCGTTCAGCCTTGCTTCCGCTTCTTTATACTGAGGCATTTTATTCAGTATATACTCGGTATCTACAACGCCTACTTTCTGGGCACTGATGATCCCAAAAGAAAACAGGACAATGAATGTGAAAACAATTTTCAGGTTTTTCATAGAATGAATTATAATGATTGGTTCATCAGGAAGTGTGTTTTCCATCCTGAAGGTTCTGTTGCTCCGATAGGCTTATCAAATCCGTAAGCAAAATCAAATCCGATCAATCCGAATGCTCCCATGTATACTCTTACGCCGACCCCAACCGATCTTTTCAGCTGGAACGGGTTGTAATTTCCCCATGAATTCCAGACATTCCCTCCTTCTGCAAAGGTAAGGGCATAAATTTTTGCAGTCTGGTTCAGTGAAATCGGGTATCTTAATTCTAACGTAAATCTGTTGTAAATAGTACCTCCTCCAAGCGGGGTAATATCTTCAGAAGTTCCTCCGTA
>NZ_CAJYMO010000075.1 GCF_913776365.1 uncultured Chryseobacterium sp. | reverse complement strand
ATGACAGCAACCATCCTAACCACCGCAACGTACAATTTTTCAGCGTACATGATTTATTTGCCGATCGTCATTACACTAACGGTCTTTGTATCACAGTTTCTTTTTCAAAATTCAAAGACATTCATGATCGATATTTTTCATCAGAAGGAAGACATCGCGATGGCCACCAATTCATTGTTCAAGATCGGATTTTATCTGCTGAATATCGGATTTGCACTCTGTATTATTGAATTCTATGAAATTCATACGCTTGAGAGCCTCGTTGTCGATATGAGCGAGAAAATCGGCAAGTTCTCCATCTATCTCGGGATTATGATGCTCCTCAATCTGCTCCTGTTCCTGAAAGGCCGTAAACACGCCATGAATAAAGAGAAAATGATAAAAAATGAAACTGCTGAGATGTAAATTCCGGATCGTATAAAACTTGCAACAGGAAACAAATCCATCCCTGTAGATAAGCTAATTTTTAAAACCTGCAGCCATGAAAACTTTTTTAAAGATCGATTATTATTTACAGCTCACCGTATTTCTTGCCTATATCTTATTTGGAATAACCTACGGATTTTTTAAAGATAAATTATTTACCGTATGGATTGCCTTTTATTTTGTTGTAGGCGGATTTCAGCTGGCAAGTTACATCATCAGGATCTTTGTAGGCTCCTGGAATGACCTTTTTATCAGATTTTACGGCTTTATGATTGTACCGATCTGGATCGTATTGCTTTTTGACAGATTGGGGATCACTATCGATATGCTTTCTTTTATTCCTGCCTATGTTTTGCTGACCAGCCCTTTTTTATCAATTACTTACCTGTTATATTGCAGGGAGAAATTTAAATATTATACAGTACAGCTTTAAAAATTTTCACACTTAAAATAGCAGAGCCATGAAAACTCTTTTAACATATGACCTGAGAATCCAGCAGACCCTGATCCTGCTTTTTATTGCCTCCATATTAACAGCACTTCTGCTGAAGCAGGAATATATGATGGTGGTACTTATTGTTGAATTTTTCCTGATCGCATTCTTTCAGTATGTTCTGAACACGATAAAATTCTGTAATGTCCGCTACATAAAAACAGCCTCAAGAAAGATTTACATTGTTGCATCGACCTATGTTGTCATCGGTTTTTTGATTTGGATGCTGATGTGCATGTTATCGCTGCCACCACTGGATTTGGGTGAGACCATCGGAAATATTTTTGGATATACGGTAATTTCCTGGACGGTGCTTTCCCCGGTTCTCATACTGCAGTCGTTATTGATAAGCTTCTCCGATAACAAAGACGCAAAAAAATAGAATACTTAAGAAATGTCTAAAATCCATTTGGAAACGCCAATCCACGCCGACATCCATAAAGTTTTTGATCTGGCCCGGGACATCGGCTTTCATCAGAAATCAACTTTCCGGACAGGTGAAAAAACCGTTGCCGGAAGAACATCAGGGCTGATTGAAAAAGACGAAACCGTTACCTGGAAAGCCCGGCATTTGGGTATTGTGCAGACTTTAACCACAACAAAAATCATAACCATGCAGAAACCTGATCATTTCACCGATGTCATGCTGCAAGGTGCTTTCAGATCTATGAAACACCAGCATCTTTTCAGGCAGGAAGGCAAAAATACCAGCATGACCGATATTTTTGAGTTTGAATCTCCATTTGGGATCATCGGCAAAATTTTCAATACCCTGTTCCTCAGGAATTACATGAAAAAATTCCTCCTGGAAAGAAACCGGCTTATCAAAAGTACTGCAAAATCAGAGGGTCGCCGCCTGAGGTCTGACTAATCCAGGCTAGACTGCTGTGAACTTTCATTTTTAAAACCTGAAACTTACACTTTTAAACCCTTTCCTATGAAAATCATTATCGCCGCCGGAACCGGCTTCCTTGGAAAAAACCTCGAACAATACTTTACTGCCAAAGGCCATCAGGTCTATATCCTGACGCGGAATCCAAAGCGCAGAAGCGAATTTTACTGGGATGCCAACACTTTGGGCGAATGGAAGAACCTGCTTGAAAATGCCGATGTGTTGATCAACCTAGCCGGAAAATCTGTCGATTGCCGGTATATGCCAAAAAACAGGCAGGAAATCCATGATTCCCGGATTAACAGTACAAAAGTCCTTCAGCAGGCCGTTGACCAATGCAGGTCTAAACTGAAAGTCTGGATGAATGCGAGTTCGGCTACCATCTATATCCATTCCGAGACCCATCTGAATACCGAAGAAAACGGAATTATCGGCGACGATTTTTCCATGAACATCTGCAAGAGCTGGGAGCAGGAATTTTTTAAAACAACAACCGAAGAGGTAAGGAAAGTGGCTTTACGGACTTCCATTGTGTTGGGGAACAACGGTGGTGCTTTCCCCAAACTGAAAACCCTTACAAAATTCGGGCTGGGTGGAAATCAGGGCCGGGGAAACCAAAAGGTGAGCTGGATCCACATTCATGATTTCTGCAAAGCGGTGGAATATGTAATAGATCATCACAATTTATTAGGTCCGGTTAATGTAACCGCTCCAAATCCGCTCTCCAATGAAAAATTCATGGCAGCATTGAGGCGGGAAATGAACATTCCGTTCGGTCTGAACGCTCCGGCCTGGCAGCTGGAAATCGCTTCGGTAGTTGTAAGGACTGAAACGGAGCTTCTCCTGAAGAGCCGGAATGTCTATCCGGATAAATTACTGAAAAACGGTTTTGAATTTACTTATCCCAAACTTGCAACCGCACTAAAAGATCTGGTTTGATTTAATTATTTTAGACGTATTGAAGTTTGCAATCTTACCGCCCGGAACGATGTCATATTGAAAATAAATTAAGGTAAGAACCTCTAAATAAGAATGTATGAATAGATCTGGAACCTTTTAACGCAAACTATGTTATCAAGGATAAAATTAACGCAAAGCTTGATGAAGGTTCTGCATATTTTAAAGGAGCAAAGTAAAGCGGCAAAGCCGCTGATGAAGCGTCTGCATCTAGCGTACGCTTCATCAGATCAGCCTGCTGATTTTTCTTTGCTCCTTTAGTTTTTGCATAAGGAAAAAGTAAACTTTGCGTTAAAAAAGTCACTCAAAAAATAAGAAGCGAAAAAGTATTCTGAAAATTTTGTATCCTTTTTCCTTTTTAAACCAATGAATGATTTAATCTGAAAAACATGTTCAGATCTTTTCCGGATTCCATTTTTTCAGGTAGCCAAAAACAGCTTTCAGTACAGCTTCCGGATTTTCTTCAAACATATAGTGACCGGTATCCGCCAGATGAACCAGCTCATACTGCTCGGCAGCGAAAGGAAGCGCGTACTGATAAAACCCATAGGATACATTGCTGGCAATTCCCAGTACAGGCACCGTTAATTTCTGATACCTTTTACCATCCTCAATATCCTGATGAAACGCCTGATACCAGGCATTAGATGCCCGGATGCGCTCGGGCTGATTGTAAACCGAGGCATACACTTCTTTCTCAAAATCTGAAATTTTACGGTCGTCTGTCATTACGTACTGAAAAAGCCAGTCCAGGAGATGACGGAAGCGGCCTTCCAGCAATTTTTCGGGAAGGCCCTTAATTTGGTTGAATCCCATCCACCAGGTGTAAGGCTGCTCGGGATTGATTTTCTCGCCGAAAGTGCCCGGAGCAGGAATCAGCGGCATCTGCAGCATGCCTTCGCTGGGATGAAGCCCGTCGGCAAGGATCAGCCCGCTTACCGATTCCGGGAAGTTGTACGCCAGGCTCATTGCTACCATTCCGCCGATATCGTGGCCTAATACCACAGCTTTCTTCAAACCGAGCTGTAAAATCAAGTCATGGATATCTGTAGCCATTGTCTTTTTATCATATCCGGATAAAGGTGTTGCGGAACTGCCCATTCCCCGGATATCGACTACGATCACCCGGAAGTGTTCAGCAAGCGGCAAAGCAATATTCCGGTAAGAATACCAGGTTTGCGGCCATCCGGGCAGACAGATAATCGGAATACCGCTTCCTCCGTCTGCATAATGCAGGGAAGTTCCGTTTACGTCAATGCTATGGTTCGTAAATCCGTTCCAGTTTTGGATCAGAGATTCGTCAGTATATCGGTTTTCCATAAGATTTTTTTATCGATAGGTCAGGTAGGTTAAAACAAATCAGGGTAGATTATTTGTAAGAGAATTCATTAACTTTCAGATGCAAAGGGTGATTATTATTCCGGCTATTTTAAAGGGAAAAAAGCAGAGCGGCAAAGCCGCTAATGATGCGAACGGATCATGTTAAAGCTTCGTCAGATCAGCTTGCTGATCCATTCTTTGCTTCCTTTCATTAGGCATCAGGCATAGCAACTTTGCGTTAAAAAATAGCTAAGCAGAACCTTAAATTCAGACGCTCTTATATTTCCTGGACAGTTTCCGGATGAAATAAATGGATTATTGTAAAGCTTCCCCAGCGGTCTGCCAGGAAAGATCCGGATACCGATTATTATCCAGCTCATGATGATGGGCGACAAACATGCTGTAGAGATACTGCATCTGCTGCCAGGCCGGATATAACTCATGTTCCCCTTCAGGATGCGCTTTTCTCACCTTTTCAATTGTTTCTTTAAACTGATCCAGCGTTCCGTTATGCTCCAGCCGGAAAGGTGTACCGAATACTTTTCCGCTCAACGCTACAAAATCTTCAGGGCTGGCCCGGAATCCGGCAATACGCAGGAATCTCGGGGCTGAATCATCCAGCGCAGCGGCTGCGGTAAAAGCAGCAGTATCTTCAAGAGAAGTAAAGTCGATCTTCCAGTCGGCTTTGCCTTCGTAATAAGCAATGCTTTGGTCTCTTTGGTTTAGAAGCGGAATCCCGAAACGCAAAACATAGGAAAAAGCCCCGTTGAAAACAGACGTTAATCTGATGGGACGGCTTTCTGCTATTTCGCTGAATGTTTTTCGCAGATCGAAATTGCGGTTGCAGCCTTCCGGAAGTTGGGTATAGTCGGTACAGAAATCGGAAGGGATGAACCGGGGAACACCGGCGTCTACGGCGGCATCCAGCAGCTGAGACTGTGCTTCCACGATCACTTCATGCAGTCCCGCCAGTGCGGATACCACGCAGGATACCCCGGAACAGGCTGTGGCAAGTTGGGAAGCGTCATTATAATCTGCACTAAAGGTTTCGATGCCTGCATCCCGCAATGCTTGTATTTTCTCCGGACTGCTTCCGGAACGGATCAGGGCTCTTACATTGGCACCTCCTGACAGCAGTTCCTGGCAGATTTTTTCGCCAAGGCTTCCGGTAGCTCCGGCAACCAAAATGATAATTTTCATAATTCTAATGATGTTTGATCATCAAAACTATGAATTATCGTCCCGCCTGAAACTACCATTTGGTAGATTTTTAGATCAGCGGATATTTTTACGGATCCGGCTGAGGGCATTGGGTGTAATACCCAGATAAGAAGCCAGCTGTTTTACCGAGACGCGCTGCATAAAGTCCGGCTGCTGCAAAAATTCAAGATAGCGTTCTTCCACGGTCAGGGTCTGGAAACGGATAATCTCATCAATCATCCGCATGGCCATGGATTCCCAGGTTTTCCTCCCAAATTCCTGCCAGGCCGGCAGCTGGCGGTACAGCATTTCCATGTCTTTTCTTTCGATGTAATACAATTCGGATTCTTCAACAGCTTCTATATTGAAACGGGTAGGCTGCCGGGGCCTGAAACTGGAAATTTCCGTGAAGAATTCTCCGGGCAGTACAATCCAGGCCGTCAGTTCCCGGTCATCCCCGTAAATGAAACGCAGTGCGCCGCTTTTGAGGAAATAATACCGGTCTGCAATCTGTCCGCGTTTCAGCAACAGCTGTTTTTTTTGGAGTGTTTTCGGGTGGAATCTGGAGATAACAAGAGGCAGATCATCTTCATGAAGCTGGTCTGCTCCTGTTTTAATGAAATGAATGAGTTCCTGCATAAATGTACGGTCTGTTAGTGAATACCTTCCGGACAAATGTATTGTAAAATTTTGAATTATAACAGCAGATAAGATTTCCCGCAGGTGGTAAAGCTACGCTATCAGGATTAATAATGGTATGGTAGAAAAAATCTGCTGCGGATTACACAGGTTTTCAAATAGAACAGTGCGGCTTCGAGTGCGCCTGCCGTTGATAGTTATTGATGATTAAAAAAAGATGTGAAATTTAAACGTAAGGTTGGTCCATACTGAAGAGATCCGGATATCGTCTCACCCGTAAGCGTGGAAGATTTTTATCCGCATTCAGAATTCTACGAGATTGAATGTTTAAATTGTTCAATAATAGCAGTGGTAATCCATTGCACCTCAGTAAAAGCCTTATTTTTCTGATGTATTCTGAACTATTTTCAAAGCCGCAGTCTGCATTTCATGGCAAATTCCTGACAGGCTGAAATGATGTAAAAAGGTACCGGAAAAATCTTTTGCGGATTCCTCAGCGGATGATTAAATTAGCCAAAACTAAATTTTCATGGTAGGAGCATCAAAAACCATCCTGTTATCATCATTTTTACTTTCAGCCACCTGCTTTTCCCAGGCCCACAACGTCTCCGAAGGGTATCAGAAACCTGCCGATCCCCTGGTCGCTCAGAATCTTGAAAACTGGCAGGATCTGAAATTCGGGCTTTTTATGCACTGGGGAACGTACAGCCAGTGGGGAATTGTGGAAAGCTGGAGCCTTTGCCCGGAAGATGAATCCTGGACCCAGCGCAAGCCGGAACATGGCAAATCCTATTACGAGTATGTAAAAAACTACGAAAACCTCCAGACAACGTTTAACCCTACCCAATTCAATCCGCAGAAATGGGCAGATGCTGCAAAGAAAGCGGGAATGAAATATGTGGTGTTTACCACCAAACACCATGACGGTTTTGCCATGTTCGATACCCAACAGTCTGATTATAAAATTACTTCTTCTCAAACACCTTTTTCCAAAAACCCGAAGGCGGATGTAACGAAGGAAATATTCAATACCTTCAGAAACGAAGGATTTAAAATCGGGGCCTATTTTTCCAAACCGGACTGGCATTCCGACGACTATTGGTGGTCCTACTTCCCGCCGAAAGACCGGAATGTGAATTACGATCCTAAAAAATATCCCAAAAAATGGGAAAGCTTCAAAAAATTCACTTTCAACCAGCTTAATGAAATCACTTCCAGGTACGGAAAAATCGACATCCTTTGGCTGGACGGAGGCTGGGTGCGTCCCTTCAACACCATCGATCCGAAAGTAGAGTGGCAGCGGACCATTAAAGTAGAACAGGACATCGATATGGATAAGATCGGAACCATGGCGCGGAAAAATCAGCCCGGAATCATTGTGGTAGACCGTACTGTTCCCGGGAAATGGGAAAATTATGTAACGCCGGAGCAGGCCGTGCCGGAAAAAGCACTGGATATTCCGTGGGAAAGCTGCATTACGATGGGTGATTCGTTTTCCTATGTGCCGAACGACAACTACAAATCCTCCCGGAAAATCATTGAAACCCTGGTGAAAATCATTTCCAGGGGCGGAAATTACCTGATGAACATCGCTCCCGGTCCCAATGGGGATTACGATGCTGTGGTGTATGAAAGATTAAAGGAAATTTCCGGATGGATGGATAAAAACCAGTCGGCTGTTTTTGCAACGCGCAGCATCGCTCCTTATCATGACGGAAACTTTTACTATACAAAAAGTAAAGACGGAAAAACGGTGAATGTTTTCCACCTGGATGAACAAACGGAATATAAATCTCCTTCAACCTTACACTTCACCATTCCTGAAAATTATCAGCCGAAATCATTGAAAGTATTGGGCCTGCCGGGCAAAATTCAGTGGAAGAAAACAGGGAATTCCATTGATGTCCAGTTACCGGAACAGAGAGCCGGATTAAAATACGCAACCGTTATCCAACTTACGCAATAATGAAGTACAATGCTATTGTCATCGGAATCTCATTGTTAGGTTCCGTTTTTATATCCGCTCAGAAACCGTTATATAAAGATCCGAAACAGCCGGTAGAAGTACGGGTGCAGGATCTTTTGAAAAGGATGACACCCGAAGAGAAGTTCTGGCAGTGTTTCATGATTCCCGGCGATCTCGATAATGTTCCGAAAGGCCAGTATGCCCATGGGATTTTCGGGCTTCAGGTAAGTGCCGGAAACCAGGGTGGCGGTGCTGCCGGGCAGATGCTCACGTACAATGCGAATGAGGATGCGGAAAAGCTGACCAAAAAAATCAATGCCATCCAGAAATATTTTGTCGAAGAATCAAGGTTGGGAATCCCTATTATTCCTTTTGACGAAGCGCTGCACGGACTGGTGCGGGAAGGAGCAACGGCTTTCCCGCAGGCCATCGGCCTTGCCGCGACGTTTAATCCTGAATTGATGAAGCAGGTTTCAACAGCCATTGCCAGAGAATCAAAATTGAGAGGGATCCGGCAGATTTTAACCCCGGTGGTGAATCTGGCGAGCGATGTCCGGTGGGGAAGAACCGAGGAAACGTATGGCGAAGATCCTTTCCTGACTTCAGTTATGGGCGTTAGTTTCGTCAGCTCCTTTGAGAATATGGGAATCATCACCACGCCGAAACACTTTTTGGCAAACGTCGGCGAAGGCGGCCGCGATTCTTATCCGATCCACTGGAGCAGAAGATACCTGGAGGAAACGCACCTGGTTCCTTTTGAAAAAGCCTTTCATCAGGGGAAAAGCCGTTCGGTAATGACTTCTTACAATCTGCTGGACGGCAGGCCTTCGACAGCCAACCATTGGCTGCTGACGGAAAAATTAAAAAAAGACTGGAATTTTAAAGGCTTCGTGATCAGCGATGCCAGTGCCGTCGGCGGAGCCAATGTACTGCATTTTACGGCAAAGGATTACGATGATGCCTCTGCACAGGCCATCAACGCCGGGCTGGATGTCATTTTCCAGACCGAGTACAAGCATTACCAGCTTTTCATCCCGCCTTTCCTGGACGGACGGATTTCAAAAGAAAGAATCGACGATGCGGTGGCCAGGGTACTGAGGGCAAAATTTGAACTCGGACTTTTTGAAAACCCGTACGTTTCCGAAAAGGACATTGAAGCTTTAAAGAAAATCAACCACAAGCCCCTGGCGGAAAAAGCAGCCGTCGAATCTTTTGTCCTGCTTCAGAATGAGAATCAGACGCTTCCTGTTCCGGAAAATGTGAAAAAGATACTGGTAGTGGGAACCGATGCAACCGATACAAGGCTGGGCGGTTACTCAGGTCCGGGAAACAAAAAAGTAAGCATTGTTGAAGGGATCAAAAATTTTGTAAAAAATAAGAATATTGAGATCACCTATTCAAAAGGGATTGACTGGAACCTGAAGCAGTTTGTGACAGTTCCTGCTGAATTTTTATCTTCCGGAAATCAGAAAGGGCTGAAAGGAAGTTATTTTGCTAATCCGGATGCAAAAGGAACTCCCGCTTTTGAAAGACAGGATGAGCAGCTGAATTTCAAGTGGACTTTATACTCGCCAAATCCTGAAAAGCTGCAGCCTGACAATTACAGTGTCCGGTGGACCGGAAAATTACAGGCACCGCAATCCGGAAAATACCAGTTAGGTCTTCGCGGAAACGACGGGTTCAGGCTTTATCTCAACGGAAAATTGATGATCGACAATTGGGAAAAGCTAAGTTATTCCACCAAAACCGTAGATCTCGATTTTGTTAAAGGTCAGAAATATGATATCGCCGTGGAATTCCATGAAAACAGGGGAGAAGCCAACATCGAGCTGATCTGGAATTACGGACTGAACGATTACCGGAAAGATTATAACGATGCCTTAAAAAGGGCGCAGGAAGCAGATTACATCATCGTAACCGCCGGAATTCACGAAGGTGAGTTTCAGGACCGGTCGTCTTTAAGCCTTCCGGGAAACCAGGAACCATTCATTCATGAAGTTTCTACATTAAACAAACCGGTTGCCGTAGTTTTGGTAGGTGGCTCTGCTATAAAAACAACGGATTGGAAAGATAAGGTCGGAGCCATTCTCGATGTCTGGTATCCGGGAGAAGAGGGAGGAAATGCCGTAGCGAAAGTGTTGTTCGGAGCAGAAAACCCGTCCGGAAAATTACCGGTTACTTTTCCTGTAGAAGAGGGGCAGCTGCCTCTTAGCTACAATCACCATCCCACCGGGAGAGGAAACGATTATCATGACCTGAGCGGCGAACCGTTATATCCGTTCGGATTCGGGTTAAGCTATACCACTTTTGAAATTTCCGGGCTCGAATTAAATCAGGCAGTTTATTCCGCTAACGATACGATCATTGCTAAAGTTAACATAAAAAATACGAGCTCAAAAGCGGGAAGTGAAGTGGTACAGATGTATGTTAAAGATCTGCTGGCTTCGGTTTCAAGACCCATTATTGAACTGAAAGGTTTCCAGAAAGTTTATTTAGAACCAGGAGAATCAAAGCAGATTACCATAGAAGTTCCGGTGAAAGAATTAAAATTTCTGGACGAAAAAATGAACTGGACGGT
Organism: uncultured Chryseobacterium sp.; assembly: GCF_913776365.1. Classification (GTDB taxonomy): domain Bacteria; phylum Bacteroidota; class Bacteroidia; order Flavobacteriales; family Weeksellaceae; genus Chryseobacterium. The sequence goes on along the minus strand of NZ_CAJYMO010000075.1, from coordinate 4,485 downwards.
TGAAAAAGGTGAGTACCGCATCATGGTGGGAAATTCATCCAAAAACCTGCCGCTGAAACAGAATATCAACATCAGATGAAAAATTTCTATTATACTGTTCTGCTGCTCATTCTGTTTTCCTGTGGATCTTATCAGCCTGTCCTGGTTTCCAAAGAATACCTGTTTGCGGGTCATTCGGCCGGATTCCGCCAGTGCCACGCCTCTACCTTGACGGAAACCCGGGACGGAAGGCTGCTTTGTGCCTGGTTCGGAGGCGATCATGAAGGGGATGCTTCCGTAAAAATCTGGATGTCCGAACTGGACAGGAAAACCTGGTCGCTGCCAAAAGCTGTGGCAGACGGCAGGTTACCGGACGGAACTGTGCTTCCCGCCTGGAATCCGGTGCTGTACACAATCCCGGAATCAGATTCGGTATTTCTGTTTTACAAGGCCGGTGCCAACCCCAGGACGTGGGAAGGATGGTACAAAACCTCCGCGGATCAGGGGAAACACTGGTCGGAAGCCGGAAGAATCGGTAAAGGGCTGATCGGTCCTGTGAAGAACCGTCCATTGTTGCTTGCAGACGGAAATCTTATTTCGCCTTCAAGCAGGGAGTTTACGGAAAAAGACTGGAAGGTTCATCTGGAACGGAGTAAAGACCATGGAAAATCATGGGAAATTATCCCGATAAACCATGAGCAGAAAGAAGTACAGGTCATTCAGCCCAGCATCATTGAACACCGGAACGGGATGTTACAATTATTAGCCAGAAGCCGGCAGAACAGAGTGTTGACAGCATTTTCCCATAACGGAGGGAACGCCTGGACGCCCTGGGAAGAAACCAATCTCGCCAATCCCAATTCCGGGACGGACGCCATCCGGCTTAAGAATAATCTTCTGCTGATCGTTTACAATCCTGAAACCAGCGGGCAAAACTGGTGGGAAGGCAGGACAAAGCTGCATGTAGCCCTTTCCGGAGACGGGAAGACCTGGAAAGATGTCCTGGTGCTGGAAAACGGACAAAAAGGAGACGAATATTCTTACCCGACCGTTCTGCAGGCTTCCGATGGAAAGATCCATATTTCATATACCTGGAATAGGAGCCGGATTGTGCATGCCGTTCTTAAATAGGTTCTGATGAATTCCTGGGAAACTTCCCATTTAAAAACAGAAACAAGGTAATCTAAACCTGCTAACAATCAAAGGGTATCCCTTGAAAACGTGGTACTATAGTTGCATTTACTCTCACAGGAAATATGCAAATCTCAGCGATACCGCAGTAAGAATTTTTTCACTGGTATTATATCAGAACAGAAATATAAAGCATAAGAATACGCTATACAATATAGTAAGTTGTTGAGTGTGAGTGAGGCTGTCTGAGGACAGCCTTTTTCTATCAGAAAGGTATCCTTCCGCTACTTTTACTTTCCTGATGGATTCTCTCCTTTCTGATGGAAAATTTTCACTTACCGTTCGTCAGTAAACCTGTATTGCTGCTGAAAACGGGATGTGTCATTACGGTAAGTACAGCAGTAAAATACGGTCAGAGGCTAAAGGAACGGTTTTTGTAACGATTGACAGGAAAAATGACAGAATCAGAATCTGTACCTGTTATCTGCACACCGAAATAAGCAACCCAAAAAATATGAAGAAATACATCCTACCTTCCCTGCTTGCCCTGTTGGCAAGCTGTAAAGAAAAAAAGGCCGATCCTTCCCAGAAAGGCGAAGTAGCCACCCAGACCGATACCCTTAAGCTTCCGGCTCCCGATGAAAAAAATTCCAAAAATAAATTCAGCAATGTCATCGGATGGCCGGCCGGAAAAGCACCTGCCGCACCTGAAGGATTTACGGTAACCCGGTTTGCGGAAAAAATCAAGAGCCCGCGCAATATGATCCAGGGACCTAACGGCGATATTTTTGTAGTTCTTTCCAATTCCGAACGTTCGGCAACAGAAAAAGTAAAGAACGACATCAGCGGGAAAAGCGATGCGGAAGTCGGCGGCAAATCGGCCAACAGGATCCTCGTTTACCGCGATGCTAATAAAGACGGGATTCCGGAATCTTCTTCCGTGTTTCTTGAAAACCTCAACCAGCCGTACGGAATGCTGATCATTAAAGATAAATTCTATGTTGCCAATACCGACGGGGTCTGGATGTATCCCTATACAACCGGGGAAATGAAAATCACCCAGCCGGGTAAAAAGATCCTGAGCCTTCCCGCCGGCGGCTACAACAACCACTGGACCCGGAACCTGATTGCGACTAAAGACCAGTCGAAAATCTACATTTCCGTCGGTTCCGGAAGCAATGTAGGGGAAAACGGAATGGAAAACGAGGTGAAAAGAGCCAATATCCTGGAGATTAACCCTGACGGCAGCGGAGAGAAAATTTATGCCGCCGGGCTGAGAAACCCTGTGGGAATGAGCTGGAATCCTTCTACCGGTGAACTCTGGACGGTAGTAAACGAAAGGGATGAGCTGGGAGACGAGCTGGTACCGGATTATCTTACCAGTGTGAAGAAAGACCAGTTCTATGGCTGGCCGTATGCTTATTTCGGAAACCATGAGGACCCGCGCAGAAAAGGGGAAAAGCCGGACCTGGTGGCCAAAACAATCGTGCCTGATGTTCCGCTCGGGTCACATACCGCATCCCTAGGTCTCGATTTTTACAGAGCCAGCCAATTCCCGGAAAAATACAGGAACGGGGCCTTCATAGGACAGCACGGTTCATGGAACCGCTCTTCACTGGCAGGTTACCAGGTGGCATTTGTTCCGTTTGCAAACGGCAAGGCTTCCGGCAGCTATGAACCTTTCCTTACCGGATTTATTGCTGATAAAGAAAAAGGAGACGTATACGGCCGGCCGGTAGGCGTTTTACAGACGAACGACGGAGCACTGCTGGTGGCAGATGATGTCAGCGGTATTGTCTGGAGAGTAGCGTATACCAAAAAATAAATGAGATCACTCTGACAGAGCCTGGATTTTATCCCGGCTCATCAGGAAATTACAAAGAAGAGCAGTTTTCAAAGCTGCTCTTCTTCTGTTCACTACAATGAGATCCGGGATCAGCACCAAATAACGGGAATTCGAAACGATCAATCTGATTTCAAATTAAAGATTCATAAGCAGGGTTATCCTGAAAAGAGATAATATGATGAATTTCTGATAGAGGATGTCTGAGCGTTATTTTACCAAATAAATTTTATGCATCCGGCCTTCTTCTTCCAGTCTCTTAGCCCGGCTATTCCTTTAGATTTACGTTAAATGAGTGCATCGATCAATAGGGTCGGGCTTTAGCCCGACTTCATTATAGCGTCATACATCCGGCTTCAGCCAAAAACTATCCGCATTTGGCTAAAGTCCTCTCATCAGGCATGCTGTAATAAATGGGCTGAAATCAATTGTATTGGCCATATACTTTATTCTATATCGAACTCAGGTTAAATATTGGGAGAAACCACATCGGGGAACTTCTGGCTTCCTTTTTTCAGCCTTTTAATCTGGTTACTACTTCGGGTTGGCGCTGAAATTTATACAATCAACAAAAGTTTATTTTCAGAATAATTCAATAATGATCTTGATTCCCGGTGTCGGCAAAGGTTCAGCGATATAAGAGCCGGAGTGTAGAATATCCGATATTTTTTCCTTAAATTCGCATAAAAATTTTATACTAATGAACTACGATATTATTGTCATCGGAAGTGGTCCCGGAGGATATGTTACTGCCATCAGAGCGGCACAGCTGGGTTTCAAAACAGCCATCATTGAAAAAGAAAGCTTAGGCGGGATCTGCCTGAACTGGGGATGTATTCCTACGAAAGCTTTGCTGAAGTCTGCCCAGGTGTTCCATTACATCAACCATGCTGAAGATTACGGACTGAATAAAGTAGAAGGAAGCTTTGAATTCCCGAATGTTATTCAGAGAAGCCGTGGCGTAGCGAACAAAATGAGCAAAGGGATTGAATTCCTGATGAAAAAAAAATAAAATCGATGTCATTCTGGGAACAGCGAAAGTTCAGAAGGGCAAAAAAGTTTCTGTAACCGATCAGGAAGGTAAAGTAACGGAATATACCGGTACCCATATCATCATCGCTACGGGAGCCCGTTCCAGAGAATTACCGAACCTGCCTCAGGACGGTAAAAAAGTAATCGGATACCGACAGGCATTGTCTTTACCTGAACAACCGAAATCTATGATCGTAGTAGGTTCCGGAGCTATCGGAGTTGAGTTTGCCGATTTCTATAACACGATGGGGACTAAAGTAACTGTGGTTGAATTCATGCCGAACATCGTTCCTGTGGAAGATGAGGAAATCTCTAAACATTTAGAGAAGTCCCTTAAAAAGACCGGAATCGAGATCATGACCAATGCATCCGTTGAAAGTGTGGATACAAGCGGAGAAGGAGTGAAAGCGACTGTGAAAACAGCTAAAGGCAACATCACTCTGGAAGCGGATATCTTATTGTCTGCGGTAGGAATTGCTGCGAACATCGAGAATATCGGC
>NZ_CAJYMO010000074.1 GCF_913776365.1 uncultured Chryseobacterium sp. | reverse complement strand
CCAATACCGATTCCTATAATGTCCTGATGGAACATTATTTAACCTATGATTTCAGTCTGGGTAAACATAATTTCAGTGCATTGGGAGGATTTTCCTACCAGAAATTCAAGAACTCAGGAACATATTTCGGAGTGAGGAACATTCTTGACAAAGGGGCCGGGATTTCACCGGATATCAATCCGGGCTATTCAGGGGAAACTTTTATTCCGGGACCCGGATTTGCCCAGGAAAATGAGCTGCAATCCTACTTTGGAAGGGTAAATTACAATTTCGATAAGAAATACCTCCTGACTGCTTCCCTGAGAGCCGATGGTTCCACCAGGTTCGGGGATAACAATAAATACGGCTATTTTCCTTCCGTTGCGGTAGGCTGGACCGTTTCCAATGAAAATTTCCTCAAAGACTCACCGGTCGTCAATGAACTGAAGCTGAGAGGAAGCTGGGGCCAGACCGGCAACCAGGAAGTCCAGAACAAGATTACAAAGGCCAGTTATTCGCTTTCCCAGTCCGGAGGCTATTATCTGTATGACAACCTGAACCTCATCAACGGAATCCAGATCAACCGGACCGAATATCCCGATCTGAAATGGGAGACTGTAGAACAATCCAACATCGGAGCCGATTTCAGCTTATGGAGAAACAGGCTTTACGGTTCGGTTGAATACTATAATAAAGCCACCAAAGACGCCATTCTATATATTCCAACTCCTGCGCTGAGCGCTACTGATATGATGTACAGGAATGCGGAAGGAAAAATTGTCAATAAAGGTTTTGAAATCTCCATCGGTTCAGAAATCATCAGGAATGAACATTTCACCTGGAATTTTGATGTAAACGGTGCTACGGTAAAAAATGAGGTGAAAGGCCTTCCGGTTTCAGGAATCTATTCGGGAGAAATTTCAGGCCCGGGATTCTCAGGCGTGACTGCCAATATCTACAGAAACGGATATGAAGCCGGATCTTTCTATATGCTGAACTACCTGGGAACCGATGCCAATGGGAAATACATCTATGAAGATATCAACGGGGACGGGAAAATCGATCCGGCAGACCGTAAAGTATTTGAAGGTGCCATCCCCAACTTTACTTTCGGAATCAACTCTTACATGAAGTACAAGAGACTGGACTTCTCATTTTCTTTTATCGGGCAGACCGGAGGTTATCTGGTAAACAATACGGCAATCAACCTCAATATCAATAACCTGGCCTCAGACCGGAATGTATTGCGGAACTATTATGAATCAGGTGCCAGTTTTACCAATCAGCCGCAGCTGTCTTCATTATATCTTGAAAAGTCAGATTTTATCCGTCTCAATAATGTGAGACTGGGCTATACTTTTGATATGAGCCAGCTTAAATTCCTGAGAAGCATTAACCTGTATGTAAGTGCCCAGAATGTATTTACAATCACCCATTACACCGGCTATGATCCTTTGGTAGATACCAGCAAAGCCTCCGGAGGAAACCAATCGCTTGGAATCGATTATACCACTTATCCTTCAGCTAAAACCTTTATTCTGGGCGCTACCGTTAAATTTTAATCCAACAGACCTCATGAAATTCAGATCTATCTTCAATACCATTACCTTATCCGTTGCTGCACTCGCATTTACCGGATGTACCAATCTGGAAGAAAAACTGCTCGACGAACTTCCTTCCAGCCAGAATGCCGATCCCGAAGCTTCCCTTGCCGCTGCGTACGGACAGCTGGGAGACGGAACTTTTGTAGACCATGGAAGCGTTTTTGCCCTTCAGGAATATTCTACCGACGAAGCTTTATTACCCACAAGAGGAAGCGACTGGGGTGACGGCGGAAAATGGCGGGCCATGCATGAGTTTACCTGGAATGCCGGTAACGATGTGGTGAAAAATACCTGGAACCAGCTGAACTATGGAATCGCCAAGTCCCTCTTTGCCATCGGAAGCATCAACAAAAGCAGCATCAGCAATAAAGCGCTGTTCCTGGCGGAAGCCAAAGGATTGCTTGCCTATTACACCTATACGACAATTGATCTCTTCGGGCAGGCGCCTTACCGCGATCCGGACAATCAGAGTGCGCCAATCCAGGTACGGAAAGCGGAAACTACCATCGATGCCCTCATCACGGAAGTGGAAAGCCTGATCCCGAACCTGGCCGATCTTAAAACCCAGAATACCCATGCCGGAAGATTTACAAAGCAGGCCGCTTACGCCTTGCTGGCAGACATGTACCTGAACCGGGCAGTCATCAGGAATAAAACGGCAGGGACATTCAATTTCATGGAACAAGCCGTGAACGGAGGCGGAACAGACATGGATAAAGTAATCCAGTATTCCGGCCTGCTGATCAACAATTCTATGTTCAGCCTGGAGTCCAATTATTTCCATAATTTCGATATTAACAATGATGATAGCAAGGAAATGATCTTCAGTGTGGTTCAGAAAAAGAATTCCAACAGGAATGCGGATAACGATCTCGCTTATATGTCGATGGAAAGGATACAGAAACCTTCGCCCGACAACAGGGGAACCAATGCTTCCTGCGTAACCCCGGAATTCTACTATTCATGGAACGGGAATCATGATGATCCGCGCTTCCACAGGTATTATCAGTATGATGACGGCACCTGGTTCAGGAATGACGGCACCGACGTGAGCGTACCTTCTTCCAGCAAAGTAGAGGGAACCGGGAAGCCCTGGTTCCATTTTAACAGAGGCCTGCAGGCAGGACAGCAGTACGGCCCGAAAATCGTTAACGGAAACTTTGATCTGGCCACAGACGGAAGAATCAAGGTATACAAACTGTACACTGAGAAAAATACAACGCTTGCAGCAGATTTTACGCCGGAACTGAATTTTGATAATCCTTTGGAGGCCGTGTTTACGCAGGCTCAGATCAACAGGGGAGTGAGGAACTTCAAGTTTGAATTTGATCCGGGATACGGTAACAACGGTACCAGCGGGATGGATGTTCCGCTCTACCGGCTGGGCGGAATCTATATGATGAGAGCGGAAGCCTACTTCAGGAGCGGAAATGTAACCGCTGCGCTGGCTGATGTCAATAAACTGAGGACGGGCAGGAAGCGCGAAGCCTTGTTCGGGAATGCAACGGGCGCGGCCATTGCCTCATTGGACGCCGACGTGCTTTTCAGGGAATCCGGGTATGAGCTGTATTGGGAAATGTACAGGAGGAAAGCCATGATCCGCTTCGGGAAGTTTGACCTGGCAGGAACCGCAAAACCCGCTTCCCAGCCTTACCGCAGGATTTTCCCGATTCCGCAGACCGCACTGGATGCATCAAAGGATTTTTCACAGAATCCGGGATATTAATATTCCTGAGGGAAATTTTTAATCATACAAAAAGCGAAGAGCATACGTTCTTCGCTTTTATTTTGTAAGGGTTACCTGTTGTCATTCCGCATTCAGCATTCCCAGTTCCTGGTAATGTTTTCTGAACTTCTGGATCTTCGGTCCTACCACAGCGCTGCAATACGGCTGGGTTGGGTTTTCATGATAGTATCCCTGGTGGTATTGCTCGGCCGGCCAGAATTTTTCGAACTCCGATACTTCGGTCACGTAAGTTCCGGGCCATCTTCCGGATTCCTGAGAAGCTTTGATGGCTTCTTCCGCTTTGGCTTTTTCGGCATCATCCTTATAATAGATGACCGAGCGGTACTGGGTGCCTATATCATTTCCCTGTCGGTTCAGCTGGGTCGGGTCATGCAGGAAAAAGAACACGTCCATCAGCTGCTCGTATGAAATGACCGCCGGATCATAAGTGATCTGTACCACTTCCGCATGGCCTGTCGTTCCCGTACATACTTCTTCATAGGTCGGGTGGTCTTTGTGGCCCCCCGAATAGCCTGAAACAGCCGATTGTACGCCTTTCAGCATATTGAAACAGCTTTCCACACACCAGAAACATCCGCCGCCAAAAGTGATCTGTGCTAAATTATTGTTGTCCATTGTCGTTTAATTATGATTTAAAATATTTTCTCGTTAAAGGAATAGGAGCGGAGAAAAAACCTATCAAAAATAAGGAAAACTTTTCCAATTTCCACGCCATTCTCCGGTCCTTCCGCTGATGATGGTGATAGATCAGACAAATAATCAAAGTAAATAATAAAATTCTGTGTTATCCGGTAATCTGCATACTGCTTATTAATGAAAAGACTTTCTTATATGGCGATTATTCCGAAGGTAAAGAAAGGGATAAGTAGAAAGGGCTTAGCCCATTTAATTCATATAATCAATTCAATGTGTATCCAAAAAAAAGCACCCTTGAAAGGATGCTGATATCATTTAAATAAATTTCAGTTATTTTTCCCAAACCAGGGCACTTGCTCCCAGGATGGCAGCATCTGCTTCGTCCAGTTCACTGAATACCAGTTTTACTTTATTTCTGAAAATAGGAAGCAGGTTTCGCTCCATATGGAGTTTGGTGGGTTTTAAGATAAAATCACCGGCTTTGATGACACCGCCGAACAGAAGAATGGCTTCAGGCGAAGAGAACATCACAAAGTTGGCCAGTGCTTCCCCCAGTTTCTGTCCGGTGTAGCGGAACACTTCAATGGAGATGGGATCGCCCTTGATGGCACATTCATGAACGGTTTTAGAATTGATGGATTCTTCAGGATACTGGTTCAGCAGGGATTCCGGAAATTCTGCCCTCATCTTCTTTGCCGTAATCGAAATTCCTGTTGCCGATGCATAGGCTTCAAGACAGCCTTCAGAACCGGTACTCCAGTGTTTTCTTCCGCCGGGCTTTACGATGGTATGGCCCAGCTCACCTGCAAATCCGTCATGCCCGTAGATCAGTTTTCCGCCTGCGATGATGCCGCTCCCTACGCCGGTGCCCAGTGTGATCATGATAAAATCTTTCATCCCGCGGGCTGCCCCGAAAAGCATTTCCCCGATCGCTGCCGCATTGGCGTCATTGGTAATGGTGCACGGAAGTCCGAATTTCGCTTTGATAAGTTCCGCGAAAGGGATGACTCCTTTCCAGGGAAGGTTAGGGGCCTGTTCAATCGTTCCGGTATAATAATTGGCATTGGGGGCTCCTACGCCGATCCCGTCGAAATTCCTTTCGTTTCCGTAGTTTTCGATAAGGGGAGATACCGCTTCGTAAAGAGCATCAATATACCCTTCTACGGTAGGATAGGCATCGGTACGGATATTTCCTTTTTCCAGGACTTCCCCCCTGTGGTTTACCACTCCGAATTTGGTATTCGTGCCGCCTATGTCAATTCCCAGGGCAACCTTTTTTGATAAATCGATTAATGACATGTTCTGTTTTAAAATTCTAAAAGGTTAAAATTATAAAAAAGATTGTATTAATAGACCGTTAACGGAATAATTGTTGAATTTTTTTTCAGGCAGGCTGTACTTTTTTCTTTTTCCGTCTTCCCCACCAGATCATGAATCCGGTAACCGGCAGCGAGGCACAGATCAGACTGACGATAAAAGCAATGATCTTCGTAGGGAGCCCCAGAATGGATCCTACGTGGATATCATAATTAGCCCCGACAGCTTTTTCCCCTAAATTTTTATCTTTCATATCATGGGTATGGAGCAGTTCCCCGGAATTTTCGTCGAAAATAAGGCTGCTGCTTTTATGGTAGGAGTAGGAGAGGTGCTTTACATAGACTTCAAAATTCGGGTGTTCATGGTCGTCCATATGCTCATGGCCGAGATCAATGGAGAAACCGTAAGAATCCGGATACTTTGCTTTTACGGTGTTGCTGATTTTATCCAGCGTCCCTTCAGTCCTCATTTCAATGGGCGCCTTGGTTTTGATGGCAGAAAAATCAGGATATTGGGTCTCGCCGCCGGAGAATGTGAAGTAAATGGCTGCCTGTACGCAGAAAAAAGCATAAAACAGGCCGGTGATGGCAAAGATAAGAGCAAATACGGAAGCATAGAAACCGAGTACATTATGGAGGTCATAGTTCTTCCTTTTCCAGCTCTTTATGTTTTTCCACTTAAAAGAGAACCTTTGTTTTCTGGCCGCTTTGTTTTTCGGCCACCAGAGGATGATCCCTGAGATTAGCATGATGACGAAGATAATTACCGGTATACCTACGAGATAGGTTCCCCATGACTGCTTCAGGAGATAGCTCCAGTGAATCATTTTAACGATCTGGAAAAAACCGTTCTTTTCATCATACGTGGCCAGCACTTTTCCGCTGTACGGATTTACATAGGCCACTTTATAGACAGGAAATTCATTAAAATAATTCCAGGCCTCCGGGTTATGCTCATACCAGTAGAAAAGATAAGACATTTTTTTATCCACCGGAATGTTTACCCAATGAACAGGATATTTCTCCTGTACCTGTTCCACTACGGCTTTTTCCAGTACGCGGATGGGAAGCAGCTCTTTCTGATCCATGTTCTGCTCATGATGATAAATAACCTCTTTACGGGTGAAATTTTCAATTTCATCCTTGAAAACGTACAACGCTCCGGTAATGGAAATAATAAAAATAAGGAATCCTACGCCCATGCCCAGCCACAAATGCAGTTTTCCGGTCCATTTCTTAAAGGCGCTTAGTTTTTTCTTATGGTGATGCTTTTTCCTCATATCCCTTTCTTAATTCCGGCAAAGATAATATATTAATTTTTATTTAGAATATTTATAATTAACGAAATTCGGAGGAATATCTTTTTTGTAAAGAAACAGCATTATCACGCATGCAGAAGGGTTACAGATGATAAGAACCGGATGATACAGGAAAAAACCGGCTGTTTCCCGTTCTTTCCTGTAAAGTTTTTATTTTTAGCGGATTAAAACTTGTATTCGATCATGAAAGTTCCCCGCATGCCCAGGGCATTGACAAAGTCACTGTCTCTTGCCGCCCACCAGGCAATGGCCGGCTGGTACAGCCTGTTGAAAAGATTTTCTACCCCAAGAGAAACCTTCCAGTTTTTATTTACTTCATAGCCGGATCTTAAGTTAAAAACGGTGTATGCGGGAACGGCACCTTCGCCATAGGTGTAGAGTCCGGTTTTTGAATTCGGCTCAAAGCGGTTTTGCCCGGAAGCATGCAGCATATCCAGTGCTACCGACAGATTGCGGACAGGCTTTACCTGTACATAAGCTAAAATTTTCGGAGCTGAAATCCTGCTGTTGTTTATTTTGGTAGAATAATCGCCGTCGTCCTTCGGGGAAGTGATTCCTTCCATCCAGCTGTAGCTTCCGCCGAAGCTGATCCACTCTGCCGGATTAAAATGCAGGAATCCTTCCACACCATATACTACTTCCGGGGCCCGCTGTATTGTCAGTGACCGGTCCGGGCTCTGGATAAATGTGGCGCCCAGCTTCGAGGTGCTTACATAAGAGGTAATTTCATAGCTAACTCCTTTTACAATCTGCCCTGTAGCGCCCAGCTCATAATTGTTGACGATAATCGGCTTGGTTTCCAGCTGGCTGATCGTATCGGAAGTGGAGGTTCTCAGGATCCTCCCCAGCTCATTGATGGAGTAGGATTGCGAGAAGCTTCCGAACAGGTTGATCTCAGGATTGATGTTGTACCGGAAACCGATATTCCCGACCAATGCATTGTATTCCAGGTCGCCACCGGTCACAAAAATGCTTTTGGTAAAGGTTCCGTCGTTTTTTATAGAAGAAAGGGTGTTGAAATCACCTACTTTTACCCTGATGTTTTCGTAACGGAGTCCCCCTTTCATGATCAGCTTTTTGAAAAGATCGATTTTTACCAGCATGAAGGGAGCGGTATTGGTCATATCCATGTCCGGGGTCCAGTACCGCCCGTCTTCGAGTTTCTGCACGGTTTTATCATTTAAAATATCGGCTCCGTACAGCACTTCTCCCTGGGAATTCTTTGTACTCCAGAGTTGGGTGTCAAAATTGAACCTCATTCCTTTTTTCCTGGAAATGACATTGGACTGGCCGCCGTTCAGGAAGGTATCACTGTATCCGTATACCGTTCTGAAATCCTGGAGGTAAAGATTAATGTTGAGCGAAGTCCCGCTCCAGAGGTTCCGGTTATCATAGCTTATTTTGAAGTTGTGGTTTCTCGGTGTTCCCTGCGGGGTAAGCTCCTGATTTCTGGAAGTTCCTTCCCCGATGGTCGGGATCATGCCATATTTGCCGGTTTTAAGGCCAAGGTCGAGACCGGATTTTGAAGCATACCCGATGTAGGAGGCTTCTATTCTCTGGTTGTCGTTCAGGTTATATCCCAGTTTCAGCATTCCGTTGTAATTGTCCATTTTGGCGGTGCTGTAGGTCGGGCTGAGGTTGGTACCGTCGGCATCTTTCATGTATCCGGTTCTTTCGTAGGCCAGGGATGCGGCATAATCAAATTTTGGAGTGATTTTTCCGGTCAGGAACTGGCTGGCCCGGAAGCCCAGTGTCCCTCCGTACAGCTGGCCGGTTATCCCGATCTGCGACTGTCCGGAAATCCTGCGGTCGCTGCCTGCTCTTTTCGTGATGTAGTTGATGATTCCTCCATCCGATCCGTTCCCGTAAACGGAGGTCGCGCCCTTGATCACTTCGATTCTTTCGATAACAGAAGGATCGATGGACCGGATATCCCTTGCGCCGTTCCGCAATGGTGTCGACTGCGGAATTCCGTCGATCAGGACGAGTACCTGTCTTCCCCTGAGGGTCTGGCCGCTGTTGGTTGTCGTTCCTGAACTGGGAGCAAGACTGGGAACGGTATATTGTAGAATATTGCTGATGTCTGAATTGACGGTGAGCTGTGACTGGATCTGCTTCTGGCTGACAACCGTTACTGAGACCGGAACTTCCTTGATGTTTTCTTTTTTCCGGGAGGCGGTCATCACCACCTCATCTACGTTTTTTACTTTCAGGCTGTCGGCCGCTTGTGCAAAAGCGATGGTGCTTCCGAGGGAAGCTGCCACGATCAGTGCTTTTTTCATGATATTTTTTTCTTTCCTTGTTTTTTTCTTTTCCCCCACCATACCAGAAATCCGGTTACGGGCAGCGAGGTGCAGATAAGCCCTGCTATAAACCAGATGATTTTTCCGGCAAGCCCGAAATAGGAGCCGGTATGAATGTCATAGTTGGCGTGGGCGTATTTTTCTGCAGCGGTAAGTTTGTGGTGCGGCTTGTTCATCAGCCGTTTTCCGGAGTAGGTGTCAAAGGCGAGCTGGTTTTTTACGGCATACCTTCCGTCTTCGCCATATACAGTAACCGGAATGTTTTTTAATGCTTTTCCTTTTTTGTTTTTCCCGTTCAGCGGGATCCTGAAACTGGATGAGGCAGCATACAGCTTTCTCGTTTCCTGAGCCGTAAGGTCAAAAACCGAATTGTTTCTGGCAAGCAACGAATCGGGTGATTTCATTTCTTTTTCTTTCGGAAGTTCCATAGCGCCGGACAGTGCGAAATTGAACGTGTTTTTAACCCAGGGATAGGCAAAATAAATTCCGGACAGGCTCATCAGCAGGGCAATGACCGAAGCATAAAATCCTAAAATATTGTGAAGATCGTAGTTTTTGCGCTTCCAGTTTTTTACGTTCTTCCACTCGAACCTGAATCTTCCTTTCCGGGCTTTTTTATTTTTAGGCCACCATAAAACAATTCCTGTGATCAGCAGGATGATGAAAAGGACCACTGGAATCCCCACCACATATTTTCCCCAGTCTGCTTTCAGGAGCAGGCTCCAGTGAACGGATTTCAGGATCGGGAAAAGGTCATACTTTTCATTGTAAACCCCCAGGATTTTGCCGGTATAGGGATTGACATAGACCAGCTTGTTGATCTTTACCTCATCGAAATAATTCCAGGCTTTCTTATCCCTTTCATAGTACAGGAATTCGTAAGAGCGGTTTTTATCCAGGTAAATCTCCACTGAAGTAACGGGATATTTCTCCTTTATTTCCAGTGTTACCTTTTCTTTCAGTACCGCAATGGAAAGCGGATGAGGGGTAACGGTTCCGGGTTCTGCAAACATGGCTTCCTTCCGGAGCTGGTGCTGGATCTCATCCTTGAAGACGTACATCGTCCCGGTAAGGGAAACGATGAACACAATAAGCCCAATGGACAGGCCAAACAACAGATGCAGTCTGGCCGACCATTTTTTGCCAAAAGAAGGTTTCTTCTGATGATGGTGCTTCTTTCTCATGCGAAAAAAGTTAACCTTTTGAGGGGTTAACTTTTAAATATTAAAATTTATATCCTATTGAAAGTCTCCAGTTTCTAGGTGCTTCAGCTTGATAGTAATAATAAGAGCCATAATTTGCGCCTGAATACAAGTATCTATTAAATACATTGAAAACATTCATATTTATGCGAATTTTAGAATTTTCCCAAGAAACTCCGGCGTCAAATTTCAGATAATCATTCATTGGTTTAGTTGTACCCGTCGAATCCCAAGTCCAAGATGTTCTGTCTGCCAAATAGCTTCCTCCAAAAGAAAGCCCAAATCCTTCAAGTGTTCCAGTTGTAAATGTATAATTTAGCCAACCATTTACTGTATGCTTTGCATAGCCGGCAACTTTATCTCCTTCTTTACGAAGCACTTTAGGAGTATTGGTTACTGGATCAATATAATTTATAG
>NZ_CAJYMO010000073.1 GCF_913776365.1 uncultured Chryseobacterium sp. | reverse complement strand
CAAGAAATTCATGCAGACCTATGGTATCAAAACCGCAACCGCAAAAGTATTTGATTCATATAACGATGCCATTTCTTATGTTCAGGACCATGAATATCCTTTGGTGGTAAAAGCCAGCGGACTGGCCGGAGGAAAAGGAGTGGTGATCTGTGACAACCGCGAAGAAGCAGAAGCGACCATCCACGATTTCATGATCAAAAGAATCTTCGGCGATGCCGGGATCAGACTGGTGATCGAGGAATTCCTTGACGGTTTTGAGGCTTCCATCATTGCTTTTTCCAACGGGAACAAACTTTTCCCTTGTATCGCTGCTAAAGATTATAAAAAAGCAGGAAACGGAGATACCGGTCACAATACCGGAGGAATGGGATGTGTGGCGCCAAGCCCGGAATTTACCCCGGAACACTATGCAGATTTCGAGAAAAATATCCTGGAAACCACCGTTAACGGACTCAAAGCGGAAGGGTTCAACTTCAAAGGAATCATCTTCTTCGGACTGATGGTCACCAAAAAAGGAACTTACCTTCTTGAATACAACATGAGATTCGGAGATCCTGAAACGCAGGTATTGATGGCGCTGATGGAAAATAATCTGCTGGATGTCATCCAGGATTGCATGGAAGGAAAAGACATCGAGCTTACATTCAGGGACGAAAAAGCCGTTTGTCTGGTGATGTGTTCAGGAGGCTATCCAAGAAACATCGAAACAGGTTTCGAAATCGTAGGCGAAGACCGGCTGAAGTACAGCACCCTGTTATATGCAGGAGCCATCCGTAAAGGGGACAAAGTGGTTTCCAACGGCGGAAGGGTACTGAACATCGTGGCCACCGGAGCAACCTATGAAGATGCCCGCAAGAAAGTATACGAGGACGCAGGTCACGTACATTTCGATTACGGCTTCTACAGAGAAGACATCGGAAAGTTTTAAAATAAATGCCCTGATTTTTCGGGGCTTTTTTTTAAGGAGCCGGGAACCTGCTATCCGCTCATACTCCTCGCGTTCCGGCCTTGCAGGCCCGCTGTGGGGTAACCGCTCCTATCAGGGCTAGGGCAGCAGTCTTTTGTAGAAATTGCAGTCTTTTTTATAAAATTTATCAATAGGATCGGGCTTTAGCCCGGTCAAAACATCAATTATCAATCATCATTCATCAGTTATAAAATGAACAACGGTATTATCATATTGGATTTCGGATCACAGTACAACCAGCTTATCGGACGCAGAATCCGTGAGATGGGCGTTTATTCCGAAATCCTGCCATTCAATACACCATTAGAAACCCTAATGGAAAAACAACCGAAAGGAATCATCCTTTCCGGAGGTCCCAGCTCCGTAAATGCGGAAAATGCCCATCTGGTGCAGAAAGAACTGTACGAACAGGGAATCCCGGTGTTGGGGATTTGCTACGGAATGCAGCTTACCGCACACCTTTTGGGCGGGAAAGTCCATAAAGGCGTAAAAGGCGAATACGGGAAAGCCCACCTGGAAATCGTAAAAGAATCTTCTTTATTAAAAGGGGTGACCGATAACTCCGTGGTTTGGATGAGCCATTTCGATGAAGTGGGACAGCTGCCGGCAGGATTCGATTTAAATGCGAAATCAGGCGTAATTGCTTCCATTTCCAATGAAGAAAAGAAAATCTACTGCGTACAGTTCCACCCGGAAGTTTCCCACACCGAAGAAGGCGGCAAAATGCTGGAGAATTTCGTTTTCGGAATCTGTGATGCAGAGAAAAACTGGAAACTGACCAACTATATCGAAAAAACCGTAGAAGAAATCCGGGAAAGAGTAGGCGATCAGAAAGTGATCCTAGGCCTTTCCGGTGGAGTAGACTCTTCGGTAGCAGCAGTATTGATCCATAAAGCAATCGGCGATCAGCTGACGTGTATCTTTGTAGATACCGGATTGCTGAGAAAAGATGAGGATAAAAAAGTAATGGATAATTATGGGGAACATTTCCACATGAACATTAAATTGGTGGATGCCAAAGAACGGTTTTTATCCAAACTGGCCGGCGTTGATGACCCTGAAGCCAAAAGAAAAATCATCGGAAACGAATTCATTCACGTATTCGATGAAGAGTCCCATAAAATCGAAGGCGCAAAATTCCTGGCACAGGGAACTATTTATCCGGACGTGATCGAAAGCCAGTCCGTAAACGGACCGTCTGCCGTGATCAAATCCCACCACAACGTAGGCGGGCTTCCGGAAGAGATGGAGTTTGAATTGCTGGAACCTTTAAGGGAACTCTTCAAGGATGAAGTAAGAAAAGTAGGGGAAGAATTGGGAATTCCTCATCATCTGGTGCACCGTCACCCTTTCCCGGGTCCGGGATTGGGAATCAGGATCCTGGGAGCTGTTGACGCTGAAAAAGTACGGATCTTACAGGAAGCCGATGATATTTTCATCGAAGAGCTTTACAAGAATGATCTGTATGAAAAAGTTTCCCAGGCATTCGTGGTATTGCTTCCGGTAAAATCCGTTGGCGTAATGGGAGACGAAAGAACCTACGAATATACAGCAGTAGTCCGTTCTGCCAACACCATCGATTTCATGACGGCGACATGGAGCAGGCTTCCTTACGAATTCCTGGATACCGTTTCCGGAAGGATCATCAATGAGGTCATAGGAATCAACAGAGTAGCTTATGACATCTCAAGCAAACCGCCTGCAACCATCGAGTGGGAATAATCTTAAAAGATTGATTACACTCATAACAGAATACATTTCTTCGGAATAACTTTGTCATCCGAAATAATTTTTTTTCATCATTTGTGTTTTTTGGCCTTCCGTAAGGAAGGCTTTTTTATTTAATGCAATCTAAACTAACCTTGCGGGTTTCCAAAAACCCGTAAGGTTTAATTCAACACCATTAATTTTCACTGATGCTCAAGAACGTTACTTCTTAAATGCAAAATCTGATCGGCATTAATATGTTAAGGAACAGAGAAAAAGCGGCATTATTACTAATAAAGCATATTGATTATACGTACGCTTCATCAGATCAGTTTACTGATCCTTGAAAAGATGAAAGATATTACAACGCAACAACATCCGATAACAGAAATGTAAGCCCTGAAAGGGCGGCATAAACCAGCACCGGGTGCAGCCCGGTGATCATAACGTCATATGATACAAAGCCCTGAAAGGGTGACATAAAAAGATAGGAGCTAATAGCAGAGGAAAGATCGGTGGGCAAATAATAAATCCTGAATAAAACTTTATTTCCGATTCCTTGAATTATCATAGATTTCCCTAAATTTAGACAAAATTACATCAGATGCAAATAGAAACAAGAGCGCTCACCGTTGAGGATTACCCCGAACTGGTGGAGACGATGAAGAGGGCTTACCCGCAGATGTCGGAATACGTCTGGTCCAGGAGAAGCATTGAAAAGCTGACCACTATTTTCCCCAAAGGGCAGATCTGCATTACGGTAGACGGGAAACTGGCCGCCGTGGCATTATCCATCATCGTCAACTACGATGAATTCGGTGACGACCATACCTACAGCGACATTACGGGAAATTATACTTTCAACACCCATATTTCAACAGGAAACACACTCTACGGGATTGAAGTCTTTGTGGATCCTGAATTCCGGGAGCTCCGTTTGGGAAGGAGGCTGTATGATGCCCGCAAAGAGCTCTGCGAACTGCTGAACCTGCGGTCGATTATTTTAGGCGGCAGGATTCCGAATTATCATAAACATACCGATCTTTCACCGCGGGAATACATCCGGAAAGTCCGGGATAAGGAAATTTACGATCCGGTGCTGTCGTTCCAGCTTTCCAATAATTTCCTGCCGATCCGGGTGCTGAAAGGCTATCTTCCCGAAGATGAATCTTCAGGGGAAAATGCCGTATTGCTGCAGTGGAACAACATCTATTACAGCAAGAAAACCACAACAATGCAGGACAGCATCATCCGGCTGGGACTGGTGCAGTGGCAGATGAGGCACTTTAAAGACATCGATGCCTTTTACGAGCAGGTAGAGTTCTTCGTGAACGTAATGGGCGATTATAAAGCGGATTTCGTTCTTTTCCCGGAACTGTTCAATACGCCGCTGCTGGCACCGTTCAACAAGCTTTCGGAAAGAGACAGTATGATCGAACTGGCCAAGCTTACGGAAGAAATCCGGATGAAAATCTCAGACCTGGCGGTTGGATACAATGTCAACATTATTTCCGGAAGCATGCCCGTTTTTGAAAATAACGATCTGTACAACGTCAGTTATCTTCTTCACCGGGACGGACGGGTAGACGAGTACCGGAAGATCCACATTACCCCGAATGAAAGGAAATATTACGGCATGAAAGGCGGAAATGAAATCCGGGTCTTCGATACCGACTGCGGAAAAATCGGCCTGGTCATCTGCTATGATGTAGAGTTTCCGGAACTGCCGAGAATCCTTGCCGACCAGGGAATGAAAATCCTGTTCGTGCCTTATCTTACCGACACCCAGAACGCTTATACGCGGGTGCGCCACTGTGCGGCCGCGAGGGCGATCGAAAATGAATGTTACGTAGCCATAGCCGGCTGCGTCGGAAACCTTCCGGGTGTTAACAATATGGACATCCAGTTCGGGCAGGCGGCCGTATTCACACCGTCTGATTTTGCCTTTCCGTCGAATGCGGTAAAAGGCGAAGCCACCCCGAATACGGAAATGACCCTGATTGTTGATGTAGATTTAAACCTGCTGAAAGACCTTCATCATCACGGTTCGGTTCAGGTCATGAAAGACCGGCGGAAAGATTTGTATGAAACTTATTTAAAATAATACGGCAGGTTATCAAACCCTTTCTGTACCATAAAAATCAAAAGGCTGTCCGAAAAATACGGACAGCCTTTTATTTACTTTTTTTTGCAGCGGCTATAATGCCTGAGGGCATACTACGGCAGGACAGATCAGTCCCGGACATCTTGGTCTTCCGTCATCCGGGCAGCATTTGTTGGAGCAGTTTCTGATAATTCCGCCTCCTGAGATGCTTTTCATCTGCGATCTTGATACTTTTTTTAAATTTTTCATATTTTTATTATTTAATGAGACTGTATTTATTGTTAAATATTAGTGGGATTTACAGAAAACATATCTTCCCAAACTCCGGTATAAGGATCATAAAAACATTTTAAAGGTTTTGAATATTCATTGCTTGGATTTTTTGTGTAAGCTCTACAGTCACTGCAGACGTAACGGTATTCACAGTCTTTGCATACTTCAACCAGATCTTTATTGATAGACCATTTTTTCTGAAAATCAATATTTTCAGAAACTTTAATTAAAGATTCATCCAGGATATTACCAAAAGATTTTTTCATTGATGGGCAATTCTTTATATTCCCATCTGTATCGATTGATATTTTCCTGTTCAGACATGAATTAAATAGTTTGTTTTCCATAA
>NZ_CAJYMO010000072.1 GCF_913776365.1 uncultured Chryseobacterium sp. | reverse complement strand
GCTTCCGTCATTGACGAAGATGACCTCAAAATCATAACCGTCCAGCCCGGCAAAGACCTGGCTGATTTTTTCGTGTACCAAAGCAACGTTTCCTTCTTCGTTGTGCGCAGGGATGACAATGGAAATTTTCTTCATACAATGGGTTAATTCAGGCTGTAATTCTTTTCAAAGTCCCTGGTAAGAAGCTCATAGCTTACCCTCAGCCATACAATAATGCAAGGTACGGCTTTCAGGGAATATTTAATGATATAATGTTCCTTGATGAATTTCGGGAAAAGATCCGAAGTGGAGAAACAGGTGAAAATAATGACAAAAACCAACAGTCCTGTAACCAGTGGCGTCCGTTTTTTCTGCAGGAAGAACCAGATCATGACTCCTGTTACGGCAATGATATAAGTAGGTGATTCCGAGCTGGAACTGAACAGCACGAGGAACAGTAAAGTGGAAGCCAGGATCATCAGCTGGAAAGCATAATGCTTGTACTGGCTGACTCTGATATACGGCAATGCAAAAATCGGCAGGCCGAATGCCAGGAATACCAGATTGGAAATAGAGGCGTCACCCATTATCCTTCTCACAAATCCCATAAGGGATATGTCCTGCATGTTCCCCAACACCTGATTGGCTGCGTTTTTCTCCATGATCGACTGAAACCAGTCTGAATAGCACTGCACTACAAACTGCGGCGTGGAATAGGCCATCGGCAATACGAAAAACAGCAATGCAATACCAATGCCTGAGAGGATGAACTTGGCTTTGTTTTTTATAAAGAAAAACTGGCTTAATCCTACGATACCGTAAATTTTAACAAAAACACCGATGAGGATCGCTGTAACGGACCTCACTTCCTTCCGCTCATAGATATATACTGCTGAAAGAAGCAGAAGCCCTGTCAGCGCTACATTAAACTGAAGACTGAGTGCCGCCGTAATGTATTCCTGCAGGCAGAATAAGGCAAAAAGGGCTTTTTTACCTTCTGAAAAAGGAAGTTTATGAATGGCATAAATAAAAACAAACGTATTCAATGCATTCCAGAGCGAAATCCCGAGCCAGTCCGGCATCAGGGCAAACGGCGCAATCAGCACACTGAAGAACACCCCGTAATGGTTCATGTCGAAAAATCGGTCCGGATATTCTGCAAAGAGGTTGGTACGGTCCCGGGTATTGAAGAATACGCTTTTAAAGATCAGGTAATTGTTGATGGCATAATTGCCTCTGAAATATTTGGAAATAGCCGTAACAACAGATATAATAAGATAAACCCCAAATATATATTTAGGGTTTAACAGTATTTTAAGAATTTTATCTTTCAAAATGGTAATGGTAATAGGGTTAAGAACAGCAGATCTTAAACAGCCACATTGTTATCCCTCAAAGCATCATTCAAAGACGTTTTTTTATCGGTGGATTCTTTTCTCTGCCCGATAATCAGAGCACACGGCACCTGGTATTCCCCGGCCGGGTAATGCTTGGTATAGCTTCCCGGGATCACGACGGAACGGGCAGGAACCCTTCCCTTGATTTCTACCGGCTCAGGACCTGTAACGTCAATAATCTTAGTGGATGCGGTAAGCACAACATTGGCTCCCAGTACCGCTTCTTTTTCCACATGGACACCTTCTACAACAATACATCTCGAACCGATAAAGCAGTCGTCCTCGATGATTACCGGAGCAGCCTGCAGAGGCTCCAGCACACCGCCGATTCCCACGCCACCGCTGAGGTGGACATTCTTACCGATCTGTGCACAGCTTCCCACTGTAGCCCAGGTATCGACCATGGTCCCGGAATCCACGTAAGCACCGATGTTGACGTAAGATGGCATCATGATAACGCCCGGAGCAATATACGCGCCTTCTCTCGCTACCGCATGCGGCACTACCCGTACCCCTTTTTCAGCATAATTTTTTTTCAGCGGCATTTTATCATGGAATTCAAACGGGCCTACTTCTATCGTTTCCATTTTCTGGATCGGGAAATACATCACGACGGCCTTTTTCACCCACTCGTTTACCTGCCAGCCGTTTCCGGTAGGTTCCGCAGTGCGGAGCTCTCCTTTATCCACCAGGGCAATCACCTCCCTGATGGCTTTCTGGCTGTCTTCTTCCTGTAATAATTCTCTGTGGTCCCAGATATTTTCAATTGTTTGTTGTAACGACATTCTTCTAGTTTAAAATTATTCGCGAAGATACAAAAAGTTCAGGAAAAATTCCTGCTACAGGACACGCTGGGCATGAAGATAGGCCTTATTCCAGTAGATATCGTTCAGGGAGGATATAATGACGCCTTTTGTGGTGGAAGCATGGATAAATCTCACTTCGCCGTCATTCCCGATATCATGAACGATTCCGACATGGGAAACCTTGCTTCCGCCGGCGGTGGAAAAAAAGAGGAGATCACCGTGCTGTACCTCCCGGATATCAATGTTTTTCCCGGTCAGTGCCTGGTCTGCAGACCTTCTCGGAAGTTTGTAATCGTTTTCTTCAAAAATCTTCAGGGCAAAACCGGAACAATCAAAGCCGGCGGACGTACTGCCTCCGAATTTATAGGGAGCCCCAAGGTATTTTTCGGCGTCTTTCAGGAGTTCATTAATGGATTTCGGAATTTTCCCGTCGAACCGGGAGTCCAGCTTACGGAGATTTTCAACTTTTGCTGTTGCCGTATGCCCGCTTTTCCTGACGGTGGTATTTTTAGAGCTTCCGCAGGACAGCAGAAAAACTGATGCTAGTAATAATCCACAAAGGTTTTTCAGTTTCAGTTCTGCATAAGTAAGGCTGATCTTCATATTCTTTTGATTTACTGACGATGGTTTACAAATATAAATAAATTCTCCTTTCATAACGCCGGTTTTGTGGTACAGCCTGCTTAAAATACGGTGAGTGGTAAATTTAGATAAAAATCGAATTGCGGAATCAGAGGGTCCGAAATGACCGGAAGGAGAACTGAAACCCTGTGATCTGTTT
The DNA here is from genome assembly GCF_913776365.1 of uncultured Chryseobacterium sp. Classification (GTDB taxonomy): domain Bacteria; phylum Bacteroidota; class Bacteroidia; order Flavobacteriales; family Weeksellaceae; genus Chryseobacterium. The sequence continues at coordinate 2,844 of NZ_CAJYMO010000072.1, read as the reverse complement.
CCCAAAATCAAAAAAAGCTATTCTGAGAATAGCTTTAAAATATATCGATCTTATTTTGAATTTTTCTGTCCCTTCCAGGTTCCTGTCCTTGTTGGCGTAGGAACGGCGTTCGTCCAGGTGCCGTTTGCCATTTTATCTTCCCTGTTGAGGGTACCTTTAAACTCCCCGTCTTCCGGCAATCCCACTGTTGCATTAAGTTCCCCCGAATCGCTGAGTTGTCCGGAAATATGATAATTCTGCGTGGTCTGGTCTGAATGCATAGTCCCGGTCACTTTCCCGTCGCTGGCCACTACGATATTCCAGTCTCCTTTTTCTGTCCCTTCATAAGTTCCGGACCAGTTTCCGATGAAATCATAGATGGTTTCTTCATCTTTGCCGCAACCGATGCATAAAAAAGCCGTCAATACAAGTAAAAATAGTTTCTTCATAAATTTATAGGTAGATTATCTCTTCAACACTTTGCAGGATGATTAAGCTCCGTCTCTGGAAGTCTGAAATCATACTCAGAATGGTGACAAATATAGAATTTATATTTGATTTATTTAATGTTTTATCAGGTAAATATTCATTTTTATAAATAATAGATAATGATAAATGTAAGGTAGGTAGTTTCCGTTAAATTCAATCATTACGTAAATCTTCCTGAAGGAAAGACAGTATGATATCAAGGAGAATCGACAGGCAGAGATCATACTAATCAGCTCGATCTGCAAAACAGGCCTTATTGGAAAACGGCAATGGTATTTTCGGAGTACCATCACAACACTGATCCAGCAGATTAGGTAAAATCCTGTGAATGCTTATAAAAAAATATTCCCGGCAATCAGCCGGGAATATTTAAAGTTCCTTATTGTTTATATTTTAATAGTTGCTAAATCATTTTCAATTAGTGTGCCAGAATATTCTGGTTAAAGGCCTAACTTTATTTACCTTGATTTCAATCTCCTGAGATTGACATATTCTTCTGAAGACTAAAGCTTTTGACAACATTCTTATCTAATACAGTATAAAAGAAATGCTCTAGTTTGCTGAAATCTCAATAGGACTAAAAAAATCCTATATTATCAAAGCACAGATTTTGCATGACGATCATTTAGAATCTTATTTCTGTATCCCCTTATAATTATGGAGCCAATTGATTGTCGAAATCAGCTGGCGCGTTTGACTGGCAGTCAAAAGGTCACGGGTTCGAATCCCGTATTCTCCACCGGATATAAAAGCACTTATCAAAAGTAATTTTTATGATTTTAAAAATATTACCGGTTATAATAATTTGATTATCAGATCACCTATCGTTATCTTTAAAAATTATTTAAAATATTATTGTTAAAACCTTGCCTGATATACTTTAAATACTTACTTTTGTACCACTTTAAAACAGTAATACAAGGGGGATTGGCGCAGTTGGCTAGCGCGTTTGACTGGCAGTCAAAAGGTCACGGGTTCGAATCCCGTATTCTCCACCAAATTAAAAAGCTCTTCAACCGAAGAGCTTTTTTTTATTTAGTACATCTTTACTTTCTGAGTAATCAAAAAACGCACACTGAAATCAGCATGCGTTTTTTAATTTGTAGTTTACAGATTACTTCCATCCGCCTCCCAGCGCCTGGTACAGTTCAACGGCAGCCCGCATTTTACTGTATTCTGCGTTGGCAATATTCAGCTCCGCATTCAGGGAGTTTACACTTGCATTCAGCACTTCCAGATAATTGGCCATACCATAGTTGACCAGCTCCTGCGAATATTCCACAGAGTTTTTGTAAGCGTCAAGCTCCTTCTGTTTCAGTTCGATAAAAGAATCCTGAACCGAGAATACCCGGATGGCATCCGATACTTCCCTTCCTGCCGTGAGCACCGTTTTCCTGAAATTCAGGTAAGCGGTTTCCTGATTGGCCAGGCTTACGTCATAATTGGTTCTGATGGTCCTTCTGTTCAGGATAGGCTGGGCAAGACCCGCCACTACGCTGGCGAACAGGGAATTCACGCTGAACAGGTGATCGATATCCACCGACTGCACCCCACCGCTGCCGGTGAGACGCAAAGTAGGGTAAAATTGTGCCTTGGCAGCATTGGTCAGCTCAAAGGCGTTCATCAGGCTATATTCAGCCCGCATCACATCCGGACGGTTGGCCAGCAACTGGGCCGGATACCCCAGTTTCACATCAATCGGCAATTGTTGCGTTTCCAGTGTGGACCTCTGAATGGCATGGGAAGGCTCTCCCATCAACAGGCTCATGGAGTTCTCCAGCAGCTGGATCTGCGTATCGACATCAATGAGCAATGATTTTGCATTGAAAACCAGAGCTTCACTCTGCTGCACAGCAACTTCCGTGAGCGTTCCGGCGATCTTTAAGGCTTTTGTCGCCTCGAGGTTTCTTTCCCTGATGGCGATTGTTTCCGTAATGATTTTCTTCTGTGCATCGTACGTCAGCAGCTGGTAATACGAATTGGCGACAGATGCTACCAGATCGCTCTTTACGGCCCTGTGGGCAGCTACTGTGCCCAGGTATGAAGCCAACTGCGCTTTTTCCTGGGATTTCAGCCTGCCCCAGATATCCGCTTCCCAACCGATACTGGCAGTAATATCATATTGGTTGATGTATCTTCTTGCTCCGATGATCTGCCCGAACTGGGTGTTGATCGACTGGGTCTGGAAAGTATAGTTCGGCCCTACTGCCAATGTAGGCTGATAGGCTGCTTTACTCTGTTTCAGGTAGGCCTCTGCAGAGTTGATGCTCTGCAGCGCAATCCTGATATCCAGGTTATTTTCCAGGGCTTTCGATATATGTCCCTGAAGGATCGGATCGGTGAAAATCTGCTTCCATGAAACATCAGCGATATTGG
>NZ_CAJYMO010000071.1 GCF_913776365.1 uncultured Chryseobacterium sp. | reverse complement strand
CCGGCGAAATTCCCCCAAAAACAATTATGAGGCACTGCAGTTTATTTTAACGGTAAAAGAAAATGCGGTAAAAGGGCAAAGCTTTTACTGGGGGATTTCGCTGAAAGACCGGCCGGGCCTCATCGGTACCCTCTGCCTCTGGAATTTTTCTGAAGACCGGAAAGTTGCCGAAGTGGGCTATGAATTGTTACCGGAGTACCATAGAAAAGGTCTGATGTCAGAAGCTTTGGCAGCTGTTGTGGATTTTGCTTTCCAGCATCTTTCCCTGCATACACTTCTCGCCATTACTACAGAAGAGAATGACCGTTCGCAACGCCTTTTATTAAAGCAGGGTTTCATTCCGGAAAAAACAGAGGAAGACAACGGTTTTCCGGAAAATAAAGTTTTCAGTTTACAAGGATTATAATGATTGGTTTTTTATCATTTCAGCATTAATAGCTGCCATTAGTTGTAATGAATGCTATATGAAAACATGAATATCAATATCCCCGGCAGGTAACGTTTATGCTGTATGAACAGTATATAGTCTGACATGGGAAGTTCAGCTGCAGGCCACTTTATTAAATAATTTTCATAAATAATAACAAGTGGGGATTGAAATTTAATTTTTTCTATATTTGCAGCACACAAATCACTTTACCTTCCGTCTTTTTACTGTTTACGTATGATGAAAAAAAATACCCATGAAAACTGAAATCAAGTCCCTGACCGGGCTCAGAGGTGTTGCTGCCTTATGGATCACCCTTTTCCACTATATCTATATCAAATTTAATTTCCTGATTGAAAAAGGGTATGTGGCCGTTGATATTTTCTTTGTCCTGAGTGCGTTTCTGCTCACCATTTCCTATTCTGAAAAATTCAGGACGCTGAGTACGGAAAAGGTAAACATCTTCTATAAGAAACGGGTCAACAGGATTTATCCCATTTACTTTTTCTCCCTTATTTTCATTATCCTTTTCGTGGAAAGGGCTTCCGTAGCAGATTTTATCATCAATGCCGGACTGATACAGTGTTTTTTCAACCCGAATTATATGTTAAGTTCAGTATATTGGTCTTTAAGTACGGAATGGATCTGTTACCTGATTTTTCCTTTTATGCTGTATGCCGTCATTCGGTACAGGATCAACGCAGTTCTGCTGATTGCAACAGGTCTATGCATAAGGTATTTTCTCCTTTTCCTTCCTGACCTTTATATTTCAGGAAATAAACAGGGAGAAGCTGTACAGTTCGATAATTATCTTGACATTGCCTATGGAGTAAATTCCCTTATCCGGACAGTATCCTGTTATCTGATAGGGATGGCCTTTGCCCTGCTGGCCAATACGAAGATCTGGAAAAGCAGCTTCCTGATGTACGGAACGGTAGCCGTGTTCTTTTTGTCGCTTACCGTGGAAAAAGGAATCTTTTTTGTTCCGCTGCTCTCTGCCATACTGATCAAAAACCTGTACAACGAAAGCGGGAATGCCGTAAAATGGCTCCTGGAATCAAAACCGGTTTATATCCTGGGGAATATCTCGTATTCACTCTATATCATCCACTTTATATTTAAGAAAATGGAACTCAGGATCGTAAGTTCGTATAATCTCAATGGTACATTGCTGATCCTGTTTTCAATACTTCTTTCCTATATCACTTATCATCTCATTGAAAAGAAAATAAAAATATTTAAGGTATAGTTTATGCTTATCTTATGAAAAAATATGTTAGATCATGACCTGGACAGACGTTTTAGCACCCATAAAAAATACCCCTTACTTTACCGGTCTGTGGGAAAAAGTAAAACAGGAATATGCCACTACCAAAGTATTTCCTCCGAAAAGCCAGATTTTCAGGGCTCTTGAGATTACGCCTTTTGACGATATTGAAGTGGTTATTCTCGGCCAGGATCCTTACCATAACGATTACCAGGCCAACGGGCTCTGCTTTTCCGTTTCCGAGCAGGTAGCAGCACCGCCGTCCCTGAAAAATATTTTCATCGAGCTGAAGGATGATCTCGGAGTGGAAAGAACTTCCAAAGAACTGGATGACTGGGGAAAACAGGGCGTCCTTATGCTCAATGCCACTTTAACGGTACGGGCTCATTCCCCAAATTCCCACAAAGACCTGGGATGGGAAAAATTTACCGATTTCATCATCAGGGAAATATCAGATAAAAAAGAAAATGTCGTTTTTGTATTATGGGGTGCCTTCGCACAGAAAAAGGCCGAACTGATTAATCCGGCCAAACATTTTGTGCTGAAGTCCGCGCATCCGTCACCGTTTTCCGTTCACCGGGGATTTTTCGGCAGCCGGCCTTTCTCAAAAATTAACGAATATCTGGTTTCAAAAGGCAAGAAGCCTATTTCGTGGTAGCATTTTCCCCTGATTTCTGAATTCGGATTCCGATTGTATACTTTCCGGATAATGCTTTTGTGCCTTGGGAAGACTCAGGGTATGGTGCCACATCCTCAAGGACGATGGTATAACCATTAAACTCTGCCATCCTGCTGTAATTTCTGCTTTTGTTGTCAACAGTAGAGATATTCACAGTCATGGGCCTGGAATGGGTTCCCATAATTTCTATCTGGGCCACCGCTGTACCGGCCCACATGCAGTTGACTCCTTTTGGACAGCGGCTGTCTTCGGATATACCTTTGAAAGTAATATTCATCTGGTAGTCTTTAAGAAATCTGTTTTCTCCTTCCTTAAAGTAAATCAGCTGTTCACGGGTATTGCTCATAGGCGTAATGTCTTTTGTGTTAACCGTATTGAGTTGTTCCCCGTCGGTCCGGCGCTGTTTCTGTGAAGTACAGTTTATAAACGTTAATAAAGCGGAACTGTAAATGATGATTTTATGAAGCATAGTATTTGTTTTTTGTTTAAATGATAGCCAGCATATCAAGGAGTACTACCAGGAACATGGCAATTCCCACCACCAGGCTGAATCCGGTTCCGTAAATGAACCCGATGAATGCCCCTTTGGTTGAATTAAAAGCTTTTTTCAGATCCTTACTGTCATGAAGCAGCTCCCCGATAAATACCCCGGCGAACATCCCTACCAGGAAACCCAACGGGATCGGCAGGAAAATTCCTATAATGGTTCCGATTACCGATCCTATGCTTCCCCACCGGGTTCCGCCGTATTTCTGGTTGGTTTTGGCAGGAATTACATAATTCAGCACCACTGAAAGCGCGGTAAGAATCACAAAAGCCCAGATGTAAAACATCGGCAGGTCGGCATCCGTTCCGAATTTATAAATCAGCAATCCGCAGATGCTGAGCAAGAGACCCGGAAGTACGGGTAAAAAAGTTCCCAGAATCCCCAGAAATAGGAGGACGAGGCAGAGAAGGTTGATCAGAGTTGTATCCATTGTTTTCTGTTTTATGCAAGATAGGGAAAAGTGGTCTGTTATTGAAAACCGTAAATTGTACCTGCATTTTCTGTACCAATACTGTATCTTTTCCTTTGGGCAATAGCGGTCCGCACGTAAGTTTGGGATGAAAATTGATGCAGTATTGTATCTGAAATCATCCTAATTTAATAATTTTGTATTAATGAATGACCGATTAGAAGAAACCAAAGACTTTCTGCAGGAACTGAGCGACCCGCTGTACCGCTATATCAGCCGGATTTCCCCGACGGGTCTGGACTGGATATTCCATATCATCGTGAAAATTATCCTGCTTTGCCTCATTTTCCTGGTGCTGGATTTTATCTACAAAGTAATGATCAACAGCATTTTCAGGTTCTTCAAGAATAAAGAAAAATACCCGATCATCAATTCCATCTACGAATCAAGGATTACCAATTCTATTGCGCATCTGTTTGCCCTGGTCGTGATTGGAAGCATTCATGAGTCGATCTTTGCAGGAGCCCTGAAAAACACCACCATTTTTATCAACAGGTCTGTGAACCTGGCCATGGTGCTGATTTTCGCAGGAATGCTGTACCGCGGACTGACTGCCTTCAGGAATTATTTTGTCATTAAACAGGATTTCTACAAGATCATGGCCCTGAATGCCGTTTCGGAAACAGTGAAAATTCTGGGGATTTTCATTTTCTCCGTAGTAGGAATCTGCGTCATTTTCGGGATCAAAGGGACAACCATTGTCGGCAGCCTCGGGGCCATTACGGCCGTTCTGGTACTGGTGTTCCGGGATACGATTCTGGGGTTTGTTACGGGGATCCACGTGGCTACCTCGAAAAACCTGAAGGTGGGAGACTGGGTGAGCATCCCGAAATATAACCTGGAAGGCAATATTGCAGAGATCAACCTTTTAACGACCAGGATCAATAATTTTGATAAAACATTCTCCACGATTCCTACCTATGACCTGATGACAACCGAAATCAAAAACCTGCAGGTGATTTCGGAAACCAATGCCAGAAGAATAAAAAAAGCCATCTACTTTAACATCAACTCCTTCAAATTCCTTACGGATGAAGACATAGAACGGCTGAAAAACATCAATCTTATTTCAGACTATCTCAACCGGAAATCCATAGAGCTGAAGAAACAGAAAGAACATATGGAGCATAAAGAAGAGATCATCAACGGGAAACAGCTGACCAATATCGGGGTGTTCCGGTATTATGCCCAGAAATACATTGAGAGAATCCCGGAACTTGACAAAGAAGGGCCGCTGATCGTGCGGCAGCTGAATATCACTCCGCAAGGATTGCCGCTTGAGATCTATTCATTCACCAATGATACCGAATGGGTACGTTTCGAATCCATCCAGGCGGACATCTTTGATCACCTGCTGGTAGCGTCAAAGGAATTTGACCTGGAAGTAATGCAGGTAAAAGTATAGAAATGAGTCCCCGGGAAAGACCGGTACAGCCGGCAGGACCGGTAATACCAAGATCATCAACCTTCTGATGCTGCTGGTTTCTTTTGCCCTGGCCTGTCTTCTTCCTTTCGACGTTTTTCTATTCTCCTATGCGGTTTTGGGACCGCTGCATTACTGCCCTGTTTATGGTTTCAGGCTATTATAAATTGCCGGATGTTTACAGCCTGATTACCATTGTGTTGCTTTTATCAGTGCCTTTCCTGATTTATATCCTTCCGGTGGAATTTTCAGTGTCCGCAGGCAGAAGCTCTGAAAGGATTTTTACTTCTACGGGATTCAGGCTCATTAACAGCCAGCTTGTTTTTCTGTTTAAAGCAAATATAAATTATGCCTTAATGGTGCTTAAGGTACAGATATTTATTGCATTCGCATATACCTACCATTATCTGAGCTGGTTTGAAAGACCTCCGTCATCGGCTGGGCAAAGGCATTAAGGCCAAAAAAAGTCATTTTGGTTTCAGCAATCTGGATTTTATCAATAGCTTTGTACCTGTATAATTATCAAACCGGCCTGACGGTGCTGTTTGTGCTGAGTATGCTCAATGTACTTGCCGAATTCCCGCTGAATGCATGGTCCGTCAGAACGGTATTTCAAAAAATGATCAGTAAAAATGACAAAACTTAGTGTAAACATTAATAAGATCGCGACGTTGAGAAATGCAAGGGGAGGAGAAACTCCCAGCTTAACGGAAGTGGCTGTAAAGATTCAGGAATTCGGAGGACAGGGGATTACCATCCATCCGAGGCCCGATGAAAGGCATATCACAAGAAAAGACGTTTATGATCTCAAGCCGTTGGTCACTACGGAATTCAATATTGAAGGCAATCCGCACCGCCCGTTTATCGATATGGTACTGGAAGTGAAGCCGGAGCAGGTAACCCTGGTTCCTGATGCAGATGATGCCATTACCTCCAATGCAGGCTGGGATACCCGCAGGCATCTGGATTTTCTGACGGAGATTATTACGGAATTCAGGAATGCCGGAATCCGGACTTCCGTTTTCCTGGACCCGGTGCCGGAACTGGTGGAATATGCCGCAAAAGCCGGGGCAGACCGTATCGAACTGTATACCGAAGCCTATGCAAAATACTACACAGCTGATAAAGAGCAGGCGATAAAGCCATATTACGAGACTGCTGTAGTCGCTGCCGAACACGGGCTGGGCCTTAATGCCGGCCACGACCTCAGCCTGGAAAATCTTAAATATTTTTCCGATACCATCCCTAACCTGCTGGAAGTCTCCATCGGGCACGCCCTGATTTCCGAAGCCTTATACATGGGACTCGAAAATACAGTCCAGGCCTACCTGAAGAGGCTGGCAAAATGGTAGAAATACCGGATGCAGGCAGTACCTCAGTATCGTATTGTCGTTCTGCCTGTCACCATCAGGGCGCACCATGAAAAGACAGAAGCGGAAAAAAATGCTGCTTTTGCAGACCCGTTTCTCTTTTTCATTTTCCGGTGTATAATACCATAACCTTAAAAAACAGATGCTGAAATTTCCGGAGGGGAAATTTCAGCTTATTCAATTGATCTTCCATCTGAAAAACCTGATCAACAATGCAAATCCTAAATTCAAAAATATTCGGCGAAAACCTTTCGTCAACACCGCTTCTGGTATTCCACGGATTGTTCGGAATGCTGGATAACTGGGGAACCTTCGGCAAAGACCTCGGAGAATTCCTTCCCGTACATCTCATCGATCTCAGGAACCACGGAAGAAGTTTCCATTCTGCTGAGATGTCACATGATGACCTGGCAGACGATATCCTTCGCTATATGGAACATTACGGAATAGCGAAAGCCCATATCCTGGGGCATTCCCTGGGCGGAAAGGCCGTTATGCAGTTTGCGATAAAGTATCCTGAAAAGGTGGCTCAACTGATCGTGGTGGATATTTCCCCAAAAGCCTATCCACCGCATCACCAGGGAATCATCAAGGCCCTTGAAACTGTGGACTTCACTACCGTAAAATCCAGAAGTGAAGTAGAGGCCGTGCTGAGCCAGTATATTCCGGAACGGTCTACTATCCAGTTCCTGACCAAAAACCTCTATTGGGACGATGATAAGAAACTGAACTGGAGATTCAATCTTAAGACTTTGTCTGAAAAATACAATCAGTTTGTTTCCAATGCTATCAGGTTCGGTGTCTTCGGAGGCGAAACCCTGTTCATTGCCGGCGACCGGTCAAATTACATCCTGCCGCAGGATCATTTTGCCATCTGCCAGCAGTTCCCGAAGGCTGAATTTGTTACTGTGAAAAATGCCGGCCACTGGGTGCAGGCTGAAAATCCTGTGGATTTTGCTGTTATCGTAAAACAGTTTTTGAATATTCAGTAAGATAATGGAGTTATGGATATGTAATTGTTAAAATTTTATTAAAATCATTTTTATTCTTCCTTGTGTGAATTTTTTTTGATACTTTAGGACTCTCTAAATCATTAAACAATAATACTATGGAAAACAAGAAATCAAAAAAACCGTTTTTCGCTTCTTTTCTGGAAAAGCAGATTCAGGATCCTGAAAAAGTAAAAGGCGGATCGGGTGTTATTACCACGCCATCGGAAGATAATGTAACCGGTGTTCTTAAGGACAATGTTACCGCTCCGAATTATGATGCCGTAACCCTGAGATATCCTTCCGACAGCGATGCTGCTGAAGACCTGGATTAATTCCTAAATCTACGGGGATCATGAAAAATAAAAATTCTAAAAAGCCTTTTTTTGCTTCTTTTCTGGAGAAGCAGATACAGGAACCGCAGAAAGTAAGAGGCGGAGACGGGACGTCGACCGGAGTCCTTAAGGATGCCGCAACTTCTCCCGTAACCGACAGCCTGACCAAACCCGGCGAAGATACGGTAAGCATGAAATACCCTTCAGACAGTGACGAAGAAGGCTATGAGCCTGAACTTTAAATTTCTCAGAAGCTATTTTTAATCCGAAAATAAAATTGTATGGAAAATTCCAAAAAGAAACCTTTTTTCGCTTCTTTCCTTGAAAAGCAGGTACAGGATCCCGAAAAAGTAAAAGGCGGGTCGGGTACGGTAACGTCTGCTCTTCAGGACAACACAACAGGTGCCCTAAAGGACAGTGTTACATCTGCACTTGCCGACAATATTACCAAGCCGGGAAGTGACCATGTTACCATGAAATATCCTTCAGACGGCGATGAAGACGCCAACGCAGTATAATATTATTGATTCATTTAATCCAAAATAAATTGTATGAACAACAAGAATTCCAAAAAAAAACCGTTTTTTGCTTCTTTCCTTGAAAAGCAAATCAGTGAGCCTCAGAAAATTAAAGGAGGCGACGGAACAGGTATCATTACCAAGCCTACCGTAGATACGGTAACCAAGCCAATCAACGATATGGCACAGACTATGAAATATCCGTCTGACGGAGATGATGATTCACAGTCTGTATAATATTGATCAGAAACTGTTAACACAAGCATCTGAAAAGGAAACTTATACGCTAAGTTTCCTTTTTTTCTAACAAATCGGCACATGATTCTCTGCATCACCCACTCCCAGGATTTTTATAATATCGATCTTTTCTTCGGGCACCTTGCCTCCAAAAACATTCCGTATTTCCGGCTGAATTCCGACCGGCTGAATCATGAACAGAACATCAGCATCACAGATAAAGGTTTTGAGCTGACTGATGAATCCGGGAACACCATACAATCGGGACAGATTACTGCGGTATGGCACAGGAAATCCTGGCGTATAACGGTCCCTGAAGAAATGGATGAAAGCTACCGGCCTGTTTTCCTGAAAGAATATTCCAGCCTCCGGTATAACCTCCTGACCTCCCTGCAGCATCTTCCCTGGATCAATCCTTTGGAGGCTGAAAATAAAATAGACGGCAATAAGATGCTCCAGCTGAACATGGCAGGTAAGCATGGACTGAAAGTTCCGGAAACCCTTTTCTCCAATGATGCAGGAAAAGTTACTGACTTCTTTCACCGGGAATGCAACGGAAAAATGGTAGCCAAGCTTCACGGTTCGCTCACAAAATCGATGAACGGGGAAAATTTCCTCTCGACTCATATCATTGACCATGACTCTCTGGGAAATATAGAAGATATTGCCTATTGTCCGATGATTTTTCAGCCCTATATCGAAAAAGCATACGAACTCAGGATTGTCTATGTGGACGGGACCTTCTTTACCGGGAAAATCAACAACAGCGAGCATACCGACTGGCGTGTGGCCCGTGAAGGATATTCCTGGTCTGAATATGATCTTCCGGAATCTGTTGAAGAAGGCCTGAGCGGAATGATGAAGGAAATGAACCTGTACCTCGGGGCCATCGATATGATCAGAGGAAAGGACGGGGCATATTACTTCCTGGAAGTCAACCCGCAGGGAGAATGGGGCATGCTGCAGAAATACCTGGATTTTCCCATAGCCCAGAGAATTGCCGATCAACTTATCAAAAGAATACCAATCCATGAATAAAATCTTAATCATTACCCATACCGGAGATAATTTCTCCATTGAAAAAGTAACCGAATATATCGACCGGAACAACTGCGAAGTGATACGTTTCGATGTAGACCTGTATCCTCTGCAGAATAAGCTTTCCACAACTTTTGAAGACGGAAAATGGATCACTGTGCTGGAAACGGCGGATCAGCAGCACAGGCTTGACGATATAGCCGCGGTCTGGTACAGGAGAGCCTACAACATCGGAAACGGCGTAAAAGACGAACTGG
>NZ_CAJYMO010000070.1 GCF_913776365.1 uncultured Chryseobacterium sp. | reverse complement strand
ACTGCCGATACGGCCACAATAAGCAGCCCGAAGGAAGGGCTGCTGGTGTTTAATACCACAGACAACACCGCACTGGACCCGGGATATTATTATTGGGACAATACGGCATCGCTCTGGAAACCCTTTTACAGCGGTGCGGGTTCTACGGTAACCTCCACCACGCCGCGGATGTATGCTTCTGTGTTGGGATACAATCCTTTCGGCACCGGTGCACAGTCCCCGGATACATTCAGCTACAACGGGGTACAGGCTATCAAGCAGGGCTGCTTCTCCTTTACGGATTCCTACCTCGGTGCCCCGACGCATATGTACTGCGGCTATAACCTGAGTGCCTCGGTAGACTGGAACGGTGCTTTTGAAATGGGACAGTTCCTGAACGGCTACATGACCGCCATTACTTCGCAGAACGAATGGAATTTTATCAGGACCAACCTCCTGAACGGTTCCGGGAATTCCAACAATAATATCTGGATCGGGTATAATACGATCCAATATCCCGGGAACGAGCCGGAATACACCTGGATTACAGGAGAGAAATCGGATATCAACTGGTCCAATTCCTCTACCATCCAGGCCAATTATGAAACCGGTGAGCCGAACGGAACTTCAGGATGTGTACGGATTTCCCCTTCTTCCAATCCGGTAAGAGGATGGTACAACGATCCCTGTAATTCCACTTCGCTTAACGGAAGCCCTATCAACTTTTTAATCGTAGAATTTAATAACTGAGAAAATGAAAAGACTGATTACAGCCGCCGCCCTGCTGGCCGGAGGTATGCTCTCTACCCTGGATGCCCAGGTGTACATCAATGTTCCGCCTGCACAGTATGAAAGTTCCGCTTCTTTTCAGATTGAGAAAGCGGGGGCCGATAAGGGCGTGGCCCTTCCTGTCGTCTCACTGAATTCGCTTACGGATTACAGCCCTATTGCCCAGGTTCCCAAAGCAGGATTGCTGGTATACAACGACAGGATTACCGAAACCCTGGAGCAGGGATATTATTACTGGGCTGTTACCCCATCCCCGCATTGGGAGTCCATCGGGGGTATTAATAACCGGTTTACCATCATCCAGAACGTGGATCCGGGAATCCTGGGCTATGCGCCTGCCGGGACCGGCAGCAATGCACCGGCTTCTTTCCCTATCGGCAATACGACGGCAACCAAAACCCAGTGCCTTAAATGGGAACAGAACGTTGGAGGCAACGGGCATACCTATTGCGGGTACAAGACATCAGACGCAAGCGGGCAGAGCTTTGCCTCTGCGTACGAGGCCATTAAGAATATCGGCGGCTATATGGTGACCATTACAGCAGGCCGCGAATGGAATTTTGTCCGGAACAACATCCTGAACAATACGGCAAACCCCCTGAATGATCCGATATGGATCGGGTATACTTCCGTAAAAACTCCGGGAAACCCGGAGCGGTACCGCTGGATTACCAATGAAACCTGGCGGAGCAACTGGGACAATAATGCATCCGTGCAGTCTTTTTTCGCTCCCAACAATCCTGCTCCTGCAGGGAACGGCAGGTGTAACCTCATCGCCGGATCTGCCTTTGACGCCAACCGGCTCTGGTATACCGCCGACTGTTATTTTACGGATTTCTCCGGCGTAAACATCAATCACCTCATTGTTGAATTTAACCAGTAAATTTTATGAAAAAATTATATGCCCTGTTGTCTGTACTGAGCCTTTCTTTCTGGAATTCCCAAGTAGGTATAGGTACAACGACTCCCGATCCGTCTGCTGCGCTGGATATCGTATCATCCAACCGCGGATTTCTGGGACCCCATATCGCGCTTACGGCAAGGACAGACAATACCACGATTCCTTCCCCGGCAAACGGAATCCTGGTGTACAATACCACAACGCTTGCAGGAAATGAATCCACTGCGCTTGCTCCCGGCTATTATTTCTGGTATTCAGGCCAGTGGTACCCGTCCAAAAGAGGCGAGATCTTGAATATCACCACCAACGGCATCCTGAAATCCTACCTGGGTTACGATCCTGTCGGAATCCATACCGCTTCCGATTTCAGCAGCGGAGGAATCAGCTTTACCGGGCTGGGTTGCAAGCAATGGCCGGTCGCTTCAGGCGGTAACGACCATTGGTACTGTGCCTACACGGGCGACAAGCAGATTCCCTCCTGGGAAGAAATTTTCAATGCAGCGAAAAGCAGGGGCGGGTATATGGCAACATTTCCCACACTGGCAGAATGGAACTGGTTTGAAACCAATATCCTGAATGCCACAACCGGCTATAACCTCACCAGCTCGGTATGGATCGGGTACAATAAGGTTAATTTCTCCGGTAATCCTACGGAATTCACGTGGATCACAGGGGAGACCTCTAAAATACTGTGGAGCAACAATTCAAGTACTGAAGATTATTTCCGGGGCGGTGAACCGAATAATGCCGGCGGTAACGAAGGCTGTGTGCACGTCATCAATGCTGCGGACGGTGCCAACGAAGTCAAAAGGGGATGGAACGACATCATCTGCAGTACACCGGGATTTTCAGGTCCGTATAACCAGATTGTGATAGAATTCAACCAGTAGACCGTTGGGAAAGGATAGGGGAAAAGCATTTGCTCTGCACTATATTCTCTGACAGGATTTACTGAAATTCATCCGTATATCTCAAGGCTGCTTTTACCGGAGCAGCCTTTTCTGTTGGTTATTTTTTATATCTCACTGCAGAGGTCCCCAGCCTGAAACAAAAGGGCTTTTTACCATATGAGTCACATGAGATTTACGATTACTTATTTCATTCCCTTCCTTTGGAGGGGTGGCGGAAATTCAAGGAATTTTTGACGGGTGGTTTTTTTGAAAGTGAATGGTCAATAGTGAACTTGACTTTGGTTGTTATTCAAATTTTATTCGTTTGAATCAGATCTGCGTTTAGGTGAATGGTTATTGTTGGAAAAACACCAAGGCGCGAAGGGTTTTGCATGCTTGATGGGGTATGAGGCGCAAAGATTTTATCGAAGATAAAATTTGGAACGCAGATGACCATAACGGGAAATGCATTATAATCCGATCATAATTCAACTGTATAGAATATATGTCCGCAGATTGGGCAAATTTCGCAGATTTTCAATGAGCATGCAATGCTGCATGATCTGTACGTTTCTGGGATTTACGCCATCTATTCATTCGGATTACATCTCTCCTTTAGAGAGGCATACAAATTTGACTTTGTCAAATTCCTTGCGCCTTATACCGCAGCATTACCCGTATTCTTTCATGTCTTTGCGAAATTCCAAAACCCATCAGCAGTAGCCTTCCGAACTTACAGAGGCTCCCGACTGCAGCCTAAAACTTCCGACAATAGCTTAGATTTCCAGAAGGTGGCTGAGGCTCCCGAAGCCACCACAAACCAAAGGCTCGACGCAGTCAAAAGTCACAAAAGCTTATCGATACATGAGCTGACAAGATAATAACTAAATATTTTTCAGTGTTTCAAGCGATAAATGGTGATTATTCATAATTCATCATTCATAATTCATCATTCATCACTCATTACTCATTACTCATTACTCTGTAACACCCGGTCATTCACGCATGTGGTATTTAAAATTAATGCAACATAGTTGCTTTTTGAATTATTTGCTTACTTTTGCAACAAAGTTACCATAAGAAATGAAGTCCAGAATTTTAGACCTGATCGGTATTTCGGCGGCCACGCTCTGCCTGATCCACTGTATCGTATTCCCGCTGCTGATGGTTATTCCCCTGGGGATATCCCATAACCCCCTGATTGACCTGATGTTTCTGATCATCGGAATTGCCGTGGTTTTCAGGATCACTAAAAAGATCCGTTCGGCCAGGCTCAGGTTCCTGTTCTGGATCTCGGTTTCACTGATTGCCATTTCCGTCAGTCTTGATTTTCTGTTTCATGTCCACTCCGGCCTGATGTATTTCGGTGCTGCAGGGCTGATTACTGCTCACCTTATCCATTTTAAAAAGCACCGTCATTAATCCGGAATGATCCTTGGGACGGGAATCACATATGGCAGCAGGAAAGGGAAGATTAAAGCCTGTCAACCCGCTGATCATCAATCAATAATCTCTGATTTTATCTGCTCTGAAATCCTGAAAAAATAATTTTAAACACGCACAATCTATGACAACACCTTCATCCACCCATTTTGAAGTCATTATCATCGGGGGCAGCTATGCCGGCCTTTCCGCTGCCATGGCCCTCGGGAGATCGCTCAGGAAAGTCCTGATCCTCGACAGCGGAAACCCCTGCAATGCGCAGACCCCTTTCTCCCATAACTTCATCCCCCGGGACGGGGAAAAACCGGCAGAAATCGCAAGGGTTGCCCGGGAGCAGGTCCTGAAATATGACACCGTAACTTTTCTCCGGGAAAAAGCCGTCTCTGCGATAAAGACAGAGCCTGGTTTTGAAATCCGGACGGAAAACGAAAGCTTTTCAGCAGAAAAAATCATCCTGGCCACCGGCATTAGGGATATTTTCCCGGATGTAAAAGGACTGAAGGAGTGCTGGGGGATCTCGGTAATTCACTGTCCATACTGCCATGGCTATGAATTCAGAGGCCGGAAAACCGGCATTATGATCAATGGCGACCGGGCATTCCATGTCGCCGGGCTGGTAAAGAACCTTAGTGCAAACGTCAGTCTCTTTACCTCCGGGAAAGCTCAGTTTTCAGATGAACAGATACGGAAGCTGCAGGAAAACGGCATCGGCATCTTTGAACAGCCTGTTGCTGAAATCATCCACAGCGAAGGAAACCTCTCGGGGATCATGCTGGAAGACGGTACGGTTCACAGCATGGACGCATTGTATGCATCGCTTCCTTTTGAGCAGCATTCCGGTATTGCTGCACAACTGGAATGCGAACTTACCGAGACCGGACATATCAGGACCGATGCTTTCCAGAAGACCAGCACGGAAGGCGTATTTGCCTGTGGTGATAATGCTTCGCCCATGCGCTCGGTAGCCTACGCAGTAGCTTCGGGAAATATAGCCGGAGCCATGGTCAACCATCAGCTGGTGCAGGAACAGTTTTAATCTGTTGATGCGATCCTGATGCTTTCTCCTTTTTCCTGTGGAAACCGGTTTGCTGCCGTTTACACTGAGCTTTTCCCTTTAGCTTAAGTTTAATGTGTTTCATCAGCTGATTATGTGTATGAAAGGCGAGCGGAATCAAAATATGCCGGATCTCATGATCTGCCGGAACATACACCTCAACGGATGTATACCTTTGCGGTACCGGCACTATTCCCGTCTAAAAACTTATTTCGTATGTTCTAGGGTTAAAATTCAATTTAAAGTAAAATAATTTACTTTTTTTTCTTCCGGCTGA
This sequence comes from uncultured Chryseobacterium sp., assembly GCF_913776365.1. Lineage (GTDB taxonomy): Bacteria > Bacteroidota > Bacteroidia > Flavobacteriales > Weeksellaceae > Chryseobacterium. The sequence goes on along the minus strand of NZ_CAJYMO010000070.1, from coordinate 2,956 downwards.
AGATTGTGGCATGGGTATTGTGATACCCCATTCACACTAAAAAACAAAATTATGAGCGAACAACACGCTGAAATCGAACACATTGAAAAAACAATCGAACTGGTGGAAACCGGGATTGAAAACGAATCGAAGACCGGAGCCTCTCCGAACATCAACAGCTGGATCAAGATCCTGAAAGACCGTCGTGGATTTGCCCCGATCCTTCATGATCTCGAAAAACTGAAGGATGCCATGGCTGACAAAGACAGCAAAAAGATCTGCAGCCTGCTGGAAAAGCTGGGCAATGCTACAGTAGAAGCAGCCGATAAGGCTGAAAATACAAAAGACAGTGCCTCTATAAAAAAGTTGGGGAAAGGATTGCTAAAAATCTCGAAATTGGCTGAAAAGTTAACGACAGAAAAAGCGAAGTAACGAAAAAAAGATATATTTTCACAATATGTCAGTGTTATAGTATGTTTTGCCATCCGGTTGGTCCGGGTGGCTTTTTTATTTTCATCGTATTTTATTCCTTTTATTACCTTTCTCTATTCTTCAGTATAATTGAGCATTGGAATTCAGGATATAATTGAAATTCTGTTCAGCCGGAAAGGAAAAGGTAAATGAGCGGCGGACCTAAAGGGGGCGGGTCATGAAAGCAGGTCTTTTAGCCTTTCACAACCCGCTTCCCACAGATCAGCCGGATGATCATATGACACATCACTCATCACTCATCGCTCATTAATCATAACTAATAATTCATAACTTATCACTCACCATCCATCATCCGTTTCTACCGTATGACCGGTCTGCTATTTATTGAAATTCTCGGCAAAAAAACCGAGCATGGATTTATAGAACTCGATGCGATTGTGCTCTTTCCCGAATCCGTGGCCTTCGTCGTATTTTACCATATAAGGGACTTCGAACCCTTTCTCCCGCAGTGCTTTTACGATCTGATCGGATTCATTGATGTTCACCCTCGGGTCATTGGCCCCCTGAACCACGAACAGCGGTTTCCGGATCCTGTCGATACGGAACACGGGAGAAACTTCCTTTGCAATTTTGGCTTCCTCAGGATGATCAAGATCGTACCAGATCTGTTTTACCATTTCCTTGTAGGGTTTCCAGTATTCCGGGAACGAGTCGAAGAAGGTGAAGATATTGGATACGCCTACATAGTCGACGCCGCAGGTGTAGAGGTCCGGTGTTTTGATCAGCCCCATCAGCGTCGCATAGCCGCCGTGGCTTCCTCCGTAGATGGCGACTTTGCTTTTGTCTATCCAGCCCTGTGCAATGGCATAGTGTACACCGTCTTCCACATCATCCATCGCTTTCCTTCCGATCTGCTTGTAGCCGGATTGCTGGAATTCTTTTCCGTAGCCCCCTGAAATCCTGAAATTCACCTGAAGGGTAGCATAGCCCCTGCTGGCAAACAGCTGGGTTTCTGGATTGAATCCCCAATCGTCCCGGATGCCCTGCGGACCGCCATGGGGATTAACGATCAACGGTACTTTTTTCCCTTCAAGCGCTTCTTTCGGCAGGGTAATGTATCCGCGGATCGTCTTGCCGTCCCTGCTTTTGAATTCAATCGGGCGCATTTCCGCCATATCTTCCTCCTTCAGCTGCGGCATAAGGTCGAAAAGAAGCCTGGAAGTCCGGGATCCGGTGTCGTAGACATAATATTTTCCGTAGAGTTTATCGCTGTCTACCACTACCAGCAGCTGCTCATCTTTATCATCCGAAGAAACGATGGAAATTTCCTTATCGCCAAATTCGGAAGCCAGCCGTTCATAGACCTGTTTGTACAACGGGCTCACCGGAATGGTCTCGTTCTTAATACCGTTATAGCTGATATAGTCCAGTTCGTACTTCCTGTTCCTGCCGGCCAGGCTGATGGAATTCACGTCGAAATCCGGGTGGGAATAAACTTCCCGGATCACGGCATTTTTCTTCAGGTCATACAGCACGATTCTGGACTTGTCACCGTCAAGATCGGTCACCAGGTAAGCTTCATCTTTGTTCTCAGAATTTTCGTTAAAGCTGAGGATATAGAAATTGTCTTTCCAGTCGGTGGATTTCAGGAGGTTGAATTTCCCGGTCAGGAGGTCCTTGTAATAGAGCTTCGTGGTCAGTCCGTTTTCCAGGACCGCATATCCGCGAAGATCTCCGCTTCTGTCGAAAATGTAATTGTCGATCGGGCTGTTGACGTCTTTGTTTTCATACAGCTGTGTCATTTCACCGGTATTGAAATTGATCCGGTACGGTTCAAAAATCTGTTTGTTGTTTTTATTCATCGTAACAATGACAAACGGCGTGTCCTTGATCAGCCTGACCATATTGAGCGTAATTCCTTCAAAGGGCGTAAGGTCCCTGAGGTTTTTCCCGTCGGTATCGGCGGCGTACAGGTGAATGTTTTCGTTCCCGCCGCGGTCCTGGGTGTAATACAGCCGGTTTTTATCCAGCCATCCGTAACTCTCGATCAGGTCTTCTTTTTCTTCTATCGCCCGGGTTACCGTACCGGTACTGATGTTTTTTACATAGACATGGTTCTTTCCGTCCTTGTCCTTTTCCTTGTACGAAAGGTACTGCCCGTCCGGGGAAATCTTGAACTGTGAAGCTTTCGGCCTGGCGAAATAATCCTCTACCTTGTATTTGAAGTTTCCCTTATCATGGGCAATCATGCGTTCAAAAGTGGCTTTTGGGGAAACCAGGGAAGGGTCGCCCGGCAGTTTGTTGGGTTGGGTTTGTGCATTCATAAAGACAGCGGAGACTACAATTTGGGTGATTCCGAAAATTTTAGCGGTCATGTTCATGTTTCAAAGTTTTGTGAAATTCTCTTACAGGATAAGACGTTTTAACCACAGGATTTGTTACATCCGTAAGTAAAATGGGGCTTCAAGAGCCTCAGCCATCGTGTCAAGTATCTAATGTTGTTAAGTTTGTAAAGATCCGATACCTGAGGTTCCCGAAGGCGGAG
>NZ_CAJYMO010000069.1 GCF_913776365.1 uncultured Chryseobacterium sp. | reverse complement strand
TTTTCTTAAAAGTAATCTGCTTATCCAAAAGCTCTTCTGCGCCTGACTGACTTCCTTTCGTTTTTCAGTGGGGCAAAGATAGAGACTTGCTTCTTCCCACGCAAGTTTATGTAACAAAAAGTTAACATGAAATCCCGATTGTGGGTAAATCAAGGACCTAGGTCACTGGCAGCTCAGCCGTTACCCTGGAATTGGAGTTTTCCACAGGGATGGGGATGAGTGATGAGTGATGAGTAATGGGTGATGAGTAGTGAATGATGAATGATGAATGATGAATGATGAATGATGAATGATGAATGATGGATGATGGATGATGGGTAATGGGTGATGAGTAGTGAATGATGAATGATGGTGCGGGCAATATGGAGAGACAGCTGGTGAACGGTTCCTAAACCTTCAAGGTTTTGAAAACCTTAAAGGTTTGAGCGGGTTAAAACAGCAGAAGGTCTGAAATAGGACTTGTTTTGTTTTGTCTCGTTTGTTTGTCTCGTTTGTTTGTTTGTTTGTTTGTTTGTTTGTTTGTTTGTTTGTTTGTTTGTTACCATATGATTTAGTGGGCAGGTCCCGTTAAAAAAGATTCATACGGATGGCAGGCGCCGGGAATGTTCAACCCCTTTGGGGTTGATAATTGGTGGGTGTTTTCAACCCCGGGCTCCGCCCGGGGCTATGGGTATTCAGCCCCTTCAGGGCTGATGGTGGAAAAGAAGATGAATGGTACGGGATGGGGCAGGCGGTATGGATGAGCAGCCGGCGGATGGTTCTAAACCTTCAGGACGTAAAGTAAAATCAGATGTAATAAATAAGTTGCGATCGGCGGTATGGATGAGCAGCCGGTGGATGGTTCTAAACCTTCAAGGTTTTCAAAACCTTGAAGGTTTGGCTGGAGACCGCTGTTGTATTTAAAGAATGAGCGGATCAGGACGTATCTAATGCAAGATGGCGGTAAGGAATTTAATGGTGGTATCATATAGTATATATAGGTATACTATATCCTGAGAAATGATATGGATGCTTAACGCCTGTACATAGATGAAATTAAAGACCGGTTCTTTTATATTTATTTTAATTATGGTCATTACCTATCTTTTATAAGTGATACGCAACCGATTTTTTGTAAAGACAGATAGAAGACTGATGAATTTTATAGTGGTTTACAAAAAATGCCGGCCAGGATATTCCGGGTGAAGCTTGAAGCTGAGACAAAAGCCCATGCTTCCAGCCCCTGCCCTAGCCACGATAGAAACGGATACCCCACAGCGGGGCTGGAGGATTGGAGCGGGTAAGGGTTTGGTGAGGGAGGATTGGGACAGGGCCGGCGCGAGGAGTATGAGTGGATAGCGTGAAATAGCTCCCGGAAAAATTAATCGGCTGAAGAGGAATAAGAGTAAAATGTTTGTTTGAGATCCCAAACGAGAGATAGTGAGAATGGAAGATGATCATGATATAACAAAGTAAATGAAAATACAGAATCAAGGATAATCAATGACAAATCATTTTGCTGTTTAGCTGCCCCAGGTTTTTGCTTAGTCTCCGGGTTTTTTGCCTGATCTCTTTCTCCTATTCAGATTAAACAAGCCTTTTGAATAGTCCTTAATTTTTTGCGTGATCCGTAAATATGCAGCAGGTTGTCTTTCTCTTCAAAGCTGGCAATATGGAAATGAGAAATTAAATATCCGGGGAGCAGGATTTTCAAAAGTTCATTCTCACCGGACATACACCAAAATAATATCTTATATTTTTTTTACCCCATTTTTATACTGATCCGATAATCCTTCTGCCCTGTTAGAATTTGATACAGTAAATAATTGAGTAATGTACATAAAAAAACCGCAATCGTTATCTGATTGCGGTTCTTATTGTAGCGAAGACGGGAATTGAACCCGTGACCTCAGGGTTATGAATCCTGCGCTCTAACCAACTGAGCTACCTCGCCGTTTTGGTGGTGCAAATATAGAAAATATATTTAATTTACCAAAATTATTTTAGCTTAAAATATTCCAATACATCACCTACATGTTCTGGTTTGCTGATTATCTTATTGTTAGCATCCAAAATAAAATAAGTTGGTGTTGCATGAATGTTATATGTATCCGAATAACTGCTGTTCCACCCTTTCAGCTCCGAATCGTTGATCCAGGGAAATGCAGAAATCTTTTTACTGTAGGATTCTCTGTCTGTGTCCAAAGATAAGCCGATTACCTGAACATTTTTACCTTTGAGATCATTATACTTTGCCAACAGCTGCGGAAGCTCGCTTTCACAGTGGGAGCAGGTAGAAGACCAAAATACAACGATTTTCTTATCTGCTTTGATATCATGAATGGTTTTGGCTGTCGTATTTACAGGAGACTGAAATTTATAATTCGGAAACACGGCTCCGGTTTCCACGTTGGCATTGGACTTAAGCGTAGAGGCCAGCCTATCCGTAATGGTACATTTTAAATTCTTAGCCAGTCCAAGGTATTTGTTCTTGAATTCCTGCATATCATATACATCAAAGATATCGATAAGCTCGGATAGAACAGTCTGTCCCCGGGGTGTTTCCACTTTCAATCTGTCAAGCAGCTTATCTACGGAAGCCGATACATTGGTATTTCCACCGGTATTAAGATAGGATACAAGAAGCGGTCTTAACAGAGAGGAAGTTTCCAGCATATCACCGGATTTATCGATGAAATTGATGATATCGTCCTGACTGGCGTTTTTAGAAGGATCCTTCGCGAGAAATTTAGCATAGTTGGTGTTATAATAATAAATAAAAGGATGCTGAGCGGCATCAATCCCCTCAGACCCTCCTGATAATCTGCTGATTTCCGCTTTTAAAGCTTTTCCAAAATCGGTATTGTCTTTATAATACTCCTTAATCTGTGAAAGTGCCGGCAGGATCATTTCTTTCTTCTGTGACCCTTCCTGCATCTTGCTCATAGCATTATTGGCTTCATCAAGATAAGCAATATCCTTGATTTTGTTTGCCTGGGTTTCCAGTTTTACAGAGACATTTTTGTTCTCAGAAATAAAGTTGAAAGTATTGTTGGATGCCGGGAAGTATACTTTCATCATTCCCATATAATTTTTGGGATACTTGAAAGTCCAGGTATTATTTTTACTCTGTTCTTTCGAGAAAATAATATCTTTTGAACCATTTAAAGTATAGAGTACAGCATCCTGATCTTTAAAATCAGCAGGTGCCTGAATAGTGACGGTAAATTGGGCCTGCAATGAAAATACCGCTGAAAAAGCGGCCAATGTAAAAATCTTTTTCATTCCGTAAAAATAAACAAACTCCCTGATTAATCAGGGAGTTTGTTTTTATTTTAATAAAATTTTATGCTTTTGCAGCCGTATATTTTCTGGTAAAGAAAGCTATAAAAAGTACAGCCACAATACCCAATCCATATACATACATGTCAACCGGCGAAGCCAATGATCCTGTTCCTGAACCTCCAGTACCTCCTCCGGTACCAGGCTGGCTAGGAGTTTGAGCATTCATTATCATCGCTGTAAAAAGGAAAAAAGAAAGAACCAGTTTATTGATAGTTTTCATATTCATTATTTTAAGATTTTAGCATTAACAACATCTCCATTTCCGGAAACTACTTTTACCATATAAGAGTTCTTGATCGCCTTATCCAGTTCGATCACAAAGTCTCTGGAAGTTTCTACCGCTTTTTTGGAAATGACAAGCTTACCGCTCATATCATAAACTTCGATATCCGCTTTTTTCCAGTTAGGGTCAAACCTAACAATATAATCATCGATTGCAGGATTGTATACCACCAATGTTCTTACAGGAGCTTTTGTATCAGCAGTTGCCAATACAACATTACTAGGCTCACCGTAGTACAGATCATATTCTGTTCCCGCAACAGGAATTACAGCACCCTGTACAGCCTGCTGTACCGTTCCGTTCGGTGCTTTATAATAGAAGCCAATTCCTGAAGACAAAGTATGTGCTCCGTCTGCGATAGGTTCAGCATTTTCTTTAATCTCAAACTTATAAGATTTCACCACAGCCGGTGAATAAGTAACTAACTTAATATTTTTTCCTTTGAAGTTTACTTCATTGGCTTCATTGATGTATAACCAGTAGTTGGTATTGTTATAATCATATCCGCCTGCAGATGATTCTTCAAAAGTTCCTATGGCATCCCCTCCAGTTGCTGAAGCCTGAATAGTAGTTGCTGCAGAAGTTTGGTGACCGGTAGTTGCATTAGGTGATACCACATAATAGGTTCGTCCTAACTCTTTTCCTGCTGCATCAAGCGCAATTACTCCCAGCTGTTTCAATGTTCCTGCATTATTTTTTGCAGCGGTTACACTGTAAGCGGTAGTCGAAGCCCGTGGCACATTAGAAAATCTTCTTAAAGTACTGAAATTAAGCGTCTGCGCAGTATTATCTCTTAATTTTAGCACAAAAGTCTGCATTGGCTTAATGATCAAACCTGTATCTCCTGCGTTTGTCCCTGTATTAGCATCATACGTTATAATCTGTGCACCTGTAGTAAAAGTAGAACCGTTGGTGGCTGTCACTACAGCACCTGCAGTATATTTTACACCATAAATATTAGTAATATAATTACCATCACCGGAAGCTTCATTTCTCCCAATTTGTGATAAATCCAGATTTGTTAAATAAGGGTTACCAAACTGGTATATATTCTTACCATAAGTTCCAGTTGCAGTAAAATAACCATTAGGTAAATCAAACTGATCCTGAAGGTAGGAATTGTATTTCTCATTATACTGGTTCACCGCATTTCCGTTGGTTCCGAAGTTAACATTACCTCCATTCTGCAGCGTAACGGCGGCTAAGTCTTCTGAACGTACCGGTTTACCGGTAAGCGTAAATACGCTACCTGTTGCAGTAGGTGCAATGGTAGCCAGTGTTGCAGGAGGCGTACTTAAATCAAGATTGTTATTTTTTGAACCCAACATGTAATACAGAGGAGCATTAGGGGTTGTATCCGCCATATTGGTCACATGATTGGAAACCGCAGTGGCGTTATTCCAGGTCAAGATTTCATTCTGGGTCCATCTGTTAACGCTGAATGTTTTCCCCAGTTCCGTAGATAACGTACTGTACGCCTTTCCTGCAAAAGGAAGGGCGATCTGCTGGAAATAATTTCCATTACCGTGCCTTTGAGTACGGTATTCTTTACTTACCACTCCGGTAAGATTAGCTGCTGAAATACCATTTACATACAGCTGTCCGTAAGTCGAACTAGTAAGATCTGAAGGATTGTTCATCCGTAGAACGATATGACCACCTGTAGTCTGAGGGTTTCCGCCGGTATCAACTGTCCGGAAAACATCCGTAGAGGAATTTCCTTCCACCATCATGTTTCCGTGAACATCGATGATTCCGGTTCCTCTCGTCTGAACTCCTCCTCCGGCATACACCAGAGTTCCTGCACTCACATACGTAGTAGCAGCATTGTCTACGTGTAATAAAACACTCTGCGCCTGAACAGAATTAATGGCTGCCAGTAAACCAATAGCAAATAAACTTTTTCTCATTGTATATAATTATTTGTGTGTTAATACAATATCTCAATGGCAAAGGTATGCCTTTTTTATGAAAAAACAAAAATATTTTATTTATTAACAAAAATATTATCTTCCGTTAATATGATCTCTTTTTCTTCTCCTATTGAAAACATATAGTCTTCCAGGACTTTTTCCGTGGTTCCTCTCAGACCTCTTGCACCCAATCCTTTTTCGATGGTTTCTTCTACGATTTTCTCGATAGAACCATCGGTAAATTCAAGACGCGTCCCATCCATTTTGAAAAGTTCAATAAACTGGTTGACGATTGAGTTCTTAGGCTCTTTCATGATTCTCACCATCGTTTCTTTGGTAAGCTTATCAAGATACGTAATGATCGGGAATCTTCCTAAAAGTTCCGGAATTAATCCGAAAGACCGCAGGTCAATGGCATTAATATTTGTTAATATGTACTCATCTTCGTCAGCTTTGTTGATTTTTTCCGAGCTGAATCCGATGGCCTGTTTATTCATTCTTCTTTCAATAATCTCCTTGATCCCGTCAAAAGCACCGCCGGCAATAAACAGGATATTCTGGGTATTTACCTGGATGTACTTCTGGTCCGGATGTTTTCTTCCCCCCTGCGGCGGAACATTGACAATGCTTCCTTCCAGAAGTTTCAGCAGTCCCTGCTGTACCCCTTCCCCGGAAACATCCCGTGTAATACTCGGATTATCGGATTTTCTCGCAATTTTATCGAT
>NZ_CAJYMO010000068.1 GCF_913776365.1 uncultured Chryseobacterium sp. | reverse complement strand
TAACTTTGTGCCAAACTTCTATGTAGAAGCAGGACCAGAGTTTGGTTTCCTGGTCAGTGCTAAAAACAAACTGAAAAACGAAACCAACAATAATACCCTGACTGAATCAGGAAACTATAAGGATCAGTTGAACACTTTCAACTTTGGATTAGGCATTGGTGCAGGATATTATTTCACAGATAACATCGGTATTACAGCGAGATATGTAGCAGGTTTAAGCGATATCGCAAAAGACAGACCGGCTAACAGTGACGCTGTAAGAAACAATGTATTCCAGGTAGGTCTGGCATTCAAATTCTAATCATACGATTTAGTAATAGCAAACAGATTTAATTTCAATAAGTGGTCAGGTTTATTAACAAGCCTGACCTTTTCTATGGCATCTTAAAAGTCTTATTCACAGCATCCTTTTTGTGAATTATTTAAGAGATAAAATACCATAAATTCTTTGTAATCCCACACTTTTGGCAAGCCTTTTGCAAAATAAATCATGCCTGATTGATATACCAGGCATTCAACAACAGTAAAATTTAAATGTAAAATTATGAAGAAGTTATTTCTAGGAATGGCAGTAGCTGCAGCATCGTGCATGTCTGCTCAGGAAGTAGTAACCACTACCACCACCACTACAGTTGCCGTGCAGCCGGTACCACCCATGAAGATGAAAGAACCTGTACGCTTCGGGATCAAGGGGGCCGCTACGGCATCCCAATTCAGTGAGCAGGAGCTGGCCGGCAGAAATATGAAATTAGGATTCAATGCAGGGGTTTTCGTAAACATTCCGCTTTCTATGAAGTTTTCTTTGCAGCCGGAAGTTCTGTATAACCAGATGGGCGCTAAAAGCGTATTGACGGATCGTGAAATCACCACCGGTACAACAACAGTAAGAACCAAACAGGATTATTCCACAACACTGAATTACATTTCCCTTCCTGTGATGCTCCAGATGAAGCCTGCGGATAATTTTTACGTAGAAGCAGGTCCTGAAGTGAGCTATTTCGTAGACGGTAAAAACAAAGGGGAAACAACCATTTCCACCACCACTTCCGGAACCACGACGACACAAACGCAATCTGCCTCCCAAAGTATTGACAAGGATGATATTAAAAAATTCAATCTGGGATTCGGTCTCGGTTTAGGATATTATTTTACACCTAACCTGGGAATCAACGCCAGATATGTGAACAGCCTTACGCACATCTACAACAATTCAGATGCCGTAACAGACGCCCAGAAAAACGTAAATACCAACCGGGTATTCCAGTTAGGCCTGAATTACAAATTCTAACGGATATAACCAATTTGATTTCAATAGAAAGGTCAGACTCATTACGGGTCTGACCTTTCATTTATTTTTATGAAAAATACCGGTATCAGTTGAATAATTCAACTTCTTCGCCTTTTCCTACCGGATATTCTTCCGTGAAGCATCCGAAACAGTGGTTGGCAGAACCCAGTATATCTTTCAGGTTTTCCACACTCAGGAATTCCAGTGAATCCACCCCAAGATAATCCCTGAGTTCCTGCGTCGTCATGTTTGCAGAAATAAGATCATCCTTGGAGGGTGTATCAATACCGAGGTAGCAAGGCGCAATAATCGGTGGGGAGACACTGCGGAAGTGAATCTCCTTCACCCCTGCATCTTTCAGGATTTTCATCAGCCTTTTTGAGGTGGTCCCGCGGACAATTGAATCATCAATGATGACCACCCGCTTATCCTTGATTTCGGAAATAATGGGATTCAGTTTGAGATTGACCACCCTTTCCCGCATTTCCTGGGTAGGTACAATAAAGCTTCTGCCGATGTAGCGGTTTTTAATCAGTACCGGGCGGAACGGAATCCCGGAAGCCCTGGCAAAACCGATGGCTGCAGGCACTCCGGAATCAGGAACCCCGATAACAACATCTGCCTCTACCGGAGCCTGGTGCCAGATTTTCTCACCGGATTTCTCCCGGATGTCATAGACATTGATATTTTCCAATGATGAATCGGGCCTGGCAAAGTAAATATATTCGAAAGAGCAGATCCGCTGTTTTCCTTTTTCCTCGTCTGCCATATAGGAATGCAGTTTTCCCGGCTCATTCTCGTTGGTATAGACAATTTCACCCGGAAGGATATCGCGGACATACTGGGCGCCAACGGCATCCAGCGCCACCGATTCTGAAGCTACCACATACGATTTTTCGTCAATAGCACCCAGCACCAGCGGTCTGATCCCGTTAAAATCGCGGAACGCAAAGAATTTATTACGCGTCAGTCCCACTACGGAATAGGCACCTTCTATTTTTTCCATGGTCACCTTGATGGCTGCGCGGAGCCCGAGATCCAGGTTTTTCTGGATGAGCCTCAGGATCACCTCAGAGTCTGAAGTAGCCCTGAAGACTACGCCTTCGGCTTCCAGCTCTGTTTTCAGTTCCCTTGCATTGGTCAGGTTACCGTTATGGGCAATGGACAGAATAATCTGGTCGTATTCATTTTTAGCGAAAAACGGCTGGAAATTATATTTCTTTTTGTCTCCTGCGGTGGTATAGCGGGTATGTCCGATGGCAGAATTCCCCATAAAAGTCTCGGGATCCGGAATTTCCTTGTATACATCCAATACAAGACCTTCATCTTTCATATTGGTAATCCTTCCGTTCTTTAAAACAGAGATACCGCATGCCTCCTGCCCTCTGTGCTGCAGCGCAAAAAGGCCGAATTGCGAAAGGGAGAACGTATCCAGATCGTTATCGGAATACATCCCGAAGATGCCGCATTCCTCATTCGGAGCGTCCAGCCTTTCTTCCTCCTGCGTTCTGAACAGGTTCCTTCCATAGGTTCCGGTCTCAAACTGTTTTAAATATTCACTTTTATGAATGTCTAAACTTTTCATTTCTATTTTTTCTAATCTAGATTATATTGAGAGATATACAGATTAGATGAAAAACCGGTACGGATGTTAAATAAGCTCAGCATCCTGCGGTTTTCTATCCGGCTGCTTATTTCTGAAGAAGATTTTTAAGACGGTTGTAGATTTCTACATACGCTTCGGTAACTTCACCAAGATCTCTTCTGAATCTGTCCTTATCCAGTTTCTTCATGGTATCTTTGTCCCAAAGCCTGCAGGTATCCGGGGAAATTTCATCCGCCAGGATAATCTCACCGTCTGAAGTTTTACCCAGCTCGATCTTGAAATCTACCAGGATGATGTTCATTTTATCGAAAAGGTCGATCAGGATCGTATTGATCTTATCCGTAAGGGCATACATTTCCTTCAGCTCTTCATAAGTGGCAGCTCCCAGGAATACCGCGTGGTGATCATTGATCAGCGGATCTCCCAACTCGTCCTTTTTGTAACAGATGTCGAAAATGGTAACCGGCGACTTGATGCCTTCCTCAACGCCCAGGCGCTGTGCCATGCTTCCGGCAGAATAATTTCTCACCACCATCTCCAGTGGAATAATGGATACCTTTCTTACCAGCTGCTCTCTTTCGTCCAGTTTTTCAATGAAATGTGTTTTTACTCCCTGTTCGTTCAGATATTCAAAGATAAGGGTTGTGATGGCATTGTTCATTTCCCCTTTCAGATCCACGGATCCTCTTTTCTGAGCGTTGAATGCGGTAGCATCGTCTTTGAAGCGAACCACAACTTCCTCAGGATTATCGGTTGCAAATACCTGTTTTGCCTTACCTTCGTACAACATTTCTTTCTTTTGACTCATAATTTTCACTTTTTTTAAGGAACACAAGATTCCGTTTTTATATTAGATTTATTTACTGTTTAGTTAAAATTCCTGTCAGCACTGCCATGCCGAAACTCAGAAGGGTTCCGGTAAGCACATATTCCGTGAGTTTTCTCTGTTTTGCCTGGGCCAGGTCGCTGAACCGGAACACCGACTTGGCTGCTACCATAAAGCCTACACCTTCCCAGTGATTCACCATGATAAAGGTAAATACCATTAACCGTTCCAGGATACCGATATATTTCCCGGCATTCGATAAGGATTCCGTCTGCAGATTATTTGCCGTGTCCGGAACCGGTGCCCATGAAGACAGCAGTATTTTAATGATAACGGAGGCCGGTACCGTTAAAAACAAAATGGCAGCCAGCAAGGTCAGCACGGTCTTTTTTTCCAAAAGCCCAAACCCGAACTCCCCCAGATACCATGAAGCCCCGGCTATCACGGCAATATGCAAAACCTGGTCTGTGAAGAACCAGGCTCTTTTATTTCCGGCATTCTGAAAACTGAGCTTGGCAGCATCGGTAAAAAAGTGCAGGATTCCTACAGCAAGGGCTACCGGCCACAGCTTTACATTCCAAAGAAAAAGAAAAC
>NZ_CAJYMO010000067.1 GCF_913776365.1 uncultured Chryseobacterium sp. | reverse complement strand
TCGGAAGGGGAGCGGAGTATGCGCTGGTGTCTGCAGATAAGGATAAAAGGCTTGAGGTAGGCTTTGTAGACCAGACCTTCAGCCTTATTGAACAAAACTCTTTCCTGAAATATGGATACGGTTTCTTTGCAAAGGGCAGCATGGGCGCGCAGAATGCAACCCGTAATTTTTCGGCTACCTATGTTTTCAGGAATGATCCGTATGAGAAAGCGAGCCATAATCTGGTAGGCACAGATATGCAATATGTTTTCGGCAAAGACTGGAACATGAGTGCAAAATTGTACAGCGGGGTAAGCCGGTATGATGAAATCGATGTTACAAAACCTTCATTGGCCGTGGAATCCCAGTATTCCGGAAATCTCAGGAAGATTAACCTCAACGGGAACTATTTTTACAGTACCGATTATTACCCGGGAAACAGGCGGGGGATGCTTCAGGTCCAGCAGAACATCTCGGCCAGCATTTTTAAGGATTATGCGCTTTACGGCAATATCCTGGTCTCTGATTTTTTCCCGAAATATTACTTTTTTGATAATCATATCAAGTCCAATACCGTAAGGCTGGATACCGGGATTAATTTCCCGAAAACCGGAAGGGTAGGCTTTACACTCGGTCTGCAGTACCAGGATGAAAAATCCAATACCTACAATAATTTTTTCGATACGGCGCTAAGTCAGGAGAAAAGAAGCCTTGCTGCCCAGCGGATTACCGACTACATGACCTGGTCCAGCCCCGATACGAAACATTCTTCTGTTCTGGGGATTGAAGCCGGACGGGTGGAATATCCGGGCCGGGAAGGCAGCGGCTTTCAGATGAAGGCCGTAGGGAATTACAGCTATAGATGGCTGAACGCCAATTTCATGTATCAGTATGGAAGTTATTTTCTTTCGGAATATGCCTTCTCAAGGATATTCAATGCGGATCAGGCCTATAAAAAGCTGTCCGTGTCCGCATTTGTCAGTGAGAATTTTTTCGATCAGAAGCTGGCACTGGCTTCCGGGATCAGCTATACCGATGATATCCTGTACGGAAAATCCCCTTCAGGATTCGTTAATCTGAAATATTCCGGGAAGCTATACGGCATTTACCTTAATACTTCCTGGTTTCATTATTCTTCTTTAAGCAGCAATAACAACCTCCTTACGGTCGAGGCCGGCATCACGCTGAATCTCAAAACCAACACCCTTGATCCCGGGAAAAAAGGAAGCATCACTGCTTTCGTATTTTATGACAACAACAATAACGGGGTATATGACACGGGCGACCTGCCGGCAGAAGAATACCTGGTGATGCTGAATTCCGTATCGTTCCGTACCGACAAGGAAGGAAACCTGAGCTACAGGGCTCTTCCGTATGGGAAATATGCCCTGAAACAGATTATACAGCAAGGCTGGTATTATGATGAGGCGGAAATCAATCTGAACCGGCATCAGTTTGCTTTACAGATTCCCCTGCACCGCAACGGAACCGTTCAGGGAAAGATCGGTTATGAATTTAATGCGAAGACGGCGGTGGAATTCGAACCCAAAACAGGAGGGATAATCTTTAACATCTATAAAGACAGCCGGCTTATCCAGCGTATGGTGACGGATGACAACGGTGAGTTTATCTCTTTCCTGGAATCCGGGAAGTACAGGGTGGAGCTCAATGAAAATTCGCTGCCTGCCAATACCTACGCAGAACGGACCAGTGCTGAAGTATCGATAGAAGCAGGGAAAATAACCTCACCGGAACCCTTCGTTATCAAAGTCAGGGAAAAAAAGGTAAGAGTGAAGAAATTCGGGGCTGAATAACAAGGTCCGGGCTGCTGCTTTTATGAACGGTAAATTCTCGGGCATAAGAAAAGGGAACCTTTATGAAAGGTCCCCTTCTGTATTTTTCGTTTTCTGAGAGACTAGGACTTAGCTGCTTCCAGGTTTTCAAACTTAGCGTAAGAAGATCTGAGATGGTGCAGGTGATCTGAAACGACCTGAGAGCTTTCCGGGCATAGATCGCCGCTTTCCAATGCATCTTCGTAAGCTTTGATGGCTGCTTTCTCCCCGAACGCTACATTTTCCAGCGTAGATTCGTCCTTGTTTCCGGTGAATGAATTTTTGATATCGATCCATGCTCTGTGCACGGCTCCAGCTGTAGTCGTAGTGTTATCTGCTTCACCTCCTTTCTCATTGATCAGTCTGATCAGATCTGATTTCATGTTTTGTGACTCGCTCACCATTTGATCATAGTCATTTTTCAATGCTGAATGATTTTCCCATACTTTGTCTTCTACTTTAGAGAATCCTTCAATTCTGTCGTTGGTAATGTTTAACAGATCATTTAATACTGATACAGTTTTTTCGTTGTTCATAATATTTTTTTTATTGGTGTACCAGTAGACTTGCAAGATGCGTGCCTTAAATTCCTTCACGCAAAAAAAAAATTAAAAGTTTATTTATATACAATTTATTAAAATAAAAGTATATTTGTGTACCAATCGAGTGATGTTATGGATTACGATAAGATAACGGATATTATAAAGCTGATGCAGGAGTTTGAATCGGAAAATACTTCCCGGAAATATCCTGATGATATATCCGGACTCAGAAAATGGATTGCCGACAGCGAAAACAGGAAACGTGGTACAATTTTAGCTGAGCCTAACTGGGAAGGAAAAGAAAATGGTAGAAGTCCCGAAAGCGCCATCAGTACTTTACTTTTACATCTCAACAGATATGCTAAAACATATTCCAAGTCTGCCATTTCAGATTCGGGATTTGCAACCCAGGAAGATTTTATTTACCTGATTACGTTAAAGGCTTTCGGCGAACTGACAAAAATGGAACTTATTAAGAAAAACATCCATGAAAAACCTGCAGGTATGCTGATCATAACCCGACTGCTGAAACAAGGCTGGATTACCCAGACAGCTTCTGAACTCGACAGGAGAAACAAAGTCATCCGTATTTCTGATGAGGGAAAAGCAGCACTGGACAGGCAGATGGAAAACATAAGGAAAGCAACGGATATTGTGGCAGGAAACCTGAGCCGGGAAGAGAAAATGGATCTCATCCGGATCCTTAATAAACTTGACCGGTTTCATTACCCTATTTTTTCCCGGAACATCAAAACCAAAGACCTGATTTCAACGGTCTATGAAGAATATTCATTTAAAAATTAAATATGGGAAAAAAAATTGCGGTTATCGGTTCAGGGTTTTCAGGATTATCTGCAGCAGCCTATGCCTCAAAAGAAGGCCATGAAGTCCATCTCTTTGAAAAAAATAAAGAAGTAGGAGGGCGCGCACGGCATTTCAGGACGGAGAACGGATACACTTTTGATATGGGACCCAGCTGGTACTGGATGCCTGATATCATTGAATCCTTTTTTACGGACTTTGGCAGGAAAGCTTCCGATTTTTATACCCTTGTTCCATTGGACCCGCAATTTGAAATGGTATTTTCAGACGGTGTCATGTGTATTCCCCATACGTACGGTGAAATGAGAGATCTCTTTGAAAAAACGGAGACCGGAGCCGGTAAGAAACTTGATGAATTCATGGATGATGCCCAATACAAATATGAAGTAGGAATGAAGGATTTCGTTAACAAACCCTGCCATTCTTGGTTTGAATTCATGTCGCCGAAAATTGCCAAAAGTGCTTTCAAACTGGATCTCCTGACCAACTTCCAACGCTTCGTGAGGAAGTATTTCAGCCATCCCAAACTCATTATGCTGATGGAATTCCCGGTGATATTCCTCGGGGCTGCCCCCAAAGATATTCCCGCACTTTACAGCCTGATGAACTACGGAGGATATAAGCTGGGGACCTGGTATCCGATGGGCGGTTTTGCCAAAATCATCGAAGCCATGAAGGAAGTCGCCGAAGAACAGGGAACCCGTTTTCATACGGAGGCAGGCGTTGATAAAATCAATATCAGCAACAGGCAGGCTTCTTCCGTTACCGTGAATGGAGAAGAGCTTCCGTTTGATGCCATCATTGCGTCTTCAGATTACCATCATACGGAATCCAAACTGTTGCCGGAAGAATACCGTAACTATACCGAAGACTATTGGGAAAAGAGGGTTTTTGCTCCCTCATGCCTCATTTTTTACCTGGGATTCAAAGAAAGGATCCCAAATCTCAAGCACCATACCCTGTTTTTCGAGCATGACCTTGAACTGCATACCGACGAAATTTATAAAGACAAAAAGTGGCCTACCAAACCCCTGTTCTATACCTGCTGTCCTTCACAGACAGATCCCTCCGTAGCCCCGGAAAACTGCGAAAACGTATTTTTGCTGATGCCGGTAGCGCCCGGAATAGAGGATTCGGAAGAAATACGGGAACGTTACTTCATGGAAATGATCCTGAGGCTGGAAAAGCATACGAGTACTGCTGATCTTTTGCTTAAGATCGATTACAAAAAAAGCTACTGCGTAAAAGATTTCCAAGAAGACTATAATGCCTATAAGGGAAATGCGTACGGCCTTGCCAATACGCTCTCCCAGACTGCGGTCCTCAAACCGTCACTGAAAAACAAAAAAATAAACAACCTTCTGTACACGGGACAGCTTACCGTGCCCGGGCCTGGCGTGCCGCCGTCCATTATCTCCGGGAAAATAGCGGCACACGAAATCACAAAAATCAATTGATATGAAACAACTCTTTGATGATCTTTCTTACCGCATCAGTAAGGAGACGACAAAACAGTACAGCACCAGCTTTTCATTGGGCATCCTGGCACTGTCTGCTTCCATCAGAAACCCGATTTACGCCATTTACGGCTATGTAAGACTGGCAGACGAAATTGTAGACAGCTTCCACGGCTATAACAAAGAAAAACTGCTGACGAAATTCAAGGAAGATACCTTCAGCGCACTGGAAGACGGTATTTCCCTGAACCCGATTCTGCACGCATTCCAGGAGACTGTGCACGAGTATAATATTGATGTCCAGCTGATCATTCAGTTTTTGAGAAGCATGGAAATGGACCTGCAGAAGATCGATTATAATTCGGATCTGTATAAAGAATACATCTTAGGCTCTGCTGAAGTTGTGGGACTGATGTGCCTGCAGATCTTCGTGGACGGGGATAAGGAGCAATATGAAAAACTGAAGCCTTATGCCATGATCCTTGGTTCCGCTTTCCAGAAAGTGAACTTCCTGAGGGATATGAAAGATGACTATTATACGCTGGGCAGAAGTTATTTTCCCAATCTGGATTTTTCACGGTTTGACAACAATGCAAAGCTGTCCATTGAAAAAGAGATACAGGAGGAGTTCCGGCAGGCATTAATCGGGATCAAGATGCTTCCGCCTTCCTCAAGATTCGGGGTGTACCTGGCTTACCGGTATTACATATCGCTGTTCAGAAAGATCAAAAGAAAATCGGCTACCACCATCCTGAGTGAAAGAATCAGGATTTCCAACGGAGCCAAGATTTCACTGATGATGAGCTGCTATGTACAGTACAAAACCTCTCTTATGTAGAGCGGGATTACCATTTTAAACAATTGATATGAATTTTCTGATCGTAGTCGCTACTTTTTTTATTATGGAAGGCCTCACCTGGGTGATCCATAAATACATCATGCACGGATTATTATGGTCCCTGCACCGGGATCATCATGACCATAGTGCCGAAGGACATCTTGAGAAAAATGATTATTTCTTTGTCATCTTCGCCATTCCCACCATCATACTGATGTATTTTGGGACTGTTAACGGGATCAATCACTGGTTTTATATCGGATTGGGGATTATGATCTACGGCATGGCTTATTTTTTTGTGCATGACATCTTTATCCACCAAAGGATCAAAGTGCTGAGAAATACGGAAAATCCTTATCTCCTGGCCATCCGCCGTGCCCACAAACAGCACCATAAGCATACCGGCAAGGAAGAAGGAGAGTGTTTCGGTTTTCTGTGGGTGCCGGTAAAATATTTCAAAATGTATTTTAATAAAAACAAATAACCGTTCATGCTACCGTATACTTATCTCCTTATCGATTTTTTTACCATCATTGTCTGCTTTATTTTTTCATTCCACCCTAAGATTAAATTCAGCCGCCATTTCGGGGCATTTCTGAAAGCTTCCGCTCTTGTTGCGGTGCTTTTTATCATCTGGGATGCATGGTTTACAAAGATCGGCGTATGGTGGTTCAATGACCGTTATCTTATCGGGTTCCGGCTGTTCGGACTGCCGGTAGAGGAGATTCTGTTCTTTTTCTGTATTCCTTTTGCCTGTGTTTTTACCTATTTTTGTCTGGATAAATTTTTTAAACTGGATTGGAAACCTGTCCCTGAAAGGATTTTTGTAACCGTCAGTATCCTTATGGCCCTGATCGGCGGAATCTGGTTCCATGACAGGATTTATACTTCCGTTACCCTTTTCACGACTGCTCTTACGATGTTTGTACTGCATTTTATCCTGAAGGCGGAATGGATCGGGAAGGCATCATTCATCTATCTGATCCTGATGCCCGGATTCCTGGCGGTGAACGGGATCCTGACCGGTACAGGACTGGAATCCCCGATCGTCAATTATAATCCCGGAGATTTCCTGGGCATCCGGATGCTGACAATCCCTATCGAAGATACCGTATACGGATATGAAATGATCCTGTGGAATATTTACCTGTTCCGGAAATTTAAAAAAGAGGATCACAAAGAGATCGTGCCTGCGATGGCAGAAGCATGATCCGGATCTGATCCCCGTATTGCCATATAATAGACAGCCTTTACATTGTTAAGGGCTGCTTCTTTTTTACAGGCAGGGTTAAATATAATTCCATGAATCCGGAAATGGAATAAAATCACTATCTTGAAGTCTTCAACACCTTAACATACAGGATATGAATATACAGCTCAACTCAAAAAATGCATTGGTAGGCGCGGCAACCCAGGGAATCGGTGCCGGCATTGCCACAGAACTTGCCCGGTGCGGGGCCAATGTTACCGTGATGGCCAGGAATGAAGAAAAACTCAGGGACTTCACGGCTTCCCTTCCCATAGTCGCCGAAGGTCAGCGGCATGATTACCTCGTTGCCGACTTTTCCGATTTTCAAAGTTTTAAAAACATCATTTCCGGTTATTTTGATCACCATGATACCGATATCCTGATCAACAACACAAACGGGCCGAAAGCCGGGCCTGCTTACGGACAGGAAGTGGAAGAATACCAGGCCGCTTTTGATCTGCTCTTCAAAACCGTCTGCGAAACGACACGGCTGGCGCTTCCTAAAATGATCGAAAAAGGCAGCGGCCGCATCATCAACGTTTCTTCTTCTTCCGTAAAGGAACCTATCCCCAGCCTGGCCCTTTCCAATTCCATCCGCACGGCAGTGGCGGCATGGTCCAAAACCCTTTCCCTGGAAGAGATCAGAAGAGCGTCGTGTAGGGAAAGAGTG
>NZ_CAJYMO010000066.1 GCF_913776365.1 uncultured Chryseobacterium sp. | reverse complement strand
CAGCGTAAGATGTAAGCCTTTTTTTGAACTCATAATGATATATTTATAGGTTGGAGATTATTTGTAACTTCTTGTTTTAACCTCGATGTTTTCGTAGATCAGCTCCTCTTTGTGCATCACTTCCTGGTTGATGTCTTTCCCCTGATATTCCCAGGCTGCAACATACTTGTAATTCACATCGTCTCTTTCTGCTTCTCCGTCCGGTGTGGAATGGTCTTCACGGAAGTGTCCTCCGCAGGATTCGTTTCTGTGCAATGCATCGATTGCCATCAGCTGGCCCAGCTCAAGGAAATCGGCTACCCGGAACGCTTTTTCGAGCTCCGTGTTCATTCCGTCATTATCGCCCGGAACCTTCACGTTTTTCCAGAAATCGGCTCTTACCGCTTCAATCTCGCGGATGGCTTCTCTCAGGCCTTCAGGTGTCCTTCCCATTCCTACTTTGTTCCACATGATGTGGCCCAGCTGCTTATGGAAATGGTCTACCGAATGGGTTCCTTTGTTATTCAGGAAGAAATTCACTTTTTCCTTCACCTCTTTTTCAGCCTCATCAAATGAAGCGGAATTGGTAGGGATGGTACCTGTTCTGATATCTGCAGAAAGGTAGTCGGCAATGGTGTAAGGAAGCACGAAATATCCATCGGCAAGTCCCTGCATCAGCGCGGAAGCTCCCAGCCTGTTGGCTCCGTGGTCTGAGAAGTTGGCTTCCCCTACAACGAAACATCCAGGAATCGTAGACTGAAGGTTGTAATCCACCCAAACACCTCCCATGGTGTAGTGAACGGCAGGATAAATTTTCATTGGCGTCCGGTAAGGATCATCAGCTGTAATCTTTTCGTACATGACGAACAGGTTACCGTACTTCTCTTCTACCCATCTTCTTCCCAGATCATACAACTGCTGGTCGGTAGGGTTCTGGATATGCTTTTCGATGGCAGCCTCTTTTCCTTTTTTCATGATTTCCGTGGAGAAATCAAGGTAAACCCCTTCGTGGGTATCATTGTTTTCAATTCCGAATCCGGCATCGCATCGCTCTTTGGCAGCCCTTGACGCAACGTCCCTTGGTACCAGGTTACCGAATGCAGGATATCTTCTTTCCAGGTAATAGTCCCGGTCTTCTTCTTTAATATTTTCAGGCCTTAATTTACCTGCACGGATGGCTTCCGCATCTTCAATCTTCTTAGGAACCCAGATTCTTCCGGAGTTCCGTAGTGATTCGGACATCAGCGTGAGTTTAGATTGCTGTGTTCCGTGAACCGGAATACATGTCGGGTGGATCTGTACATAACAAGGGTTTGCGAAATACGCTCCTTTTTTATGGATTTTCCATGCTGCGGAAACATTGGATCCCATGGCATTTGTAGAAAGAAAATATACGTTTCCGTATCCTCCTGAGGCAATTACCACAGCGTGAGCCGAATGCCTTTCGATTTCTCCCGTCACCAGGTTTCTTGCGATAATCCCTCTCGCTTTTCCGTCAACAATAACCAGGTCCATCATTTCATGGCGGTTATACATTTTGATTCTTCCCTTACCGATCTGACGGCTCATGGCAGAATAGGCTCCCAGCAACAGCTGCTGACCGGTCTGCCCTTTTGCGTAGAACGTTCTTTTTACCTGAACACCCCCGAATGAACGGTTGTCCAGCTGACCTCCGTATTCTCTTCCGAACGGAACCCCCTGTGCAACACACTGGTCAATAATATTGGCAGAAACTTCAGCCAGTCTGTATACGTTGGCCTCTCTTGCTCTGTAGTCACCCCCTTTGATGGTATCATAGAACAATCTGTAGGTAGAGTCACCGTCTCCCTGATAGTTTTTAGCGGCATTGATACCTCCCTGCGCAGCAATCGAGTGTGCCCTTCTCGGGGAATCCTGGTAACAGAATGCCTTTACATTATAACCCTGCTCTGCTAAGGTAGCTGCTGCAGAACCACCTGCCAATCCTGTCCCCACTACAATAATATCAATCTTATCTCTGTTGTTCGGGGCAACAAGGTTCATATGGTCTTTATGATTTTTCCACTTATCCTTTAAAGGACCTGCCGGAATTTTTGAATCTAATTTACTCATAATTGGTATATTGATATTATTGAGTTACAAAATGAAAAATTGCGATGAAAATAAAACCTGCCGGAATCAGGATGGAATACCATTTTCCGAAAGCCATGATCACCGGCGTGTATTTCGGGTGTCTTGCCCCGATCGACTGGAAAGAAGACTGGAAACCATGTCCCAAGTGCAGCCCCAGCAGAATAAATGAAATAACATAGATAATCACTCTCCAGGCATCTTCAAACTTGGCATGCAGATCTCCCCAGAAACGGGATTCTTCTACCGGCAATCCGTCGATGTACTTATAGTTCATCTCATGAAACCAGAAGTCATACATGTGAAGAAAGATAAATGCCAGAACTACGGCACCCGAGATGATCATGTTTCTGGACATCCAGGTGGAATTGTTGGAAGGATTGTTGGATTCGTATTTGATCGGACGTGCCTTCTGGTTTTTTATTTCCAGCACAAACCCCATTACGAAATGGAAGATGACAGCAGCAATCAGCACCGGCTGCATCACAAACTGAATCAGAGGATTATACCCCATGAACTCTGAGGCATTATTGTAAGCATCCGCACCAAAAACCGACAAAAAGTTTACAGTAAGGTGCATTATCAGAAAGATCAGCAAAAAAATTGCCGACAATGCCATAGCATATTTTCTACCTATCGTAGAACTCGTTAAACCTGCCATATAAGTTTACATTTGATTTTCCACAAAATTACTAAATGTTGACTACAACAAAAAGTGAGAAATCTCACAAAAAGCCAGTTTGTAATGTTTCTAAATAACAGCTAAAATATTATAAATAAAGGAAAAACAAATGCAGAGCAATCAGTCGAGACTGTAAATTTTACCGCTGAAAACAAGCTTGCCTGACCCCGCAGGAAGCTTTTTTACTTCAATAACCTTAACCCGCCTGGAAGCGCAGTAAGGATGGATCAGGTACCGCGTTGCTTTCTGTTCCTCCACGCCGTTTCCAAGCCAGAAACAGGCTGCATTCCCTTTCTTCACAGAAACCACCGTGCTTCCTGAAAACCGGTGAACCAACACTTCACTTCTACGATACTCAAAAAAGGAAAAAGTGCACCGCACCACGAGAAAGAGAGAAACAAAGAAGATAAACTTTGAACAGTTCCGGGGGTCAGGCTTGCTAATGACCCATCTCAACATCCATACAACCATCAGGAAGGCAGCAGCCTCCCAGCCATTCATCGCCATATTTTCAAAATACAAACCTTCGAATCCGGCAAACCAGTGGATTATTTTCAGCAGCACCTGAATGAGATGGTCATACACCGTATTGATGAAATCCAGATCAAGATCAAGGGCAATAAGGGCTGTCATCAGAAAGGAGAACACAATCACCAGTTCAGAGAACGGAACAATAAAAAAATTAGCCGGAACGGAAACAAAAGAAAACTGATGGAAATAATATAGGACCAGCGGCAGGGTGGCCAGCTGGGCGGCAAGCGACAGGGAAACCGTATTGAAAACAATCTTTTTAAACCAGTTGCTGCGCCTTGGCAAACGGTTCAGGATCGGCTGATTCAGCCAGTAAATCCCCAATACAGCGAGAAAGCTCAGCTGAAAACCGATATCGAAAAGCTGCTGCGTATCGGCAATAAGGATCAGCAGGGCCGCCAGTGCCATCGAATGCGGCAGATCAGGCTTTCTTTGCAAAAGCACATAGATAAAATAAACGCTCAGCATAACGGCAGAGCGGACTACCGAGCTTCCAAAACCAATAAATCCGGTAAACAGCCAGATGAATAGAAGGCTTAAAACGATGGCCCCTTTCCTGAAGTTCACCGGCAGTATCCGGATCAGCACAACATGCATCAACCCGAAAATAATCACGATATGGGTTCCGGAAATAGCCAGGAAATGCACCAGCCCCGAACGGTTGAAATCCTGTACGGTCTGCGTACTGGTTTCCGTGCGGTCCGCCAGGATAATCCCTTTCAGAAACTCCCGTGACACCGGTGAAACGGAGGTCCGGTCTATACCGGTGATAACCTCCAGCCTTTTCTGCGCCAGCTTTTCGCCGATGCCGAGATCATCCCGTTCCACAGATTCTATATTGCCCTTGGCATAGCACTGATATGCAATACCTTTACGCTGCAGGTATTTTGCATAATCAAACTGGAAATCATATTGCGGCGGCAGGGGTTCCGAAAGATACGCACGGGTTTGATAATAATGTTTAAAATCAAGGTTTCCCTCAGTTTTGGGAACAGAAAGCACCGCGCTGAACTCTTCTTTCCTTTTTTTTGCCGTTATTTCATATTTCCGGTATTTTTCACTGGAGTTCAGTTTTTTGGAAATCCTGAAGATGATGGTTTCCTCCTTACCGGCAGGGATCTCTTTTTTTAATAAGAATGGTGAATTGAAAAAGTGCAGCAGCATTCCGATTCCGAAGAACATGGATGCCAGCAGGTAAGGCCTGGCCTTATGGAGCAGGTAAGATATGAAAAAAGTACAGACCGGAACCAGCAGGCAGAATCCCCCAATGAAGAGGATGCATTCTTTCTGAAAGCGGAATTTTTCCTGAAATACAATTCCAAGGATCAGGCAGATAACCAGGATAAGAAGCGGCTGTTTATTCAATTCCAAAATTTGTGGTATCCAAAAATAAACATCCGGAATAAAAATCACAAATCAGAAATTCAAAACAGGATAAAATCCAGCTGCTTTTCTTTCACAAACCGGAAATGGGTTAAAATTTTCAAACAAATTGAGAATTCCGGTTAAAAGTTAAGCCTTCAGAATCACTTCTGCCGCCTGGTCGCTTGCCCCTTTCCCTCCTAATTTCTCTCTCAGCAGTTCATAATCCCTGAATATTTGAAACCTTTTCTCAGTTTCCAGGATATTTTTCAGCTCTTCTGCAAGTTGACCCGTATTCAGATCGTTCTGGATGAGTTCTTTCACCACCTCGCGGTCCATGATCAGGTTTACCAGGGAAATGTATTTAATGTTTTTTACCAGCCTCTTGGCAATGGCATAAGAAACTTTGCTCCCGCGGTAGCAGACTACTTCAGGTACATTCAGGAGTGCCGTTTCCAGGGTGGCCGTTCCGGAAGTGACGAGCGCTGCTTTAGAACACCTCAGCAGGTCATAGGTCTTATTGGAGACAAAATGCACATTTTCGTCCACATATTTCCCGTAAAACTCCTTTGTCAGGCTGGGTGCCCCGGCAATCACGAATTGGTATTCTTTAAAATAAGGCCTCACCGAAAGCATTATTTCTAGCATTTTCTCGACCTCCTGCTTCCGGGAGCCGGGCAGCAAAGCGATGATTTCTTTTTCATTCAGGCCGTTTTCCGATTTGAAATCTTCTGTCCGGAGGTCTTCCAGCGAAGAAATAGCATCCAGCAGCGGATGGCCCACAAAATGGGAATCCACACCGTGCTTTTTGTAAAAATCCTTTTCAAACGGAAGAATGACCATCATTTCATCCACATATTTCTTAATGATTTCCACCCTTCCCTCTTTCCATGCCCATAGCTGCGGGGAAATATAATATACGACTTTTATCCCAAGCTCTTTGGCGAATCTGGCAATCCGGAGGTTGAATCCCGGGTAGTCAACCAGGATCAGCACATCCGGCATATGCTTCCTGATGTCTTCCTTGCAGAATTTAATGTTATTGAGAATGGTACGCAGGTTCATTGCAACCTCCAGGAATCCCATGAAAGCAAGGTCACGGTAATGTTTTACCAGGGTTCCGCCCTGGGCAGCCATCAGGTCTCCGCCCCAGAACCGGAATTGCGCATCCGGGTCTTTCCGGTACAAAGCTTTCATCAAATTGCTCCCGTGAAGATCTCCCGAAGCTTCTCCTGCGATAATATAATAGTTCATTTCCTGAATTCTTTTTTGTTTTCCGGTATCACGGAACGTTCCCTGTATTTTCTGACGGATCATGGGAGCTTTCTATGAAAGGAATAGAGACAAAATAAGATAATGTATGATCTTAATTTGTAAATTTGTTCAAAGATAATGATAAAAAATGTCAGAAGAATTTGAAATCCGGAATAAAGTTGCGGAAAGCGGCCTCATCAATTTTGATCTTACGGATCTTTTGCCGAAAGGCCAGAGAAAAGGAATCGACCTGAAGGACTTCCTTTTTATGGAAATGATCCTTAAAGAAAAGGACTTCCGGGAAAAGGTAGCTGCCATTGATGTAGAGGATTACCGCGATGCGTATGTCTATGTATACAATTCTGCCGATGCCATTGTTCCGCTGTGGGCCTATTTCCTGATTACGGCAAAATTAACGGAGGTGACTAAAAAAATCGTATTCGGAAACCGTAAGGATCTTGAAGTCATCCTGATGCATAATGCCATCCAGACTTATGATTTTGATGAAATGACAGGAAAGCGGGTCTTGGTAAAAGGCTGTTCGGATAAAGCAATCCCGGAAAATGCCTATATAGAACTGGTAGAACAGCTGCAGCCGATCGTAAAATCACTCATGTTTGGTGAGGCCTGTTCCAACGTCCCTATCCTGAAGAATTAAATCCGGACTGTAAAATTTCTTACGGAAATCTGTTGAGGAATAGTTTTTGGTACGGATGGTCTATAACTATTAAACGGACATTGATTATGAGCCTTATTGATTTACTTACAGGAAATACCGGAAGCCAGGTGGTGGACCGGGCAGAAAATAAATTCGGGATCAGCAGGAATCAGGTTCTTGCCTTACTGGCAGTGGCAGCCCCACTGATTATATCGTACCTGAGAAAAAAATCGGAAAACAGTACGGAAGCGGAATCGCTTAACAAAGCATTGGATAAAGACCACGACGGAAGCATTCTGAACGATCCGTCCCAACTGGAATCCCGTGAAGCGGAAGGCGGATCGATCCTGAACCACATTTTCGGCAACGATAAACAGAATGTAGAAAACAAACTTTCCGAAAACACAGGAATTTCCATCGATAAGATCGGGCCTGTACTGGCGATGCTGGCACCGGTAATTATGGGATACATCGGTAAAGAAAAACAGCAAAGCAATGTAGGAGCCGGTGGCCTTGGAGGTTTACTGGACGGTATTCTCGGAAATGCAGCCGGTGCGGGACAAAGCCAGGGCCAGCAGTCCAATCCGCTTCAGGATATTTTAGGAAGCGTTTTAGGCGGAGGCAATAATGGACAGTCCTCAGGAAATCCGCTAAGTGACATTCTCGGTAATGTACTGGGTGGAAATGATCAGAAAAAGCAGCAAGGCGGAGGCGGGCTCGGAGATATCTTAGGCAGTTTCTTAGGAAAATAATTTAATTTAATTTTGTAATATCAAAAAGGGCTGAGAAAGTTTTCTCAGCCCTTTTTATTTTAGTTTTTGGCTTTATCTTCAGAAGCAGCAGCCGCAGGCTTTGAAGCTTTTCTAAGTCTTCTTTTTCCATAGCTCCCGTTATTGATTTTGCCTCTCTTGGATTTTTTGTCTCCTTTTCCCATAATGTAAATTGTTTTGTTGATTGATTGATTAACTACGAATTTAAAAAATATGCTGCGAAGATAAAAACCCGGGCTGTTAAAATTTTTATAAAAAACCCGCTTCCGGAAATAGACGGCGCGTTTAAAATGCACAGGATAAATAAGAGAAATTAAAGTAAACCCAAATTTAATTTTAATTTTTACGAAAAATATTTATTGTAAAACAATAAATATTTATACATTTGCAATAAATAAAAATAAACATCATGAAAATTACAGGAAAGAAATCCCTTCTTTGGTGGATGCGGTATCCCTTCGGGATCTATACCGCCGGATTCGGTGCCGCTTCCCTCTGGATCGCGGGCCTGCTGGTCTTCTACTTGCTTACCGGGGAAACCAACCGTTTCATTTCGTCAGGAGCAGTGGAAAATGCAGCCCATGGAAACATTCATCACATGGTTCAGTTCCAATACCCATTTGGAAGCATGGTTCTGAATACCGAAAATTCAACAAAGGGAATCTTACTGGCTTTCCTGGGAGTTGTTTCCATCAATTTTATCCTGGTTGCGGTTTTCAGGATTATGCTTGAGCTTTCGCGGGACCATTTTTTCACCGGTAAGGCGGTCCGGAATTTTAAGATCCTAGGCTTCGGGCTTCTTTCCTTCGGCATCATCCATACCCTGATCAATCTCCTGATCTCACCTCAGCAGCCTGATCTCACCGAACCACTTATCTTTATCGTGACCGGATTTATTTTTATCCTGATGAAAGAAATCTTTCTGAAAGGGAAAAGGATGCAGGATGAAAGCGATCTTGTTATTTAACTATCTTCAACTAAAATTCTAATTTATAATAACTATGAAAAAAGCAGTATGTATCCTGTCTCTCCTGTTTTGCGGCCTTATTTCCGCGCAGGAACTGAACAGTGACCAGAAGCAGATCCTGAAATTCGATAACGTTGCGCGGTTTTCAGACCTGGTTAACGGCGAAAGTATCAATTCGTGTTTCAAGACGGAGAACAATGCCTACACGTTACTGGCTCTGGCCATTAAAATGAAAAGCACCCGTATTTTCCAGAAGCTTATCGACAACAAAGCAGATTTGGAAAAAATATGCGATGGTAAAACGCCATTGATGTTTGCTGCAAAATACGGAGATCTTGCGATGGCAAAAAAACTTCTCGAAAACGGAGCGAAAAAAGAAACGGTAACGGATAAAGGTTTTACCGCACTGAATTATGCCGAAAAATACAACCAGCCTGCAATGATCGACCTTTTAAAATAAATTGATATGATAAAAATTATCGGAAAAAACTCGCTCTCACAATATTTAAGTTATCTTCTGCTTGTGCTTTTTATTTTATTTGCCGTTCAGTGCATCTACGAAATTATCGGGTTTGCTGTTCTGACCTATAACTTTAAAACCAGAAATACCATTCTTTCAGACTTTTTTATCACCGGTACAGATGTCGGCTGGGCGAAAAACCAATGGACACAGACGATGGATGGTATGATAAAATTTAAAATCTTCGTTCCTTTTACCAGCCAGAATCTATTGACCGGGATATTCAGTACCTTCAGTATTTTAAATTTTATTTCCAATATCATTTTCATTACTGTGTTTTTATTCACGGGTTACCGGTTTTTAAGGGAAATCAGCAGAGAACAGGTTTTTAATACCCAGGCCTTGTTGTGCCTTAAAAGATTCGGGTGGACCAATATTCTGTATGCCACCGTTGTCATGGCCATGATCCCCTTTACGGTAAAAACCTTGATATCGCCAGGTTATAATGTAATTCTTTTCTTATTCTTCGGGGCTCTGGTGTTATTCATTGTGGAATTTTTCAAGAAAGGTCTGGAGCTTCAGGAACAGGTTGATTTAACGATTTAAGAGATGCCGATTATCATTAATGTAGATGTCATGCTCGCCCGGCGCAAGATGCAGTCACAGGAGCTTGCCGAAAAAATCGGGATTACCCAGGCCAATCTTTCCATCCTGAAGACCGGAAAGGCAAAGGCCGTGAAACTGTCTACCCTGGAAGCCATCTGCAAAGCCCTGGACTGCCAGCCGGGAGACATCCTGGAATATGTGAAAGATTGAAATGCTGTATAGACAATCCATGTTGAATACAATAATGGAATGGCAAGACAATCATTATACACCTTTATACATCATATGACTTTAAATATGGAATAAAACCACTGTTGCCATGAAAACTCAGACAAAAACTTCCTTCGGGGAGTTTTTTTGTGTTAAAAACCTTCAAAAATCTTATCTTTGCCCACGGAAAATTCAAAGTTCGGAAATGAACTTTAAACCTTGA
Organism: uncultured Chryseobacterium sp.; assembly: GCF_913776365.1. Lineage (GTDB taxonomy): Bacteria > Bacteroidota > Bacteroidia > Flavobacteriales > Weeksellaceae > Chryseobacterium. The sequence goes on along the minus strand of NZ_CAJYMO010000066.1, from coordinate 752 downwards.
ACTTTAAACCAATAATTTATGTTTCGATCGCACACCAACGGAGAATTGTCTCTGAAAAATCTTAATGAAGAAATTACGCTTTCGGGATGGGTACAGACCATCCGGGACAAAGGATTTATGATTTGGATCGATCTCCGGGATCGTTACGGAATTACCCAGCTGGTGTTCGACCAGGAACGTTCTACTGCGGAACTGATGGAAAATGCCAAAAAACTGGGCCGTGAATTCGTGATCCAGGTAACCGGAAAAGTGATTGAAAGGGTTAGCAAGAATCCCAATATCCCAACCGGGGAAATTGAAATTTTAGTGGAAAAGCTAACGGTTCTCAATGAATCCCAGCTTCCGCCTTTCACTATCGAAGATGAAACCGATGGCGGTGAAGAGCTGAGAATGAAATACCGCTACCTGGATATCAGGAGAGCACCGGTAAGGGACAAACTGATCTTCCGTCACAAAATGGCACAGAAAGTAAGGAATTACCTTTCCGACAACGGGTTTATTGAAGTGGAAACCCCTGTTTTAATCAAATCCACCCCTGAAGGAGCACGGGACTTCGTGGTGCCGAGCAGGATGAATCCGGGACAGTTCTATGCATTGCCGCAGTCTCCCCAGACCTTTAAGCAATTGCTGATGGTTGGCGGAATGGATAAATATTTCCAGATCGTAAAATGTTTCCGTGACGAGGATTTAAGAGCCGACCGTCAGCCGGAGTTTACCCAAATCGACTGTGAAATGGCTTTCGTGGAGCAGGA
>NZ_CAJYMO010000065.1 GCF_913776365.1 uncultured Chryseobacterium sp. | reverse complement strand
CAGAAAAAAGGAAATACAGGATTATCCGAAGCTTTTTTTCCTGAACGATAACGCTGTCATTCCGGTCGCTTTACTGAAGATCCGCGAGAAATACGAATAATCATCATACCCAAGATCACAGGCAATTTCTTTTACCGACTTTGAAGAATGAAACAAAAGACGCTTTGCCTCCAGAATAATTCTTTCCTGGATATGGAAAGAGATGGTTTTACCGGTAGCCGTTTTCGCGCACTCGTTCAGGTAGGCGGTGGAGAGATGCAGTGTATCAGCATAATACTTCGGATACTTCTGTACATCAAACTGATCTTCCAGCAAAGACGTAAATCTGTTCATGATATCTTCAGAGCGGGTAGTGAATGGGGCTTGTCCGGATCGGCCAACAGCGGGGAAATCATTAGCCCGATCAGAGCATTGCAGCTATCCTTCAGTATCGGGTTGGTATAATTTTCCTTCAGGGGCTTTACTTATTTTCAGGCAGACTGCCATTGCATCTGACAGAATACCAAAGATCTCATCAGGCAGTAACAGGGGACCCGCCGGGACTTTTTTCTGTAACAAATCATGATACTCAGTATTCAGGTTGTCATTGCTGACCAGCAGGGTAGTGAACAGCCCTTCTTCAAAAGAAATCCCCCGGTGTACCTGATAAGGCCGGATATACATAACGGCAGGGGATGAGATCATGTATTGCCTGAAATCCACTTCAAATATTCCCTTACCCTGTTCCAGAATAAAAAACAGATGGTAATTGTCCCGGTGGGTTTTTCTTATGATTTCTGATTCAATATCTTTGACTGATGACTTTTGAATGAGGATGCCCCTGCTTTGATCATCAGGAAAAGTATGCAGGGGAATGGATTTAGGCTTGGAAGACATACATACGGTTATGAGCTCAATATACGAACTAAAGTACGAAAGTAAAAATCCGTTTTTCCATTGTCCGGCCATAGAATCCGGCTGATGCAGGAAAAGGACAGCAGATACTTTGGCTTATCAAATCAGTATCTGCTCAGCCGGACTGTGCGGAATGAGCGGATTGCAGATCCTGTAAACAAGAATTTTAAAAAATTATTAAAATTATTTGCATAAACGTTTAACCTAAATTAATACGGAACTTCCGAACTATTGTTAGTTCTTTTACATAATTTTTGTCCGGATAATTGCTGTGGGTAAATTAAAGTTCTGTAAATTAGTATATTACTGCAAAATATGATCCGGATTTAAAAAGTGGCAAAAATACATTTATTTTCAGAACCGGCAAAAAAATAAGCCTGTTGTTTTATTACCTTTTTATGAAATATTTTTACAGCCTTAAACCTCATTAATGAAGAGAGCTTCCATAAAAGACATAGCAAAAATGGCCGGTGTTTCCGTAGCTACGGTTTCTTATGTCCTGAATAAAAAAGAAGGAAGCAGGATAGGAGAGGCTACGCGGGTGAAAATCCTGGAAATTGCCGAAGCCATCAATTACATTCCCAACAAAATCGCCAAAAGCCTGAAGACGAGCAAGAGCAAGCTGATCGGCCTTATTGTAGCAGACATTTCCAATGATTTCTATTCCGGCATTGCCCGTAATATTGAAGATGAAGCCATGAAACTGGGCTATACCTTACTCATCGGAAGCTGTGATGAGAACCCGGATAAATTCAGGAAGCTCACTGAGCTTTTTTCAGAACAGCAGGTAGACGGGATGATCATTGCGCCGGTAATTGATTCCGATGAAGCCGTACAGAAGATGATCAGCGACCAGTACCCGCTGGTTACCCTGGACCGTTACCTTACCCATGTGGATGTTGCAGGGATCATGATCAATAATTTTGAAGTTTCCGGACAGGTATGCGCTTTTCTGGCAGGGAAAAAATTCGATGAAATCATTTATGTGGGGTATGATACCCAGCTTCCGCACCTGCTGGACCGGCAGAACGGTTTTGAACACTATATGGCAGCAACAGAAATTGCTACCAAAAAAGTAATGGTCGGACTGCATAATATCGCAGCGGAAATTCATGCAGGGCTGCAGGAGAATTTGGTGATCGACGGCAGGAAGACCGCAGTCTATTTTTCCAGCAACAAACTTGCGGTGGCCGGGCTCAGCTATTTCATTAAGGAAAACATCAGGGTGCCGGAAGATGTATCCGTTATTGCCTTTGATGAAACCGAAGCCTATACCCTGTTCCCGACGGAGATTGACTTTGTAAAACAGCCGCTGAAGGAAATGGCCAGGGCATCGGTAAAAATGCTGGACGACCAGATCAACGGAAATCCTTCCGGCATGGAAAGGACCGTTTTTGCAGCGGAATTAATTCATAAAAAATCAGTCATATAAAAATTTTAAATAATAACTTAAACGTTTAACCTATGTCAATACAAAAACCATATGTAGTTTGCTTCGGAGAGGTGCTCTGGGATATTTTCCCATCCGGATCAAAAGCAGGCGGCGCGCCTTTCAATGCAGCCTATCATATTTATAAGAAAGGAACGGATATTAAAATGCTCAGCCGTGTCGGTCATGATGATCTCGGCGAGCAGCTGTTGCAGCAGATTAAAGGCTGGGGCATTACGCCGGACTACATCCAGACAGATGAAAAGCATCCTACCAGCACCGTTGTGGCCCATATCGACGAACATAATGAAGCCACTTATGAAATTATCAATCATGTTGCCTGGGACTACATCGATTTCCTTCCGGAACATGAGAAGCTGGTTTCGGAAGCGGAAGCCTTTATATTCGGGAGCCTTTCTGCCAGGAATGAAAAGACGAGGGAGACCTTGTTCAGGCTGCTGGATCATGCAAAGCTCAAGATCTTCGACGTTAATTTCAGGCCGCCGTTTATCGATGTCAACCTTATCAAAGCGCTTCTTCACCAAGCAGATATCGTAAAAATGAATAAAGCTGAAATGCGGCAGATCATGCAGTTCCTGAGCGAAGAATACAGGAGCGAAGATGAAAGTGCCCTGTATATCCAGGAACATTTCAACATCAGGGAAATCGTGCTGACCAAAGGAAGCAAAGGAGCCCGCTACTTTACAGGAAACCAGAACTATGGTTTTCCCGCCGTGCCGGTTAGAATCGCTGATACGGTAGGAAGCGGGGATTCTTTCCTCGCGGGATTTGTCTCCGAAAGGATCAAAGGCAGCAGCCCGGAACTGATCATGGCCGAAGCTACTGCCCTGGGCGCGTTTATTACATCCAAAGCAGGAGCCTGCCCTGAATATGAGGCGGAAGAATTTCAGCAGTTTAAGCACAAAAGTACAATAGCCCTATGAATACCGCTAAATTTACCGAGAAGAAGTACGCCGTAGTACTTGCATTTGTGACGTCCCTTTTCTTCTTCTGGGCCATTGCCCTTACCATGGGAGATGTCCTGAACAAGCATTTCCAGAATGTCCTGCATATCTCCAAGTCAAAATCCGGACTCGTACAGCTTTCCATTTTCGGGGCCTATGCACTGATGGGAATTCCGGCCGGGTATTTCATGAAAAGGTTCGGATACAAAATGGGCGTAATCCTCGGGCTGGTCTTATTTGCCAGCGGATGCTTTCTGTTTGTACCGGCGGCAAACCGGGAGTCTTTCGGTTTTTTCAGGATTGCCCTTTTCATCCTTGCGTTGGGGATGGCCACGCTGGAAACCGTAGCCCATCCTTTTGTTGCAGCGCTCGGAAATGAAAAGACCAGCGACCAGCGGGTTAATTTCGCGCAGTCTTTCAATGGTCTGGGGGCTATTGTAGGACCGCTTCTGGGAGGAATTTTCATCTTCGGGGCTGCCGGCGAAAGCCATTCGCTGGATTCTGTGAAGAGCCTGTATACCTGGATCGGGATCGTAGTGGTATCCCTGGCGCTGATTTTTGTGTTCATTAAAGTGCCGGACCTTAAGGATCCGCATGCCGGTGAACATGATTTGTCCGATGATGCCCAAGGCACTGCCCATCCGCTTTCTGAAAGCAATCCGGATGCGCCGCTATGGAAACAGCGGCACTTTATCTGGGCCGTTGTGGCGCAGTTCTTCAATATTGCCGCACAGGGCGGAACCTGGGCGTTTTTCATCAACTATGGTGTGGAAAAAATGCATCTTCAGGAAACGCAGGCAAGCTATTATTTCTCATTGAGCATGGCCATGATGATGATCGGCAGGTTTGTAGGGACTTTCCTGATGCGCTATATTGCTCCCAATAAGCTGCTGGCTATTTTCACCGCCTGCAACATCATCCTGTGTCTGGTGATTTCACAAAGTTTCGGATGGGCATCCTTTGTCAGCCTGATTCTCCTGAATTTATTCCTGAGCGTGATGTACCCAACGATCTTCAGCCTGGGCCTCAAAAGGCTGGGGAATAAGGTCCATCAGGCGTCTTCCTTCCTGGTGATGGCCATGTTCGGGGGTGCGGTGTTTCCGCCGCTGATGGGCCGTATTGCAGAAACGGATGTGGCCCACGCGTATCTGCTCCCGATCATCTGTTATGCGGTGATTATATTATTTGCCTTGAAATTCTACCGTCCCAAAACACTGAAGTAATCTGATGAAAAATACCATGCTGAAAGGCTTGCTGGCCATTATTTTGCTGGCAGGCCAGGTAACGTATGCCCAGATTGTCATTACCAATAAGAAGTTTTCTTTCGGGACAACGGGAAGAATCGGGGCCGGCTACTCACCCAACGCCGACGGGAAAACCGGCCGCCAGCTGAACCTGAACAACCAGGGCTCCCTCGGAGGAAGGATGGATCAGGGTGACTATGTGGATTTCCTGCCGGCTTTCCATTTCACTCCGGTCACCGGAGGCGACAGTGCCCGCAGCACCAAGATCGACATGCAGGCGAGGCTCAGCTTTTATTCCGGCGGAACCTTTCTGGGCAATGTAGACACCAAATCCAACCAGGGAATGATCGTCGCACTGCCGGAAGCGTTTGTGGAGGCACGGAATATTATGGGAAGCAACTGGGACGTATGGGCCGGTTCCCGGTGGCTGAGGTATGACGACATCCATATCGCGGATTATTTTTATTTTGACGACCATTCAGCGACAGGCTGGGGGGTCCGGCATAAAAATACCCGGTTCTCCATGTTTTTCCCGGCAGTGATCGATACGGCGGCCAGCAATTCGACGCCGTATTCCTATACCAACATCATCAGCGGATCAAAAAGCCTGATCTACAGGCAGCGGGAAGTCTTCGTACTCGAACACACCCTGCCGTTCAGGAACAATGCCCTGAAACTGATGGCGGAATTCCATCATGTGGATGAAACCGGAAAAAATGCAATGGAACAATATCCGGCAGACAATGGCTGGGTACTGGGCGCAAAACTCAATACAGGAATCAAAACAACACTTCCCGGATCCTTCAACCAGTTCTCCGTACGATATGGAAACGGTATTGCCAACGGCGGCGATAACGGAAATACCCAGACCTGGAGAACCTACGGCGCCCCGGACGAAAATACCCGGACGTACAGAGGCGCTTATTCCTTTACCGCCGTTGAACATGTGCTCTTCAACCTCTCCAGCCGCTGGTCGCTGAACGGGTATGCCGTGTTTACAGCCAGCAAGGGCGGCTCGGACAGTGAAAATAAAGCCATGGATTATTACAGGAGGGAAATTTTCAACAAAAAAACCGAATTCAATACCGGGGTGCGGGCCACCTACTATGTAAACAACTGGTTTCATATCCTGTCTGAACTGCATTACGGAGTCCGGAAAAACGGGATTCAGGATCCTGCTTCCATGGTAAAGCTGGTGCTGGCTCCCACCATTGTGCCGACAGCGGAAAGAAGTGTCTGGGCCCGTCCGCATATCCGGCTGATTGCCGAACTTTCCCGCTACAATGATGAAGCCATGAAAAGCCTCTATTCACCCTTTCTGCAGGGTTCCGGGCCCAAGAGGTACGGAACGTATCTGGGAATAAGAACCGAATGGTGGGTATTTTAAATCTTTAATCAATAAAAAAATCAACGCTTATGAAAATACAGTTTGGCGCCTCGCTGCTTTCCTGGATCACACCGGTCTGGACTCCCGAAGCCGGAAAATATGCCATCAAAAAAACAGCCGGTGCGGGCTTCGATCTTATTGAAATCCTGCTGCCGCCTTCGATGGACCTCAATGCTACTGAAGTCAGAAAACAGCTGGATGACCACCATCTGAATGTGGCCTGTTCGTTGAACCTGCCGAAAGAAGCCCATATCGCTTTTTATCCTGAAGCTGCCGAACAGCTGATCAGGAGGGCAGTAGACCTGAGTTCGGCTCTGGAAAGCGAATTGTTGTGCGGGGTGCTTCACGGCGGAATCGGCGTATTCTCCGGCAATCCGCTGACGGAAGAGGAATCGGTTATTATTACGCAGGTCTGGAGCCATGTGGCAGATTATGCAGGGAAAAAAGGAATAGGTATTGCCATTGAACCCATCAACCGATATGAAAGCTATGTATGCAATACGGCGCAGAATGTCCTGGACCTGATCCATGCAACCGGAAAAGACAATCTTTTCGTCCACCTGGACACTTTTCATATGAACATAGAGGAAAACAATTTCCATGATCCCGTGATCGCTGCCGGGAGCAGGCTCAGGCATTTCCATATAACGGAATCGCACCGCGGCATGCCGGGCGAAGGGACCGTGAACTGGGAAGAATTGTTCCGGGCACTGCAGGAGATCGACTTCACCGGGAACCTGGTGCTGGAAAATTTTTCATCATCCGTCCCGGGAATGCAGCAGATGGTTTCCTTATGGCAGAAATCGCCTCATGATGCCGAAGAACTGGCCAGAGGAAGCCTTGCCTTCATGAAATCGTACTGCCTGTAGTTGTGTGAAGTAAATTGACGTGAACTCGGATTGGAAAATAGATAGAGGCAGGAAGGGAGTAAGCGGGTTACCGGAATTTCGTCTCACACTTTTCAGAATAAACCGGTTAATTTACGGTGCCGTCCTGATGATTTCAGCAGAGCCGGATATTTATTTCACCTGATCCGTCCGGAAAAGCAGACTTATTTCAGGAGACCAATTTTGTTTTTATTAACTTTGCAGTTCACAATATAATTTTTTATGCACAAAGCAGGATTTGTAAACATAGTGGGTAAACCCAATGCGGGAAAGTCAACCTTACTCAACCAGCTGATGGGGGAGAAGCTGGCGATTGTCACGCAGAAGGCGCAGACCACGAGACACAGGATTTTCGGGATTTATAACGAAGAGGATCTGCAGATCGTATTTTCCGATACACCGGGCGTTCTCGATCCGAAATACGGGCTTCAGGAAAAAATGATGGATTTTGTAAAAGATTCCCTTCAGGATGCCGACGTCTTCCTTTTCATCGTAGATGTTACGGATAAGGCGGAGCCGTCTGAATTCCTGATCGATAAACTCAATAAGATTCCCGTGCCGGTACTGCTGTTGCTGAATAAGGTAGACCAGACCAACCAGGAAGGCCTGGAAAAACTGGTGGAAGAATGGCACAACCGCATCCCGAAGGCGGAAATCCTGCCTATTTCGGCACTCAATGCCTTTAATACGGATGTCATTCTGCCAAAGCTCAAATCCATGTTGCCGGAGAACCCGCCGTATTACGACAAAGACCAGTATACCGACAAACCGGAGCGTTTTTTCGTGAACGAGGCCATCCGCGAGAAGATCCTCCTGAATTACGAAAAGGAAATACCGTATTCGGTAGAGGTGGTCACCGAGCAGTTCAAGGAAAAAGAAGGAATCATCTTCATCGATTCCATCATTTATGTGGAACGTGATACCCAGAAAGGGATCATCATCGGGCACAAAGGGGAGGCCATTAAGAAAGTAGGAACCGAATCCAGGCTGGACCTTGAGAAGTTTTTCAATAAAAAAATCCACCTTAACCTGTTTGTCAAAGTAAAGAAGGACTGGCGTAAAAACGACCGTGATCTGAAGAATTTCGGCTACCGGTAGATTAAAATCGACGGGAAAAGCCTTTGTTTTCCGGGAATTTTCATTATCTTTAATCAAATTTTAGCTTAATGAACTCATTGAACGCGGCACAATCCCATTCGGTTTTGAAAGATATTATTTTACTGGCAGTGCGGGTATTCATCGGATTTGCCATGCTTTCCCACGGTTTTCCAAAACTCCAGATGCTGATTGAAGGGAAGAAGGACTTTTACGATTTCCTGGGCATGGGACCTCAGATTACCCTTGGCCTCACAGTATTCGCTGAGTTTGCCTGCTCCATCCTCCTTATCCTGGGCCTTTTTTCCAGGGTGGCATTGGGATTCCTGATTTTTACCATGGTGATAGCCGGTTTTGTAGTCCATGCCGCAGACCCTTTTGAAAAGCAGGAACTCAGCCTGGTCTATCTGGGCATCTACCTTATGCTGATGGTATTCGGAACCGGTAAGTTTTCCGTGGATTACCTGATTGAAAAAAGAAAAAGAGCCAACGACTGGTAGCAATACCGGAATACAATAAAGTAGAAAAGCAGCAGGAATTTCCTGCTGCTTTTTTATTGATGGATATGATGAATCCGGATCATCCTGTCCGGTACGAGAGACAAAAAATAGTGAGTCGCACGGCACATTTTAAACTTTTAAGGTTTATACAGTCCTGAAAATTCCTTTCAGATTTTGGAATCCGGTATATCCGGAAGGCAAACAGCTGAACAGCACCTTCAAATCTTTTCATCCAAAATTTCCGATATTATATTTCTCTCTCCTTTGTCCTTCATCATAAAATTCAGTATTTTCGTCGGAAAGAGATTATAATGAAGATCAAACTCACCATCTGCCTGCTGGCCTTTCTCAACTTCTATGAGGCCCAGGAAAATATAGCCTACCAGAAGCCGTCGGCAGAGATTCTCAGACTCGCAGACTATGAACGTCCGCCCAGTGTTATGATGAACAGCAAAAAAGACTGGATCGTCTTCAGTTATCGCCCTACGTATAAGACGCTGGAAGACCTCAGTCAGCAGGAGATGAAGCTGGGAGGCTTGAGGATCAACCCTTTAACCAATATTTCCAGCACGATAACCTATATCAGCAACCTGAAAGTCAGAAAACTGAATGGCAAAACCGAAGTCCAGGTGAAAAATTTACCTGCCAGCCCTAAAATTGCCTACCTTTCTTTTTCACCGGATGAGAAGAAACTGGCTTTTACCAACACCACCTCAAAAGGAGCTGAGCTCTGGGTTGTGGACCTGGAGACGGCAGCGGCTAAGAAAGTGACTTCCGATAACCTGAATGCCAACCTGGGAAGTCCGTATGTGTGGAACAAGGATTCGCAGAACCTGCTGATCAAAGTACTTCCGCAGAACCGGCCTGCATTAATAGACTCAGGCAAAGACCTGCCGACCGGCCCGATTGTCTCAACGACAGACGGAAAGGTTTCCCAGAACAGGACCTACCAGGATCTTCTGAAAAACCCGCAGGATGAAAAGAATTTTGAGATCCTTACCGCTTCTGAGATATACAGCACAGACCTGAACGGAGCCCTGAAAAAGATAAAGGATCAGGATCTTTATACCGGCCTGAGTTACTCGCCGGACGGCAGTTACCTGATGGCCACCACCATCAGAAAGCCGTTCTCTTATATTGTTCCGCTGAGCCGCTTTCCTATGACCACAACGGTATATGACCTGAACGGGAATGCCGTAAAGGTGGTGAATGAAACTCCCCTGAATGAGATCATGCCGAAAGGTTTCTCCTCCGTACGCACCGGAAAGAGAGAGATGGGATGGAGGAGCGACCGGCCGGCCACGCTGGTGTATGCGGAAGCCCTGGACGGAGGAGACCAGTCGAAAGAAGCGGAATTCAGGGATGAGATTTTCACGTGGGAAGCTCCGTTTGCTGCAGCCCCACGATCTTTTTTCAGAACAAAACAGCGGTATGAAAATATAAGCTGGAGCAATAATCATTATGCCATCGTATCCGAAGGGTGGTATGACACGCGGAACACGAAATCGTACCTGATTGACCTTGATAACGGGCAGTCAAAAATCATTGACGACCGGAACTATCAGGACGTGTACAGCGATCCCGGAAATTTTAATACGACCAAGAACCAGTATGGAAGATCGGTAGTGGATATGAAAGGCGGAAAATCATACCTCATCGGTGCCGGATTCACCAAAGAAGGCCAGCATCCCTTTATCGATGAGATGGATATGAAAACCCTGAAGAAAAAAAGGCTGTACACCTCCGATACCAAAAATGCGAAAGAGGAAATCATCGATATTCTGGACCCGGCAAAAGGGGAAATCCTCACGACCCGGCAGTCTTCCAGCCTGTATCCGAATTATTTCAGGAAAAATATAAAAACCGGTAAAACAGAAGCGGTAACTTCCTTTGCCAATCCGTTTGAAAGTATCAAAGATGTTTATAAGGAAGTGATTACCTATAAGCGGAATGATGGCGTTACCCTGACAGGAACCCTGTACCTGCCTGCCGGTTATGACAGACAAGCAAAAATAGAAAAACTTCCGCTGCTTATCTGGGCATATCCTACCGAATACAAGGACAAAAATACCGCAGGGCAGAATACCCAGAATCCCAATGACTTTACGTTTCCGTACTATGGATCGTTCGTGTACTGGACTGCAAAAGGCTATGCCGTACTGGATGACGCTGCTTTCCCGATCATCGGGGAAGGAAAGACAGAACCAAACGACACCTTTATTCCGCAGCTGGTCGCCAATGCTGAGGCTGCCATTAATGCAGTAGACGCATTAGGTTATATCGACCGGAAAAAAGTAGCAGTGGGCGGACATTCGTACGGTGCCTTTATGACGGCTAATCTCCTTACGCACTCCAAACTGTTTGCCTGCGGGATTGCCAGAAGCGGTGCCTATAACCGAACCCTGACGCCGTTCGGTTTCCAGAGCGAACAGCGGAATTACTGGGATGTACCGGAGATTTACAACGCGATGTCGCCGTTCATGAATGCCGATAAAATGAAAACCCCTTTACTGCTGGTGCATGGGGACGCAGACAACAATCCCGGAACTTTTACCTTACAGACCGAGCGCTATTTCCAGGCCCTTAAAAACCTGGGGGCCCCTGTAAAGATGGTACTGCTTCCGAAAGAAGCCCATGGCTACGCTGCTAAAGAAAACATCCTACACCTTCTCTGGGAACAGGACCGGTTCCTTGAAAAATGCCTGAAAAAATAACAAAAGAATAACAATTGCCCTTACCATCCGTTCAGCTTCTGAACGGATGTTTTTATGAAATGCATGAGCGGTCCGTCATCACAGTAATGGCTCCGGTTTTTATTACAGGAACTTTAGGAGCTCCCTGATATTTTTCACCTGCATGAAACGTTCACTTTCAGGTGTGTCGTCATGCTGTTCATGAGCCCAGGTCACATGATAAGGGACATAAGCTGCATATCCGCCGGTTTCCAGGACAGGCAGTATGTCAGACTTCATCGAATTACCGATCATCAGGAAGTGTTCCGGCCGGCAGTCCAGATGGTCCATGAGTTTCCTGTAGTCCTCCGTTTTCTTATCGCTCATGATTTCTATATGATGGAAGCAGGCCAGCAGGCCTGATTTTTTCAGCTTACGCTCCTGGTCCAGCAGATCGCCTTTGGTAGCTGCTATCAGACGGTATTTACCGGTAAGGGCGTTCAGTGTTTCCGTAACCCCTTCCAGCAGTTCTACCGGTTTCTGCAGGAGATCATGCCCGATGGCCAAAATTTCGCTCATTAGCGACAGCGGGGCACGGCCGTGGGAAATCCTGACCGCCGTTTCTGCCATGCACAGCATGAATCCCTTGATGCCGTAGCCATACAGGTGCAGGTTGCAGATTTCCGTCGTCAGCAGTTCTCCGGCAACGAAAGGGTAGGGATGATCATTTTCAAAAAGCCGGCAGAAGGCTGCTTCTGCCTCCTGAAAGTAAGGTTCGTTGATCCAGAGGGTATCGTCTGCATCAAAGGCAATGGTATGGATAGAATTCATAGTACGTTAAACTTAGATTTTGTATTTTTCCGGCATCAAAATTCAGAATTAAAAACAAAACCGAAAAGGACATTTGTCCCGGGCCATTATTATGCTGCGAACGAACCAACCATTTCTGGATTATCTGGAAGAACTGTACCGGAACCAGAGCCACAGAGAGAATATTGTGCTGAAATCCTATGCTAAGGGTGAGAGAATCCTTACCCAGCATGAAGTTTCCACGAAGATCATGCTGATCGGGAGCGGGATTACCAAATGTTATTTCGTAGAGGAAAACGATAAGGAATACATTGTTGAATTTCTCGGGAAAGGCGAGATTGTCGGGGAAATCGAGGTGATTAAAAATGTTCCCTGCCTCTGCAGCATTGAAGCCATTACGGAAGTTACCGTCTATGCAATGGCGATCCCTTACTTCCAGGCTTTACTCAAAAATGACCTGAGGCTTAACAACTTTCTGCTTGATGTCTTTGCTGAACGCATCGTCAATACGTCCAGCCGCGCTTCTTATCAGCAGCTGCACACTTCAGAACATACACTCGGCCAGCTCCTGGACCTGAAATCCAGGGAAATGGAAATTTCCAAGGAAGATATGGCGGCTTATCTCGGCATCAGCGTCAGGAGCCTGAACCGGGCGCTGAAGGAATACCAGGATAACAACGGCAACCGGGAAGAAAACGGCAAATAAAAAATCTTCCCGTATCTTTGCGGAAAATTGATGTCAGCGTATGGAAGAGCTCGTGTTCAGGAATGCAGTCCTGGAAGATGTACCGGAAATTGTGGAAATTTACAATTCCACCATCCCTTCAAGAAGGGTTACTGCTGATACGGAAGCGGTCTCCGTGGAAAGCCGGATCAGCTGGTTTCATGAGCATTCAGCTGACAGAAGACCGTTGTGGATGGTGGAAGACACACAGGGTAGCGTATTGGGATGGGTCAGCTTTTCTTCCTTTTACGGAAGGCCGGCTTATAACGGCACCGTTGAGATCAGCATTTATATGTCAGAAAATTCCCGGGGAAAGGGCTATGGAAAGACAGTGCTGCAATATTGTATCGATCATGCGCCTGATTTTGGCGTGAAGACGCTGCTGGGATTCATCTTCCTGCATAACGAGCCCAGTCTGAAACTGTTCCGCCATTTCGGTTTTGAGGATTGGGGCGTTTTTCCGGATGTGGCGGTGCTGGATGGTGTGGAAAGGACCCTGGTGATCCTCGGGAAAAGAATCGGTCAGTAATTTTCATTTTCTGACTGCTGGATTTCCGGCAGAGGTTGCCATTGATGTCCCGGACCTTATTTTTCAGGAGCTTTTTCCCGCTATCCACTGTATCTTTTTCTGCCTTCACTTTTCCTGCCGCAGAAAAAGGATGCCGTTTCTATCGGGGCTAGGCATCCGTTTCCTGATGCGGCTGATTTCCTGAAACAACCTTTTTTACGTAAAAAACCTATAAGGTTTTCAAAACCTTATAGGTTTAACCTGCCTCCGCTGATGAATTCAGAGGAGATTGAAATTAGCTATTGACCAAGAGTGAATGGTGAATGGTGAACTTTGCTCCGCAAGTGAATTTTCAGGCTGAAGTTAAGAATTGACCATTGACCAGCACAGCGGATTGACCATTGACAAAAGGCAGACGGTGAATTTGAGGCTGTCTGTCTGGTAGGCACAAGCTTGGAAGCTTGCGCCAGCGGTGAATTTTCAGGCTGAAGTTAAGAATTGACCATTGACCAGCGCAGCGGATTGACCATTGACAAAAGGCAGACGGTGAATTTGAGTCTGGCTTTCTGGTGGCACAAGCTTGGAAGCTTGCGCCAGCGGTGAATTACAGGCTGAATTTAAGAATTGACCATTGACCAGCGCAGCGGATTGACCATTGACAAAAGGCAGACCGTGAATTTGAGGCTGTCTGTCTGGTGAGCACAAGCTTGGAAGCTTGCGCCAGCGGTGAGTTACAGGCTGATTTTAAGAATTGACAATTGGCCAGCGCAGCGGATTGACCATTGACAAAAGGCAGACGGTGAATTTGAGGCTGGCTGTCTGGTAGGCACAAGCTTGGAAGCTTGCGCCAGCGGTGAATTACGGACTGAAGTTAAGAATTGACCATTGACCCGCAGGAATTGACTATTGACCAAAGACCTACGGTGAATCCTGTTACAGAGGTTATATTTCAGGCTATCTCTGGTTCAGGCCTGAGTTTGATTCCCTGCTGATAACACGATTCACCGCCTGCCATCAGGGACTGCTGATGATCAGCGTTGAGGGGATGTCCGAGAGCCACAGGCTTTTGGAGTCGATCAGGTTTTTCCAGCTTTTGCTGCTGATGATCATCAGGTCCTGAGAAGTAAGGAATTCTTTTTCGATTTTCTTCTCGTTATATAAAGTGATATGATTGGGTGCTACCTGTTCAATGCTGCGGATCAGTTCCCTGACTTCGATATTGTTACGGATCTGTCCGGCCACATCAAGGATAATGATCTGGGAGTTGTTGTTGTTGATCAGTCTTTTGGCATATTCCAACAGGTAAAAATCGCTGAGGTTGAAAATCGGGACGAAGACCCTGTCTGCCGCCCGGAAATCCTTTTCTACGAAGACACCCACCGGAATCTGGGTTTTATCTAAAATCTGAAGGGTGAAATCGTCGAAAGGTGAGTTGTTAAAAATATTTCCTTTCCCTTTTACGGTGTTCAGGAGTTTCTCCGGGTTGATGATTTTGGTGGTAAATCCCAATAGTCTTCCCAGCAGGCTGCCTTCATACATGGATTTTCTGAGAGGAATAAGCAAAAGGTCATAGTTTCCGCGGTTGGAAATACCCGTAAGATCACTTTCAATATCGGTAGAAGCCTTAAAAAGGGTAGTGATCTCAAGATCCAGCTCCTGTGAAGTTTCAATGACGTTTTTAAACTGTTCGGTTTCAAAATGATCGATATCAAAGGGATGAAGCTCATCAACGGGAGCAATATTCATGGCTGTGATGCTTTTGTTGCCGTTCATTTTGCGGGTGAAGTTGTCCGCCAGCTTCAGCAGTGCACTTCCGGAAACGGCAGTTTCGAAGGAAAGGAGGACGCGGTATCCGGCTGCATGTTCTGCTTCGCTGTCGTCTTCTGTCATTGAGGATCTGCCTTTGAACAGGTAATTGATGAGATCAAGGCACGGTCCTGTCATAAAAGTGGTGAATAGAGCCATAATGACGAGTAAGGCAAACAGTTCCGGCCCGAGGACTCCGAGATCGTATCCGATGTTGAGTACGATGAGTTCGGTAAGCCCTCTGGTATTCATCAGGGCACCGATGGTAAGGCTGTCTTTCCAGCTGATTTTCAGGAATCTTGCGGTAAGAGCGCTTCCTACAAATTTTCCGGTAACGGCCGTCAGGATAATGAAGCCGCCGATTTTCCAGAGATGCGGGTCGTTCAGCAATCCGATCTGGGTTCTTAATCCGGTAAACACAAAAAATAGCGGAAGGAGAAGGACCAGCGCCACATCTTCCACTTTTTCAATAAACAGGTTTCTGAATTTAATATTTTCCGGCATGATGGCTCCTGCCATAAATGCTCCGAACAGCGCATGGATCCCTATGACTTCCGTGGCATAGGAAGAGATAATCAGGATAAGGAAAAATACGGCTACCAGTGATTTGCTGATAAATCCTTTTCCTTTCTGGGCTTCGGCAATCCGGTTCAGGAACGGCCGCACCGCCTTGATCATGATAAAAACATACAGAACGGCCATAAGGATAACAAACAGGGAACCTGAAAAAGACCCGGCCTTTACAATGGCAATAACTGCAGCCAGGATGCACCACGCCGTAATGTCATCGGCGGCAGCGCAGGTGATAACCACGGTTCCTATTTTGGTTTTATGCAGATTCCGTTCCTGTACAATCCTTGCCAGTACGGGAAATGCCGTAATGCTCATGGCAATTGCGATGAAGAGGGCGAAGGAGCTGAACTGAATGCCATCCGGTGCAAATTCTTTGTAAATAAAATAGGAAAGGCCTACCCCCAGGGCAAAAGGGAAAATAATGCTGGCATGGCTGATGACTACGGCATCATGCGCCCGTTTCCGGAGTACGCTGAGATCCAGCTCCATGCCGACGATATACATAAAAAGGATGAGGCCGATCTGGCTTAAAAACTGCAGGTTCGGCAGCGATTCTTTAGGGAAAATAAATGCCGAAAGCTCCGGGAAGTACAGTCCGAAAAGAGACGGGCCAAGAACAATCCCGGCAATCATTTCACCGATGACGGAAGGCTGTTTCAGTTTTACACAGATCCATCCGAACAGCTTGGCCACCATAATGATGGTGACAATCTGGGCCAGAAGCAAAGCCAGCGGATGATGAAGGTTGGTGAGAAAAGAATCGGTGAAGTTTTCCCACATCGTAGAGCCGGTGGTTTTCGGAAGGGCAATGCTTTCCCCGGTTTCCAGTGTCTTCCCTTCTACAAAAAAACAGTACATCAGCCCTGAAAAAAAAGCGATGGTGCTGATGTAAAAAATAACGGTTTTGTATTTTCCCAATCTCATAATTCCTTTTGTTGATGTACAAAGTTCTTAAGAATATATGGATGCCGGAACGCCTGTTTCAGAAAATGTAACCAAGACTTTGAAAAATGTAACGAAAAGGTGATCTCGCGGCTTTAAAATCCGTGAATGCTATCTCACGGTTTAAAATCCGCGAGATCATGTCATGTACTGCTCATTTGCCAAATTTTTCCATCAGGGCGCTTCTGTAGGCATCACCGATCTGCAGTTTCAAAAAACTGTCGTTTTCAGCAGGAAGTGTGGTAATGAGTTCCTGGGTTGAGAATACCTTGATGCATGGCAGGGCAATGATTTCCTTCTTGTTGACCTGAGCGAAATTTTTTGAAGGAAGCATTTCAAGGAGCGTCTTGAAATTAAGGTTTTTAAGAACAAGGGTACTGCCGTCGGTAAGGAGTACTTCCTTGTCACGGCTGTCGATTTCGGAGGTTCTGATACAGGCAATCCGGTCGGTGAAAAGTACCGTCCTGCCGATGTTGGTATTCCATTCAATAAAATCTTTAAACCCCGGGTTTCCGAGAACTTCCTTTGCTTTTTCAAAAGCCTGCAGCAGCCTCTCCTTTTTAATCGGTTTCCGTACATAATCCACAACATTGAGATCAAACGCTTCGGCGGCATACTCCTTATAAGCCGTAGTAAAGATGATTTTTTTTGAGCCTGAGATCCGTTCGGCTACCTGCAGGCCGCTGATTCCGGGCATCTCGATATCCAGGATGCAGAGGTTGCAGTCGATATTTCCGATTTCATGCAGGAAAATTCCGGGATCATTAAATGCCTTCACCACTTCTACGTCTTCCATTTCTTCACAGAGAAGCTTCAGATAGCTGATTGCCAGCAGTTCATCATCAAGAATAACGCATTTTATCATAAAATTCGCCAAGATTAATGGTTAGTTCTGCTGTAAATATACCGTTTTTTGACTGTTTCTGGAGCGTGTAAGCAGTACCGTAAATCATCTTCAGCCGCTGGTCCAGTGACTGGCTCCCGAATCCGCTTTTTTCTTTTTCCAGCATATTTTTTACAGAAGCCTTATTGCTGACCTTCATCATAAAAATTCTGCTTTCCAGTTCGAGCTGAATGGAAATAAAAGAATCCTGTGCAAGGAAATCAGTATGCTTGAAAGCATTTTCAATCAGGTCCACTGATAGTAAAGGAGCGAATACTTTCTCTTCATACAATTCGTCTGACGTATTGATTTTTGATTTGATCCTGAAATCAAACAGCGGATTGATTTTGATTTTGTTGATCTCGATCAGACTGAGGGCAAAATTCAGTTCTTCTTTAGGGCTGACGAATTTGTTGTTGCTTTCATACAGAATGTAGTCCAGTACATTCGCGAGCTTGTCCAGTGACATATAGGTATGATAGGCATGCGACTGGACGGAATTCAGGATGTTTTTGAACAGGTGCGGGTTGAGCTTGGTACCGATATGCTCCAGCTGCACTTCATTCAGTCGCTGTTCCACCAGCTTATGGGCTGAGGTAAGCCGGGCATTTTTCCTGCTGAGACTGCGGTTGCGGGTAAACAGGAAGAAGCTGGCCGTCATTAAAAGGAAGACAGCGAAAACACCGGTAAAGATCAGGTAATCCTGAATCATGTAATAATTCCCTTCCATGGATGTTTGATTGATGATCTTATGTTATTAATCTCACGGATTATAAATCCGCGAGGTCAATCCGCGAGGTCAATCCGCGAGATCAATCCGCGAGATCAATCTGCGAGATCAGTTCGTTCTATCTTAATTTTTTTAAGGAATTCAGCGTAGCTTTTTCCTCACATTTCTCAAAGGTGATTTCATAGACCGGCTGGGTTTCAGGATAGGTAAGGAGATAGTCCGGACAGGGCTTTTTCTGGGCATGGCTCCTGTCGAAATCAATTTTGCCTTTGGTAATGATGCTGTCCCTCAGGAATTTTTCATTGATTTTCAGTTGGGCCATTTGCGCTTTGAACGGACCGGAATAGGTGAAATCTTTGGAAAGAGTTTCCGCAATCACCCGGCTGTTGGGCAGGTAGCCGCTGCAGCTAGCTCCTTTTTTATTGAGGATAAAGAAGACAAAAATACACCCCGGCACCAGTCCGATGGCATAAAATTTAAGTTTTTTCATTAGAAAATTAAAAGGTTGATATCGTGATAGGTGAGCCCGAAACGGTCGCAGATGATTTTTTTGGTATGCCTTCCTTTGTACATGTAAAGGCTTTGTTTCATTTCATTTTTGCGGACCAGCATGTTCTCGAAGCCGCCTTCTTCGTCATAATGCAAAATATAGGATAAGAAAAAGTTGGAAATGGCCTTGGTCGTGGTTCTTGGCATGCGGGAAGTCAGGTTCGGCAATCCGCAATGGATAACGCCATGCTTGATGATGTAAGGATCTTCCATCGTGGTAAGTTCGGATGTTTCGATGACTTTCCCGTTATCGATGGTAATATCAATGATCACACTTCCTTTTTTCATCTTCATTACCATATCTTCAGTAACAATCGGGGTCATGTTTAACCTGGGGAGCGCTCCGATCACTACGTCGGCTCTTCGTAATGCCTTTTTCAGTTCTTTCGGATCGATGATGGAAGTGGGAACCCTGCTGTCCACCAGAGTATGGAGTCTTCTGAGCTTGGAGAGTGAATTATCGAAAACCCTGACACTCGCTCCAAGACCTATGGCTGCTTTGGTGGCAAATTCCCCTACGATCCCGGCGCCTATCACCACAACTTCTGCCGGGCGAACCCCGGTGATTCCTCCCAGCATGAGCCCGTTGGACAAGGCCAGCAGCTCAGACGCATAAAGGATGGAAACCGTTCCGGCAATTTCACCGATCAGCCTTACCAGGGCCAGCTGTTTGTATTCATCCACAATGAACTCGAAAGCAATGGCATTTACTTTTTTATCAGCCAGCTTCAGGAAGTAGGCCTTATCCCGTAAATTGATCTGAAGCGCCGAAACCAGATAGGTGTTCGGTCTCATATAATCGATTTCCTCCTCGGTAGGCGGATTGATTTTTAAAATTAAGTCCTGGCCGAAAGCTTCTTTAGGATCATTGGTGATCTTTGCCCCGGATTCGGAATACTGCAGGTCGGTAAAGAACGAGCATTCGCCGGCACCTGCTTCAATGATGATTTCATGGCCACATTCCACCAGCACCTGTACTGCATCAGGCGTGATACAGGTTCTCCGCTCATTCAGGGAAGTCTCTTTAGGGATTCCGATGCTGAACTGTTTGCCTTTTTTAATGACCTCCAGCTTTTCTTCTTTCGGTATCAGTTCTTCTTCGGTAAAAGGAGTAAAAATGTTTGTCGTGCTCATCCTTTAATTAATTAAATTCTTACAAATCGTTAGGTTACATTCAAATTCAGAAGCAAAGATACATAATATTTACGCGAATGAAATCTCACGGCGGTCTCCGGTATTGTTGATGCTCATTTCATGAAAAGGGATCCCGTACAGTTCGTCTTCATAGACTTCAGGCCATTCAATGATACACAGGAAAGCATCGTCCAGGTATTCTTCAATCCCGATATCGTAAACCTCTTCAATATTTTTCAGCCGGTACAGGTCAAAATGATAAACTTTCCCTTTGGGTGTTGCGTATTCATTGACAATGGAATAGGTAGGGGAACTGACTTCATCTGAACTTCCCAGGTTTTTCAGCAGGAACTGGGTAAAGGTGGTTTTTCCGGCACCCAGATTCCCTTTCAGCAGGAGAACGGGATGCTGCAATCCGGCAACAACGGTTTCCGCAATATTCTGCCAGTCTTCAATATGGTGGATCGAGAATTTCATTTTTAAGCAAAGATACTTATTTATTGAATTTTCACAGGTAAAAAAGAAAATGCAATCATGAAAAACAGCGCAGTGTAACCCTGGTAATGATAAAATATATAAATGGTAATGAATCAGCCGGTTATATGTTTTTTAACGAAAATATTATTTTTAAAGTGTTGTCGTACAGTCGTTTGTGTATGGTAATAAAGGTTGGAGCTATGAGGGAAATTGATTTTTTTATAGTACCTTTGTGAAGATTTCCCTGTTTTACGGGGTTCGTATTTTTAATCATTTTCAGGCATATGATCTCCAAACAGACAATAGATAAAATATTCTCTACCATCCGCGTAGAGGAGATTGTTGGTGAATATGTCCAGCTGAAGAGAGCCGGTTCCAATTATAAGGGGCTCAGTCCGTTTCATGATGAGAAAACACCCAGTTTCGTGGTTTCTGCCGCCAAGCAGATCTGGAAAGACTTTTCAACGGGAAAGGGCGGAACGGCGATCTCGTTCCTGATGGAAATCGAAAATTTCACCTATCCCGAAGCGCTGCGCCATGCCGCAAAAAAATACGGAATCGAAATCGAGGAAGACCAGAAAGATTTTTCCCCTGAAGCCCGGCAGGCCAATACGGAGCGGGACCTGCTGTACAAGATCCATGAAGTGGCCAATCATTACTACCAGGAATTCATGTGGGATTCTGAGGAGGGGAAATCCATCGGTCTTTCGTATTTCCGGGAACGTGAGCTGAAAGATGAAATCATCAGGAAATTCCAGTTAGGGTATTCCCCGGAGAAAAAAGATGCCTTTACAGCATATGCACTTGAGAAAGGCTATAATAAAGAGATCCTTGAAAAGTCCGGACTTTCTATTTTTCCGGAAAATGCGCCTTCAGGAATCGACCGTTTCCGCGAAAGGGTGATTTTTCCAATCCACAGCTTTTCGGGAAGGGTATTGGGATTTGGCGCAAGGATTCTGAAAAACAATGTAAAAACCGCAAAATACCTCAATTCACCGGAAACGGAAATTTACCATAAGTCCAATGTCCTCTATGGACTGAACCAGAGCAAACAGGCCATTTCCAGAAAAAATATATGCCTTCTGGTAGAAGGGTATATGGATGTGATCTCTCTGCACATGTCCGGGATCGAAAACGTGGTAGCCAGTTCGGGGACCTCCCTGACGACTGAGCAGATCAAGCTCATCAAAAGGCTTACGGAAAATGTAACCATTCTTTTTGATGGTGATAATGCCGGGATCAAAGCCAGCTTCAGGAGCATTGATATGCTGCTTACGGAAGGCATGAACATCAGGGTACTCCTTTTCCCGGACGGTGATGATCCGGATTCCTTTGCCAGAAAACATCCGCAGGAATATGTGGAACGATTCATCGAGGAACAGGCTATGGATTTCATCGATTTCAAGGCTGAAATTCTGCTGAAGGAAGTTGGTGACGACCCTATTAAAAAAGCGGAGGCCATCCGTGATATCGTTAAATCGGTTTCTTTCGTGCAGAATGCGCTGAAGAGGGAAGTGTACCTGAAGCAGGTTTCCAATAAGTTCGGCCTCTCCGAGCAGAGCCTTTTCAACGAGCTTGATGTCCAGAAACAGGTAACCCGGAACCAGATCCAGAAAACACAGGTGAGGGCAGAGGCGCAGCAGCCGGTAAAACTGGAGATTGTGGAAGCCCCTGCGGACTATGTGGATCCGGTACTTTTTAATGTGACCAAACTGGAAAATGACCTCATTAACCATATGCTCAATTTCGGGGATATCATCCTGCAACGCAAAACGCCGGACGAGCAGGCTTACGAAATCACGGTAATCGAGGAAATCCTCCATCATTTTGAAGAAGACGGCTATGAGTTCCAGGTAGAACTGAACAAAAAGATTGTGGAATACATTAAAGAAGGCATCGAAAAAGAAGAGCTGAGAAAAGGCAATTTCTTTTTCGGGCTGATGGATGAAGAACTCAGCAAAGCCGCCGTCAATTCTATGAATATCTACAGTGAACTGAACGACTGGACCACCCGGAATATCTTTTCGCCGAATTACGGAGACCGCATCCACGACCAGGTAGCAGGGGATATTCTGGTGCATAAATTCCGGTATGTCAATTTCCTGATCGTAAAAACAAAGAAAGAGCTCACCGTGCATACCGAAGGCGATGAAACAAAATATTTCGAACTGCTGAAAAAAATCCAGATGCTGACCCTGGTCTCGATAGAACTTTCCAGGCTGCTGAATTATTCTGCAGTTACAGGCATTTATACTGACAGATAAGCGGTCATTACGGGAGTTCCTGAGTACAGGCAGTGACAAAAAGTCATGTAAATTTTTAGGAATAAAAGTTGTAATATGATCTTTATAAAATTGTAACAATACACAACAGAAATATGGACATTAAAAAAGAATTCAGAGATTTCTCCACAAAACATTTAGGAAACAGCGGTCTTGCCACCGATCAGTATATGAATATGTACGGTCCAACTAACCTTACTCCGTATATTATGGAAGAAAGAAGGATGAATGTAGCCCAGATGGACGTGTTTTCACGTCTGATGATGGACCGGATCATTTTCCTGGGAACGGGAATCGATGACCAGGTAGCCAATATTGTTACCGCCCAGCTTTTGTTTCTTGAAAGTTCAGACTCTTCAAAAGACATTCAGATCTACATCAATTCCCCTGGAGGGAGTGTATATGCCGGATTGGGAATTTATGATACCATGCAGATCATCAAGCCGGACGTAGCCACCATTTGTACCGGAATCGCTGCTTCCATGGGAGCTGTGCTGCTGGTAGCGGGTGAAAAGGGTAAGCGTTCTGCACTAAAGCACTCAAGAGTGATGATCCACCAGCCGTCAGGAGGAGCTCAGGGAGTTGCTTCCGATATGGAGATCAATCTGAGAGAAATGCTGAAGCTTAAAAAGGAGTTATATGATATCATCTCAGATCATTCCGGGCAGACTTACGAATGGGTGGAAAAAGCATCAGACAGGGATTACTGGATGACTTCTACCGAAGCGAAAGATTTCGGAATGGTAGACGAAGTACTTCAGCGGTCAAAAGAAAAATAAACGGCTGTAATCATTGATAATAAAAAGCGCACTTTTAAGGTGCGCTTTCTTTTTTTGTCCCGGCTTTATCTGTTCTGAAAAAAATCAGGAAGCATCTATCTATCTGTTGGCCGTTTAGAGTATGTTTAAAAAAGATTTGTATTATTTATCTGATTTTATTGAGGATAATTTGACAATTTTGCCATAATA
>NZ_CAJYMO010000064.1 GCF_913776365.1 uncultured Chryseobacterium sp. | reverse complement strand
GTAGACCCACAGGGATTCGAACCCCAGATGACTGAACCAAAATCAGTAGTGTTACCGCTACACCATGGGTCTCTGTTTCAATGCTGCGAAATTAGAAAATTTATTTGAAATATAAAAATGAAAATAGGCCCTTCCGGGCTGAAAATATTCCCGGATCTGCTTTATTTGCTGATAGTCAAAGCATTATTTTTTCAACAAAATGTCGTCCGGTAAACAGTTCGGGGAGACAGATCCGTAACCTGAGAAACTGAATGAGCCGGGATAGCGGGCTTAATCTCCCGCAGATGGCGGTGATTACGCAGATGTGTAAACAACACACAGCAAAGATCTGCCGGATCTGCTTAATTTACGGGCGTATATTTCAGCATACAACAGCGAACTTTTTTAAACACGTGAAATTATAATTCTGACACACATTCTCAATGTTTTAATAAAGGCCGCTAACAACGTAATTGCTGTTGAGTACCGGATTTTGTCTTATAAATACCTGTTCAGCAGATCTTTCGGGAATAAATAAAATAAAACCTTATCTTTGCAAAAAAATTGGGCTCCAAAAGTTGGAGAAACCCATTAATAACCCATCCTGAACATCGCTGAAGGATTATTAAACATTTTTATGTCGAATATTGTCGCAATCGTTGGGCGTCCCAACGTAGGAAAATCAACACTTTTTAACCGTCTGCTCGAAAGAAGGGAAGCCATCGTGGATTCCACGGCCGGGGTTACCAGGGACCGCCATTACGGAAAGTCCGACTGGACCGGCGTAGACTTTACCGTTATCGATACCGGAGGATACGATGTAGGAACCGATGATATCTTTGAAGAAGAGATCAGAAAGCAGGTGCAGCTGGCCGTAGATGAAGCCACATCCATTATTTTCATGATGAACGTGGAAGAAGGGCTTACCGATACCGACTATGAAATCTACCGACTGCTCAGAAGAGCGAATAAACCGGTGTATATTGTCATCAATAAAGTAGACTCTTCCAAAGAAGAGCTTGCGGCTACCGAATTCTATCAACTGGGAATCGATAAATACTATACCCTTTCTTCCGCTACAGGTTCCGGAACCGGAGACCTGCTGGACGATATCGTAAAGGATTTTCCCACGACCGAGTACAAAGACCCGTTTGAGGGGCTGCCTAAAATTACCATCGCCGGCCGTCCGAATGTAGGGAAATCCACTTTAACAAACGCTTTGCTGGATGTGGAAAGGAATATCGTAACGGATATCGCCGGGACGACCAGGGACAGCATCCAGACCCTGTACAATAAATTCGGGCATGAATTCGTACTGGTGGATACGGCCGGGATGCGAAGGAAATCCAAAGTTTCCGAGGATCTGGAATTCTATTCCGTGATGCGTTCCATCCGTTCCATTGAATTTTCAGATGTGGTGATCATCATGGTGGATGCTACCCAGGGCTGGGAATCACAGGATATGAACATCTTCGGTCTGGCCCAGAAAAACAGAAAAGGAATCGTTATCCTGGTGAACAAATGGGATCTTATTGAAGATAAGCAGACCAATACCATGCGTGATTTCGAAAAACACATCAAGGATAAGATCGGCCAGTTCAACGATATCCCGATCCTGTTTATTTCGGCACTGACCAAGCAAAGGATCCTGAAGGCGGTGGAAGTAGCCATGGAGGTGTACGAAGACCGTAAAAAGAAAATCAAGACCTCGAAACTGAATGAGGTGATGCTGCCTATTTTCGAGGGGACACCGCCGCCGGCAAATAAAGGGAAATACATCAAAATCAAATACTGCGTACAGCTTCCTACGCCGTCCCCGCAGTTTGTCTTTTTCTGCAACCTGCCGCAATACGTAAAAGAGCCGTATAAAAGGTTTACCGAAAACCAGCTGAGAAAAGAGTTCGGGTTTACCGGGGTTCCGATCGAAGTGTACTTCAGACAAAAATAAAACATTATCCCTTTCAGGTTTTCTGAGAGGGATTTTATTCTTACCCAACACGACAGAAAATATAAATTTAGATAAAGCTTTCAGAATCATGAATACCGTTGTATTATCAGACCAGTTTTCATTGGTGAATTCCTGGATCAACGAACTCCGCAACGTTGAAGTACAGCACGACCGGATGCGTTTCCGGAGAAATATGGAAAGGATCGGTGAAATTGCTGCTTTTGAAATCAGCAAAAGCCTGGAACAGAAGGAAATTGAAATACAGACCCCGCTTGACACGATCAGGGTAAAGGAAATTGCCGTACAGCCTGTCATCACCACCATCCTTCGTGCCGGGGTTCCGCTGTTTGAAGGGATCCTGAATTATCTCGACAAAGCAGACTGCGGATTTGTAGCTGCTTACCGGAAGCATGATGCCAATGACTATTTTTCCATCAAGCAGGATTATCTTACCTGTCCAGACATTGAAGGCCGGCCGTTGATCGTGGCTGATCCGATGCTGGCAACCGGTGCCTCCCTGATCGAAGCAATCAAGGATCTGTTAACCAACGGAAAACCTTCACAGCTGCATATTGTAGCAGCTATTGCTTCCCGGCAAGGGGTGGAAACGATTGCAGCGGCCTACCCCGGTGCCAGAATCTGGGTAGGAACCATCGATGAAAACCTGACCTCCAAAGGCTACATCAGTCCGGGACTGGGCGATGCCGGTGACCTGAGCTACGGGGAAAAACTTCAGCGGTAACCCGGAACTGACGATTCATGCTCTTTAAATGTTGAATTTCGAAGCCCGGCTCTGAACGTTGAATCCGGAATTTTAAATCCGGAATCTGTACCTCCTATACATCCACTGCCATCACAAGGATGCTGATCCTGTTGTCCCCGGTTTTGAGGATTTCCCCGGCAATGGAAGCCAGGGTATTTCCGGTGGTAAATACATCGTCAATCAGCAGGATGTGTTTTCCTGAGATATTTGCGGTCACAGAGAACGGATTCCGTGACTGCAGGCGGTGCTGTTTGTCTTTCAGGGCCTGGGCTTTGGAGTAATGGTTCCTGCGGAGCAGCTGATGATCGTACGGAATTCCGTAAAATGCAGAAAGGCATTCGGTGAAGAGATGCAGCTGGTTGTAGCCTCTTTCTTTTGTTTTTTTGGGATGAAGCGGGACACTAACCATCAGGTCCGGTTTCTTGTCCTTGAAATCCAGTTGCGCGGTTGTCCACTCTGCAAGGATCCTTCCGGTTTTCTCCCGGCCTTTGTATTTGAGCTCATGGATGATTTTGCGGCTCAGGTTTTCCTGTTCAAACTGCATCAGGGCAAAGGTGTCTTCGGCAGGAAACAGCAAACGGCATCTCTGCCGGAGGAGGTCATTTCCCGCCAGGCCGGAATGGGCAAAGTGAATCTTACCGAAACACAGGTTGCAGACCAAAAGATCGTTTTCTATAATCCTGCTGCAGGAAAGACAGCGGTTGGGAAATAAGATGTCCAGTATCATCTGTGTGTATTTACCGCTAAAGTTATCAATTTTCGTAATACCGGGGGCGGAAAATATTTTCGCAGGTTATATTTTTACTTTTGGCTTACGGCGTTGCGGCAGAGATCTGGGCAGCACGTGATTTTTTAAAATTTCTCAAAATATACTTTTTATTTTCAGACCGGCTGACCTTACAGTAAGGTATATCATCAGACTGTACAGAATCGATCTCATCAGCTATCCATATTTCCGGGAGAGTGACGCCAATGAGCGGTTACGGGCGGCGTTGCTTATTAAGCAGGAATGCTTTTAAATCTTTATCTTTGATTATGGGATTGATTTATGAAAAATACATAACGGTAACGGAATGTCACATTGACGGCAATAGCCACGTCAATAATGTGCAGTATGTGCACTGGGTGGAAGAAATTGCCGGCGAACACTGGGAGGCGGTAAGAAGGGAAACCCGGTACCCTGAGGACATCTGGATGCTTCTTGACCATCACATCCGCTATAAGAAGCAGGTGTACCTGGGCGATCAGCTGATGGTAAGGACATATCCTAAAGCCCCGGACGGCATCCGGCAGCCCAGAAGAGTGGAATTCTACTGCAATGACCAGCTGGTGGTAGACTCAGATACGCTTTGGGTACTGGTAGATAAAGAGACCCATAAAATTAAACGGCTGGCAGGCGACTGGCTGGACAGCCTGTAATTATTCATTCAGTATACCGGCTATCATTTCCATTTTGGATGCATCGGCAACTCCCGTGATCTCCTGTATATTTCCTTTTTTATCAAGGATGAAATTCATCGGGTTCCGGAGTATGGAGAAATAGGTTTTCAATTGCTTTTCAGCATCTGTAATATGTCGGAAGGCAAAAAGGTGATTTTTCAGAAAAGCTGCCGCCTTTGCTTTAGGTTCATACGTGATCGCAATAAAATTTGCTTTGTTCCCTGCTCTTTCCTTCATTTGATTGAGGTAAGGAAGCTCTTTGATGCAGGGTGCGCAGGTAGTGGACCAGAAATTAATAAGCGTCTTCTTACCCAGCAGGGCGTCGGGGCTGAAATTGTTGCCGTCTTCGTCTTTATATTCTTCAATCGGGAAATGTTGCCCGATCCGGTACTCCAGATCCGGAAAGGTCTGGAAAGCCCGCTGCTGGGCAGGTAATGAAAGGCTGAAAAGGCAGCAGAAAAGAAGCGGTTTAAAGCAGGCTGTGAAATTCATGGTACAGGTATATTGATGCATAACGGTAAAAGCCGTATGTTTATTACTACGGTACCTGCCGTGATGAACTTGTAACCGGGCCGGGCCGGATGAAGGTTGGAAATAATGATGCGTTATATCAGGAAGTCTTCTCCGGGCTGATTTCAGAATGATCGGGATGTGTTGTAACCGGCTGTAATTTTAACATTTTGATAAGGAAACGAAAAATACGTACTCAAATCAAATTCCCTATCTTTGTAAGATGATACGTATTACAAAAATTTTTACATTCGAGACCGCTCATGTGCTGTACAATTACGATGGGAAATGTAAGAATATGCACGGACATTCCTATAAGCTGTATGTAACGGTAAAAGGAAAACCTGTTAATGATCTGGAAAATCCCAAGAACGGGATGGTGGTTGATTTTGGAGACATCAAAAGCATTGTAAAATCCGAGATTGTAGACGTTTGGGACCACGCAGTTCTGGTGAATGCCCTTTCTCCGCACCGGATGCTGGGCGAAGAGCTTGAACGGCAGGGCCATAAGGTGATCTACTGTACGTTTCAGCCGACCTGTGAAAATATGCTGTACGCCATTGCTTCAAAAATAAAGTCCAAGCTGCCGGAAGGGGTATCCCTGGCTTATCTTAAGCTGCACGAAACCGAAAATTCCTACGGCGAATGGTTTGCGGAAGATAATCACTAAACCGCTCAACGAAAACTGAAGAGGTGTTAAAGACGACCATCAATTTAGAGCCCGGAAAAAAAGTGTATTTCGCATCGGATCAGCATTTCGGTGCCCCGGATCCCAAAGCCAGCAAGGTGAGGGAAGAGCGTTTCATCCGTTGGATGGATGAAATCAAGCAGGATGCGCAGGTCCTTTTTCTGATGGGCGACCTTTTTGATTTCTGGCACGAATGGAAGCATGTCATCCCGAAAGGCTATGTGCGCGTGCTGGGGAAAATTGCAGAACTAAAAGACCGCGGTATCCACATTTACTTTTTTGTGGGTAACCATGACTTATGGATGAAAGACTATCTGGAAGAAGAAATCGGGTGCACGGTATTTTATCAAAAGCAGTATTTTGAAATCGGCGGAAAGCAGTTTCTGCTGGCGCACGGGGATGGCCTGGGACCCGGTGATAAAGGATATAAGAGAATGAAAAAAGTCTTTACCAATCCTGTGGCACAATGGTTCTTCCGGTGGCTCCACCCCGATGTGGCGATGAAGATCGCCCTGTACATGTCCCAGAAAAACAAAATGATTTCCGGGGATGAAGACAAAGAATTCCTGGGTGAAGATAAAGAGTTTCTCATCATCTATTCCAAAGAAAAGCTGAAGACCCGGAAAATAGATTATTTTATCTACGGGCACCGCCACCTCCCGATGATCCTGGATCTCGGGCACGGCGCAAAATACATCAACCTGGGCGACTGGATCTCCTACTTTACTTATGGTGTCTTTGAGAACGGGTTTGAACTGAAGAATTTTGGTGAAGGCACAAAAAAAATTACCCCTTAACGAGGTAATTCTCCGAACGGACCGGAGTCCGCTCTTGTTTTTAATCCATATTCCGGATACTTCATTACAAGAATCCGACCAAAACTTGTTTTTGCCGGCATAAAAGGTTCAGAAAGTATCCAGATCAGAATAACATATTGATAATTAGACGAAAAAATATAGATTGAATCGTGAAAAACAGATTCCTTATTCAGAATGAAAAAGATTTCCTGGAAGCTGCACTGGAAACTTTCAGGTATCAGTATGAACAGGTGGAGGTTTACCGGAAATTCACAGACTATCTGAACATCCTCCCCGAAAATGTGAAAAGCCTTACGGATATTCCTTTTTTGCCGATTGAGATGTTTAAAAACCATACGATCCTCGATAAAACGATGTCGGCAGACCTTTTTTTCCAGAGTTCCGGCACTACCCGGATGAATCTTTCCAAGCACTGGATTGCCGATGAAGGCATCTATCAGGAGAGTATCTGCAGGAGTTTTGAACGGTTCATAGGAAAGCCAGAAGATTTTATCTTCCTCGGGTTGCTGCCTAGTTATCTTGAACGTCAGCACTCCTCGCTGATTTATATGGTCGATTACCTGATGAAAAAATCAGGACATCCGGAAAACGGATATTTCCTGTACAACCATGCCGACCTCTTAGAACTGCTCCTTACCCTGAAGGGCAAAAAAGTCATCCTTTTCGGGGTTTCCTTTGCCCTGCTGGATTTTCTAGATTTCTGCAGTGCTGAGAAAAACGGCCGGTCCATGGATTTCTCCGGCCAGCTCACCGTAATAGAAACAGGAGGGATGAAAGGAAGGAAAGAAGAGATGACAAAGGACGAGCTCCTGAAAATCATACAGGACGGTTTTGGTACCGAACGGATTTATTCGGAATATTCCATGACGGAACTGCTCTCCCAGGCGTATTCCCTCGGAAACAATGAGTATGAATGCCCGGGCTGGATGAAAATCCTGATCAGGAATGCCGAAGACCCTTTCAGTTATGAAAAAGAGGGAAGGACCGGAGCCATCAACATCATCGATCTGGCCAATACCCATTCCTGTTCGTTTATTGCCACGCAGGACCTGGGAAAGGCCATTGCCGGAAACCGTTTCCAGGTGCTGGGAAGGATTGACCACTCAGATATCAGGGGCTGCAGCCTGCTGGTTTCATAATATAATAAAGTTTAGATTCAGACTTAAGGTTTATGAAGTTAAAAATTGAAGAACTCGTACATGCTTTTATCCATTCCCAGTGCAGTTTTGAAAAACAGGTGGTGCTCACCAACCATTTTCAGGCAGACTGGGAGGCAGATATCCTCATTATCGATGCCGAAGGTTTCAGCCATGAAATTGAAATCAAGCTCTCCAAAAGCGATTTCAAGAATGATTTTAAAAAATCATATACCAATGCGAATACCGGAGAGAAGTTCCTCAAGCACGATAAAATCTGTTGCGGGGACTATATCTGCAATGCCTTCAGCTTCCTGCTTCCGATGGGAATGGTGGAACATTCCATGATTCCTGAACATTGCGGGATTATTGAATTTTATCATAATGTGGATACCTGGGCAACGGAATTTTACGTTATCCGCCAGCCCAAGCGCGTTCATGAAGATTCTTACTGGAAACTGGTGGATAAAGATTATCTTATCCGCAGGATGGCAGTCAGCCTGCTTCAGAAAAAACTGGAAATCAAAGGGAAGCATGAAGAACTGATCTTCAGGAGCCCTTTCGAGATTAAAAAAACGAAGTAATAAAAGCATAAATTTTATCAGGCCTGCAGAAAGATAAAGCACGGGATATTCTTTATGGCGGTTGATTGTTATCAGATAAATCATTATTTTTATTGATATTTTAAACCGGCCTTCATGAAAAAGCTTTTATGTGTGACCCTTGTTTCCGCCATCCACGGGTATTGTTTTTCCCAGGCAGCTCAGAAGAGGCTTCCATGCTATGATCTGGACCAGGTGCTGAAAGTGGAGCCCACGGCGCTGTATAAGCCCCATCTTGATGCTTCAAAGGGGTTCAGGGTTAAACTTCTCCAGAATTCCGGGGCTGTAACAAAATACATCAACAACGGAAAATTCCACCAGATCCAGAAGTCCGGAAAAGGGTACCGGGTTCAGAAGCTGGATTACAGCCGGGCCTGGATGGTTTCCAAAGCAAAAGCAGTGCTGGAGAAAATGGGCGCACGGTTCAGCAGGGAGACCAAAGGCGGCACTTTCACCGTCTCTTCCATTACCCGCACCCTTGAAGACCAGTGCAGGCTGCGGAGAGTGAATGCCAATGCGGCTTCCGGAATCAGTTCACATAACTACGGCAATGCTTTCGACATCTCCTATGTCCGGTTCAACAATACCCTTAAACACAATCCCGGCATGGAAGCAGCCCTTGAAAAAGTGCTGAAGTACTATTACGACGCGGGAAAAATTTATTACATCAAAGAGAGGCAGCAAAGCTGTTTTCATATTACGGTTAGAAATTATTAATAAATATTCAATTATGCGTGATATGCTTGCACAGATAATTTAGTTTATATAATTTTAACCCATCAAAAAACCGTGAAATATGAATACACTTAACAGAGAAGAAAGCAATATCGCTATTGCAGAATGGGTAACTTGCTGTGGGAATTATACTATGATTAAAAGCCTGATTCCTACCAACCAAGTCTTTAGTTTCGATGCTGAGGAGATCGACTGGGTAATAAGGGCAAACAAGAACACTGAATTTTCTACACATATCGGTGTTTACAAGAGCCAGCTCATCGCGATCCTTCATCCGCTGGATGCTGACGGATATGAGATTGTAATGGATACCTATCCTTACAGTCCATTACAGGAATTAAAAGAGGATCTACGGCTGGTGGAAACAGAAAAATATACGATCGTAAAAAATGCGGTTCTTTCTAAAGAACTCAGGAAAATCGATGATAATTCTGATATGTTCTTACCGGTTTCCAATAAGCCGGTGTTGCCTCAGGATAAAGCGGTAACCGCTATAGAAGCATGGAGGGACGAAGCGATGGACTGGTTCTATAAAGAATGCGAAGAATCAAAAGGGAACGGGATTTTTAAAAAATTCTATACCCCGTCTCAGGACCTGAAGCATTCGGATAAACAGCTTTCGTATATTATCTGTTCGTTCGGGCTTAAGTTCTCAGATGTGTATCAGAGAATGTTGCCTACCCTGATTTTTATTTCTTTTTATAAAGATACTGCCAATACGGGAAGTCTGGAAAAGATCTCCAATACATATGACTGGTCGACTGTATGCCCGCCGCGATGCCAGTTGTAATTTTAATTTAATATATTGTGAATATTTACGAGGTAATAGTTTATTTTAATAACAGTTTACTTGTTACTTGTGCTTTAGCCGGAATGCTGAAGTACAAAGCTTTAAAAAATACGGAAAAATGGTATGTTTATTATATCATTTTTCTTTTTTTGATAGAAACTTTAATCAAAATTTCTATGTTTTTTTTCAGGGTAAAAGATCTGAATTTTCTTTTCCCTTATTATGTTTCCGGCGATTTCCTGATGCTGGGGATCCTGTTTATAAAAAAGCTGAAACTGCCCAGGTTCTGGTTCATTCCGGTAATTCTGCTGGCTTGCTTTTTCTTTATAAAGACTGATGGTATTCCTGATGAGGTAAAAAAGGTCATTTCCAATATTATCATCATCTGTTTTGCAGGATATGCCTTGCTGATGGAGATAAGGAATACAGATGTGGATGACCGGTTTGTACTGGTGGATAGCATGATTTTCCTGTATTACGGGTTATCCGTATTCCTTTTCTTTCTTCTGCGGCAGCTTGCTGAATTCAATGTGGAGGAGGCCGAGATGATCTGGAGCATCAATAATATCCTTTGCAGTTTTATGTATATATCAATTATTTATACCTTTGCACGATTAAAGAAATAACCTTAAATATCACCTTCTTTATTGCGTTGATTGCCGTTCTGGTGATCATCATGTCCTTCATATTGCTTGCTTACAGAAGTTTTATACAGCGCATTTTCAGAGAGCAGAAAATACGGCATGAAGCGGAAGTGGCCCATCAGAGGAAACTGGTGCTGGAAAACATCAAAGCGCAGGAATCTGAAAGAAAAAGGATTGCCGTGATGATCCATGATGATATCGGAAACCGGCTGAACATCCTTTCCCTCTGGCTGAACAATATGGATACGAAAGGGGATGAACTCATTAAGAAAAACATCACCACACAGATGTCCTCCCTGATCGATTCTGCCAGAAGCATCTCGCATTCCCTGTATCCTGTAAACCTGGAGACTGTAGGGCTTGTTCTCTATATCGAGGAGCTGATCGCCAACCTTTCGGGAAGAATCAATATCAGTCTTACCGTAAGCCCGAAATTCCAGAAGAAAAATATTTTTACCGAAGTCCAGCTTTACCGGATCATCCAGGAATTCACCACCAATGTCCTCAAGCATTCGGAAGCTTCCCTGATCCGGATCTATATCAAGGACAACACCACCAGCCTGGCCGTAGTAATCTCAGACAACGGGCAGGGCTTTGAATACGAAGCGGTAAAAAAGGGGATGGGAATCAAAAACATCGAAGCCCGGATAAAATCGCTGAATGCCGCACATAAATGGAAAAATACACCCGGTAACGGCAGCCTTTTAATTATCAAAATCCCATATACGCATGAACGCTAAAATCAGAATAGCCTTAATTGACGATGAACAGCTGATCCTGGAAGGGGTGAAAATGCTGCTGTCTTCCGAACAGGAAATTACCGTCAGTTCCACTTCCGTAAACGGACCCGATTTCCTGGAGACCCTGAAAAATACGCCGGCACAAGACTTTCCCGATATTGCATTGGTAGACGTGCAGATGCAGCCGATGAACGGGTTTGAGCTGGTGGAAATCCTGAAGGAAAAATATCCGGATCTTAAAATCATCATCCTTTCTTCCCATTATAAAACCACCGTGCTGGGGTATATGGTAAAGCTGGGCGTATCTGCGTTCCTGCCAAAAAATTCCAACAGAAAGGCTTTTATTGAAGCGATTACCATGGTACACAGGAACGGCATTTTCTTTACGCCGGAAGATCACCAGATGATCTTTTCCTATATGAACAGCCCGTCGAAAAAGAAAACGCTCTTCGATATGGATGACGAGCTTTCCGACCGGGAAAAAGATGTGGTAAAGCTGATCTGCCAGGAATATACCAATAATGAAATCGGGGAAAAACTGTTCATCAGCCCGCGGACAGTGGAAAGCCACCGCCAGAGGATTGTTGAGAAAATAGGAGCCAAGAATACGGTAGGTATTGTTATTTATGCCATTATCAACAATATCCATCCTTTAGAAAGAATATGATTCCGTAGAAATACGGAATTTTTTATTTGGTGCTTTCTACGCTACTGGTCCTGTATTTTTCGTTGTTACTTTGGCAGACTTATAAAACGACTCCTTTATTCGGGTAATACGGGAATTAAATAAACCACAAGGTGATATGGGAAACAATATTATTTCTGTCGGCATCTTTTTCGACGGAACCGGAAACAACGGGATCAATGCTACGGCTTCCCGTAAACCTCCGGCCAGCCATGAAAGTTATTACGGAAATACAACCAATATTTATAAATTGTTCAGGCTTTTTGAAGGGGATGAAAAGCTTTATGTTGAAGGAATAGGAACGGTAACGGGCTATGAAGACAATGATTTTTCCATGGCGACCTGCACGAATTCGCGGGGAACCTACGGATATTCTTCTGATGAGAAGCTGCAGAAAGCCTTTTCGTTTATGGAAGCGTTAACACATGATTCCGGAAAGCAGTATCATCTGTACGTATATGGTTTCAACAGGGGCGCCATGCTTGCCAGAAACTTTTGCTATGAGCTTCAGAAGCAGGGAGCGGTAGTGCAGGTGAAATTTCTGGGGCTTTTCGATACGGTGGAATCGGCAGCATTTAATGAGTATGCGGTATCGGTCTTACCGGCAACGGAAAACGTGCTTCACCTCTGCGCCGGTCATGAAACCCGGTATTTTTTCCCGTTAACGGGCATCTTTGAAGAATCGAAGGATATGCAGGATACAAAATATGAAGCAGGCGCTGCCGTATGGAAGGAGATTTTCGTACCCGGTGCGCATGCGGATGTCGGCGGAGGCTATCTTGAAGCATCCCAGTCCGTATACGTGTCTCCGAAGATGATAAATGATACGGAGCTCTGTGAGTATATAGCGAACATAACGGATGAAAAATACAGCTTATGGAGTCATCTTCTGGAGGATTGCATGATCGATTCGGGAGATGTTTTTTCCAAAGCCTATGTTGCAAGGGATTTGGTGTATGCAGACCTTTCCAAGGTGTACGGGCGGCTGATGCTGACGGAGTCCAACCGCGTAAATGCGGTATTCAGTACCCGTTTTGATGAATCTGATTTCCTGTTCAGTACTGAAAAGCATCCGTATCTGGAAATCCTGTATCATGAACTGGAAAATTATGCACAAGACCTTTTGCCGGCTTTACGACCGGTTTACGATTATGGAAAACTGGCAGGCTATACCCATCTTTCAGCCAATTTCGGGCTTTATTACCCGGAGCTGCTGCTTGATTCCAAGTCGGGAGCCCTGGCAGAACTGATCAACAACGGGCTCAATGTCCCCACCCGGACTGATGAAAGGGTCAGGAAGAGCCGGCTGAAACGGCAGTCGGAAATTCATCATATAGAAAATTCAAAAGTGGATTATGCCTACGGAACCAATATCCCCAATAACGATCACTGGAACCGTACCATCATCATAAAAGAGAAATTGTATAACAAATGTTAGTACTTTTTCAGTTTTAAATTTAGGTGTGGAGCTGCCCTGGTTAGGCAGCTCTTTTTTTGTGCCCGGTGGCAGGTTACGTAGAAATACCTTAGCCCGGAATTGGTTGTTTATACGGTAGGAATTACCGGGATACAGCCGTTACTTTGCTTACCTTTTAAATACAAGAAATAACAATTCTTGACTTTGTGTAGCTGTTCGTTCCGGACAGCTTTTTTATTTCGGCTGTATTTATTTCTTTTTCCGTACTTTTGCGCCTTGAAATATCAATATCTAATATTCATTTTAATCATACAATAACATGCTTTCTGTTCAGGGTTTAGGGTTACATCATTCAGGAAATTATCTGTTCCAAAACGTCAATTTCACCATTAAAAAAGATGATAAGATCGGGTTGGTCGGTAAAAACGGAGCCGGAAAATCCACTTTGCTGAAGATGCTTTCGGGTGAAATCACCTTCTATGAAGGGAATGTTGTTCCGGAAGGAAACATCACTATCGGGTTCCTGAAGCAGGATCTTGATTTCGTAAAAGGACGGACGGTGTGGGCAGAGACCATGCAGGCGTTCGAGCAAATCAATGCCTGGAAAGAGGAACTGGAAGAGGTAAACCACCAGATGACGGTGCGCACGGATTACGAAAGTGATTCCTATACCGAGCTTATCAATAAAATGACCGAGCTGAACGATCTGCTGATGAACCATGATGCCTATAACCTGGAGGGCGATATAGAAAAAGTATTGTTCGGACTGGGCTTCAAGGCGGATGATTTCCAGAAAATTACCGATGAGTTTTCCGGAGGATGGAGAATGAGGATTGAACTGGCCAAGCTGCTGCTTCAGAAGAATGACCTCATGCTTCTCGATGAGCCTACCAACCACCTTGATATGGAATCCATCATGTGGCTCGAAAACTTCCTGAAAGACTATCCGGGAGCCATCGTGCTGGTAAGCCACGACAAGCAGTTTATGACAGCGGTATGCAACCGTACATTTGACGTCAATAACAGGAAAGTGGACGATTATAAAGCCAATTATTCCAAATACCTCATCATGCGCGAAGACCGCCGTGAAAAGCTCGTCCAGGCCAAAAAGAACCAGGATGCGGAAATCAAGCAGATGGAGGACAACATCAATAAATTCCGTGCCAGTGCTACCAAAGCTTCTTTCGCGCAGTCCCTGATCAAGAAGCTGGATAAGATCGAAAGGATTGAGGTGGACAATGAAGATGTCTCCAAATTCAATATCCGTTTCGTACAGTCGGTAGTTCCGGGAAAAGTAATTTTTGAAGCGGAAAATTTAGGGAAGGCATACGGGGAAAAGCAGATTTTTGATGATGTGGATTTTATTGTGCAGAGAGGGGACCGGATTGCGCTGCTCGGGCAGAACGGCCAGGGAAAAACCACGCTGGCCAAAATCCTGGCAGGCGATATTAAAGACTATTCCGGAAACTGGAACCTGGGCCACAATGTCAATATCGGTTACTTTGCCCAGAACCAGGAAGAAGTACTGACGCCGAACAAGACCGTACAGGAAGAAGCGGAAGATGCTGCTACCGAGGAAACAAGGCCGAGGGTAAGAGACCTTTTAGGATCTTTCCTGTTTCAGGGAGAAGCGGTGAACAAAAAGACGAAGGTGCTTTCCGGAGGCGAAAGGAACCGTCTGGCGCTTTGCAAACTGCTGCTGCGTCCGTTCAACACCCTGATTATGGACGAACCTACCAACCACCTGGATATCCAGTCCAAGGAAATCATCAAACTGGCTCTGCAGAAGTTCGAAGGTACGCTGATCGTCATTTCGCACGACCGGGAGTTCCTGCAGGGACTGTGTGACAAGATCTATGAGTTCCGCGACGGAAAGATGAAAGAATTCCTGGGAGACATCAACGAATATCTTGAATTCCGCCAGAAAGAATCCATCCGTGAAATTTCCGCAGAAAAGGCGAAGCTTCACAGTGATACCCCTAAGGCTGAAGTAAAAAAGGTGGAAGATAAGCCGGCTGCAAACAGCGGACAGCCTTCAGCCATCATCAGCAAAGAGCAGAAGAATATCCAGAATAAAATCAAGAAGGTAGAAGAAAGGATTTCCGAGCTGGAAACGAAAGTAGAGGAATTCGAGGCTTCTTTCGCCAAAGACAATCCTTCTGACGAAACCCTGGAAAAATACAGCAAAACAAAAGAGGAACTGGAGCTGGCGCTGCAGGAATGGGAATATCTGGGTTCGCAGCTGGATTAAGCATTACAGTAGGACAGTTAAGGAGAAAGATATTACCGGTAAATCGGAATTGAATTTTTCCCAAAGATCAGTAGATTGATTTTTATAATAAGCGGCATCCTTTCTTTTGCTGTTATAAAATGATATGACTGGCTTGGAAAGGGTGTTGTTATACTCACCAATACGTTCTATTATTCTGATTCCTACCAATATTCCATTTTTTGGAAACGGGATTTTATATCTTCCAAGATCTATTATATTTTCTCCTTTTTTTAAATCTGTTAAAGGGATAAAAACGGGTTTTGTATTTATAGGGACTTTAGATACCGATTGATCAGTAAGCTCATAAAAATCAAGTTTTATATACGATTTATTGTTGCTGATATTCTTTAGTGGAATGGTAATACTCTTTAGCAAACCCTCTTTATTAAACTTATTCTGGATCTTATATCCCAGATCAATACCAAAAGGAAGGCTGCTGCTGCTGTTTTTTTTATAATCATCAGAAATGGTCTGTACTTTTTTAGGAAGCAGGCTGATGTTTTCAATTTCTCTGTAAACGGGTTCCAACAATATATTTTTATCCGTTTCATCGTTTTCTATGCTGATCTTCTTTTCCAGGTAACCTATTCTCTTTACAGTAACGTCGGTTAATCTGCCGGTATTCTTACTGAAATGGAAAACGCCGGAAGAATCTGCATAATACGTATTCCTTTTGATGATAATTTCACTGAATCCCAGCTTTTCTCCGGATGACTGATCCTGAATGATCAGGGTCTGCGAATAGTAAGCGGCAACGGGAAAGAAGTAAAAGAGTGCCACAAGGCACTCCTTCAAAATTATTGAATTTTTCATAAATCAGGGTTGGGAACTGTCGCAATTCTGAAAAGTTGTTGAAGATGAAATGGCTATTCCGAAGATATAAAAAGTTTCAGTAACAGCCTGTATGCCATGTCCTGAATTTCCTATACTCTGACAGGCGCCTGTAATAATCTGTGTCCCAAAAAATTTTCTGCCTGCTGAGGTGTCATCCTGATCAGCTTTAAAAGACGTAAGGGATAAAACCAATCCCAAAATGAAAGTGGTCTTAAGTACATTTTTTCTCATGATGTATTATTTTTTTTATTCCTACTTCCAGGTATTTTTAAGTCGCTGTTTCGGCTGTTCCGACTATTGAGTTTCATTGATCAATATTTCAATGCAGCTAAACTATCAAATAGTAATGAGAACCCAAGCTCATTTATTTACCAATATCATACAATTTTTTACCTAAGGAAAAAAAAGTTATTTTTGTAAAAAAAACAATGATGAATATAGGTTTGAAAATCAAAAGACTCAGAGAAATTCAGGGAAGATCACAAAAGGATATTGCAGATTTGCTAAATGTTGACAGAAGGACCTATGCAAAATGG
>NZ_CAJYMO010000063.1 GCF_913776365.1 uncultured Chryseobacterium sp. | reverse complement strand
TGACAAGAACCTGTATTTCCATTACAGCCCGTACGAGATTACCGCTTTCGCTGCCGGGGATATCACCATCCCTGTTTCATGGCAGGAGCTTAAAGGCAGCCTGAATCCGGAATTCAGAGAACGGATGGACATCAGGGAATAAGCCCGGAAAATACGGTGGATCCCGCAATAGGTCTGCTCCGGCATTCTTACCGGCGGAAATACAACCTAACGCTAATGCATAAAGATAAAATTAACGGATATTAATGCTTCCCAATCGGAAGCATTTTTTAATTTTGCATCCATGGAAAATGTGGCCTTTATCATCAATCCTTTTTCGGCAAAGAAAAACTACCATCCGTTTCTCAATGAGCTCAAAGCCAAGGTAAAAGATCCCCTGTACTATATTTCGGATTCCATTACCGGGACTGACGATTTTATCAGGGACCATTTCAGCCGGGTAGAGGTCTTTGTGGCGATAGGAGGGGACGGTACCATTTCTACCGTAGCGCGGAACCTCATCGGTACCGGAAAAATCCTGGCCATTTTCCCGGCAGGCTCCGGAAACGGGTTTTCCAACGAAAACAAATTCGGCAAAAACCTCGATGAGCTGCTGCAGAAACTCAGAGCAAAATCCTCCAGGAAAATCGATACCTTCACGGTTAACGGCCTGCTGTCCATCAACGTTTCCGGAACCGGTTTCGACGGCAAAGTGGTGAAGGAATTTGAAAAAACCAGCCGCGGATTCAAAAACTATATCAGGGTTTCCCTGAGGACCTTTTTCAGCTACAAGCCCATCAAGCTTACGTTTTCCGATGAAGGCTACCGGAAGTACAACGGGAAATACCTCATGGTGAATATTGCCAACACCCGGCAGTTCGGCAACAACGCCTATATCGCCCCGCAGGCCAGCAAAAGCGACGGCCTGGTGGATATGGTGCTGGTGAAGAAATTCCCGCTGGCCTATTCCCCGCTGTTTGCATTCCGCATGTTTACCAAAAAACTGAGAGAGGATGACTACATTACCTACCTTCCGGTCTCCGAAGTCGAATTCAAAGTCAATACAAAAAACTGGCATATCGACGGGGAATTCAACAAAATCAAATCGCCGGTACACATAAAGGTACAGCCGGCCAGCCTCAACATCCTGATTTGATTGGAAAGGCCATCGGAAGTACAGGCTGCCTGCTGAAGTGACGTTGCGGTTATTTTTCAGGAGCTTTTTCCGGCTCTCCGCTCATACTCCTCGCGCCTGCGTTACATCCTGCCCATCCGCCGGACCCATCCGCTCCCGGGCTCTCCAACTCCGCTGTGGGGTAACCGCTGCGATCCGGGCTAGGCTGCCGTTGCGGTTCAGCATCAGTCATTATTTCATCAATCAATCAATCAATCAATCAATCAATCAATCAATCAATAGCGTTGGGCTTTAGCCCGACGTCATGATAGCGGTATACATCCGGCTTTAGCCGAAACCTGTCCGCATTCAGCTGATGCCGGATCATCAGGTACCCTGTGGTTAATGGGTTGAAATCAATTCTATTGACCGTATACCCGGTTTTAAAGACGGTTACGGGGATCCCTTGCAGAATGAATTTTCTTTTCCGGTCCTGTAACCTGGGTTCTGTTTCGGGTGTATGTTAATTTTACCAAGCAAAATCCCCTGTTCGTAAAAGAAACAGGGGTAATATCATGTGAGAACCGGTATGCGTACAACCGGATTAATTCTTCACCACATAGGCAGGCTGATTGACGACGGTCTTACCGTTCTGGTCTTCTACCGTAAGGGTGTAAGGGGCTTTTTTAGCAGAATCGGTCAGGTAGTTTCTCCAGATCCTGTAGGTATAGCCGTTGTTGCTGAATTCGTAATAGTAGTTTCCGCCTGTTCCGTCCGGGATCATCTCACCGTCGCTGATGATCATGCTCGGCCTGGAAGAGAGTTTTCCGTTGGCAGGCCAGGATTGGTACAGGTAATTCCCGTTCGGCTGCTGGTCAATCTTGATCTTGAATTTCCTGGTCTTCACGATAACCGATTTCGGTACCTTTTGTATTGCTTCAGTCATGCAGCCGGTATCAGCAGCTGATTCGCTTCTGCTTTCATGGGCATAAGCCATGGTACAAATAACAGCCAGAAAGGCTCCGGACAAAACTTTCTTAATCATATTGTTTTTGATTTAGGTTGAGATAAACCTTCATCAAATTTAAAGCCAGCATGATATATAGGAAATGGGAGCATAAGTTTATTCTTTAATAAATTTCCTGTTTACATTTCCTTCGGTTTTAAGATAATACATGCCGGGAATGAGACCCGATACATTTA
Organism: uncultured Chryseobacterium sp.; assembly: GCF_913776365.1. GTDB lineage: Bacteria > Bacteroidota > Bacteroidia > Flavobacteriales > Weeksellaceae > Chryseobacterium. The sequence continues at coordinate 6,225 of NZ_CAJYMO010000063.1, read as the reverse complement.
TTTTTTCCTGTTCGTGACGGATAACCTGCTGCAGGAGGATTTTTCCGGTGCCGTCGATGATCTGAATAGGGCTATTATGCAATTTCTTGTCAATGTGACTGATCGTAAGCACTTCTTTTACCGGATTAGGATAAATATCTGCAGGGTTTACTGACTCTTGGTCATGAACTGACAGGCTGTTATTTACAGTAACTTCTATCAGGTAACTCTGATACGGGTTTCTTCCGTTATTGATGTTATTGAAATCATATTTTTTCGTCAGGACATTACTGCCGGGATCATATTCAAACAGGGTTCCGTCAGAAGTGTTGCCGCCCCAATAGGTCATTCCGTATATTTTATTATTGGAAGCCATCATCAGGCTTCCGAAAGGGATGCTTCCTGAAACAATTTCATAGAAATCTATTTTTTTTGTAAAAAGATGAGTCAACGGATTAAACTGATACAGTACACCCTGATTATGCGCACCTCCATACATGGTCATGCCGTAGAGGTTTCCGTCGGGAGTCTGCATCAGGGTTCCGTTTGAGCGGGTTCCGTAGGCATATTCGAAGTCGTACAGTTTTGTAACGGTATTGGTTGTTATATTATATTTATAGATTGTTCCCCAGCCCTCGGTTCCGCTGTCATTGGTTACTCCGTATAGATCGCCGTCTGTTCCCTGTAAAAGCGCCCCTACAGGCTGCGAACCGTAGGTAATATTGATGAAATTGACTTTTTTTGTAAGGATGCCCGTATTGGCATCGAATTCAAATAAAACCCCGTTATCGGTATTTCCTCCGAAGCTTGCCGTGCCGTACAGCTTACCGTTTGATGCCTGCATAAGGCTGCCCTTCGGTCTGTATCCGTTGGTACCGTTGAAGTCAGCTTTTTTCGTATAGATGTTGGTAGCGGGATCATATTCAAAAAGGGTTCCTTTATTTTCTGTTCCTCCGTAGGAAGTAACTCCGTACATCTTTCCCGAAGAGAGCTGGATCAGGGCTCCGGTAGGTACGCGTCCCGAAGCGGTTGCCGGAAACTCATACTTTTTGGTCAGCACACCTGTAGCAAGGTCATACTCAAATAAAACGCCGTTATTGAAACTTCCTCCATATTCTGTCATGCCATACAGTTTTCCGTTAGAAGCCTGCAGCAGGCTGCCTGCAGGATTGGTTCCGTTGCTGCCCGTAAAATCAATTTTCTTTACATTGGTATTGGTGTTATAGTCATACTCAAAAAGAGTCCCTCTATCAATAATTCCGCCTCTGAAGGTCATTCCGTATAGTTTTTTTGATTGTGCAGAAGTCAGCGAAACAACCGTCAGCAATGGCCAGAACAATAATTTTTTTAACATACCTGAATACTATTAAGAGGTTAAAGTATAATGCGCAAATGCTTCTTCCAAACTGTCAAACCTTCCTTTGAATTCACTGATGGCGCAGTCCTGGAGAATATGCCCTTTATGGATCAGGATAACGCGGGAGCAAAGCGCTTCCACCTCCTGCATGATGTGGGTGGAAAGAAGCACGGTTTTCTGCTGGCCGATTTCCTTCACCACATTCCGGATTTCAATAATCTGGTTGGGATCCAGCCCGTTGGTCGGTTCGTCCAGGATCAGGAGATCCGGCTCATGAAGGATGGCCTGCGCCAGTCCTACCCGCTGCTTGTATCCTTTGGAAAGCTGGCCGATCTTCTTGTTTCTTTCCGGCGTTATGCCTACCAGAGCAATGACTTCTTCCACCCGCGATTCCGGGATCTTATGGATATTGGCTACGAATTCGAGATATTCCTTGACAAACATCTCCAGGTACAGCGGATTGTTTTCCGGAAGGAAACCGATTCTCTTCTTGCTCTCGGTCTCATGTTCGGTGATGTTTTTACCGTTGAAGATGATTTCGCCTTCATCAATTTTCAGGGCACCGACAATCGATTTCATCAGGGTGGATTTCCCGGCTCCGTTAGGGCCCAGAAGACCGATGATTTCATGGTTTTCTATGGAGATGCTGATGTCGTCTAACGCAGTCTGGCCGCCGAATTTCTTAGTTAAATGATGAATATGAAGAGGCATAATAAAAGGTCTTTTTGCAAAAATAAAAATAAAAAAGCTCATTCCGGGGAATGAGCTGTACGAATATTGGTGAATACCGTTTATTTTCTTGTTTTCTTACCGGCAGGCGCAGGAGTTCGTGGAACTGCCGTTGCTGCAGAAGAAGAAACAGGGGTTACGGGATTTACCGGAGTCATTCCGGCCGCTCGGTCATACAAGGATGATTTTCCGTTAAGCTTTCCGAAAATCTTATCAATCTGCTTCTTGTTCAGTACCTGGGATTTTCCTACATACTTACGGTTCTTGTTGATATACTGGATAAACTGAACGGTAGGCTGCCCCAGGTTCTTTTCAAAATGAAGTTCAACAATATCATTGGGAAGTTCCAGGACGATATTGCCTTCCGGGGTGTCGATAAATCCATTGGTGATCAGTTCATACAGCCCTGCCACATCTTTATTCATATTCTGGAAAGAAAAGGAACGGAACGTATTCAGGTTGGCGGTATTCAGGTCCTGATAATTAATGGTAAATTTATCTTCTTTTTTATATAAACCTACGGAATTATCTTTACCGATTTCTACCAACGAAACATTTTTCAGCACTTTGATCTGTGAAAAAGCTGAAATTCCGAAAAGGCATGTAAAGAGTAGAATTATTTTTCTCATACGACGATTTTTTTATGTTTTTCTCTGCCTGTTTAAAAATAACAGGGGAACAAATAAATTTTCTAATTACAAACAAAAGTAATAATTTTTTTCATATCCGGATGTTAAAATTCAGTCACGATCCTTATTCCTTATTTATTGAATTATTTTAAATTCGTGATTTACAGTAGCTTATTTAAATATGGATTAATAAGCTACTGCTATAAAACACTATCACAAGTATCATGCTAAACAGGTAGAAATCAACTGCTAATATTGTTCACGTTTGTGAGAAATATTTTATATGCCATGAATATTAAATTTATGAAATGCATATAAATTTAACAGCTGCTAACATGGGAAGTAACACACGGTTTTCCTTAGTAAGATAACATTCCCCTGAAAGTCTGACAGGGGAATAAAAGATAACAAGGATAAAAGTAAAAAACAAATGATCAGATTGTAACTGGAATGCAGAGTATGAAGTTCTGCGGCAGCCGTTACAGTGTCTGGATTTCTTCAGGCAACGGTATTTCCTGAACATACAGCTTTTGCCGGAATTCTTCAAGAGCCATCCTGCTTTCACCATGAATCTCACGTTCCAGCGTATCAGGGTTGTGAATATCCCAGACGCCGCTGTGATGCCATTGGGCGGGGAAGTCCCAGTCCGGGCGGTCGATGACCGGGTAAATACAGCAGCCCAACAGGGGAATCCCGCTTTGCAGGATGGTGATGCATTCTTCAGCAATCATTTTCAGCCATGGGTATCTCTTGTCTCCGGCCATACTGGTTTCGGAGATGACCACCGGCCTTCCGTATCGGATAAAGACTTCCTCCACCAGCGAATACAGGCTTTTCCACAAAGGATTCGGCGGGCTTTCATCCCAGGGGATATACTGATGGTCCGTTACCGTCCATTGGTTGTCACAGTAAAAATTCACCCCGATAATGTCCAGGTATTCAGGTTTTCCTCTCAGTTCCGGGCACATTTTCCCTGTCAGGATGTCCAGTACCTGAAACTGCTCCTGATGCTTTTTATGGGCGGCAAGAACCAGAGCGGTATCCGCCGGATCCGGTGAAACAATATGGATCAACGGTTCGGTAGGCATTATTTTAACATGCGGATCTGCTTCCCGCATCATTTCAATCCCTTCTATATAGGCTTTCATCATCATGTATTTCACCTCCCATCCCTGGCCAACGCAGTAAGGGCTGGTTCCGCGTACGTCTCCGCCCAGCCATGACAGGAAGCTGACTTCGTTGATGGGGGTTACGATGAGATCGCCCTCGGGACAGAGGCTCCGGTACTTCAGGACAAAAGCCCTGCACAGATGGGCAAATCTCCTGGCGAACATAGGGTGCAGCGGCGTAAGGTCATCCGGAAACCCGAAATGGCAGATATCCCAGATGATTTCGATGTCATTGGCCTTCGCCCGGGAGATCATGTCTTCCACCTGGCTCCAGTCATATTCAAAAGGGGATTTCTCTACAAAACTCCACCGGATGCCCTCGCGGACGGTAGAAATTCCGATTTCCCTGAGGTTGCGGTAATCTTCCGCAATATACCGGTCGTGGCCGGTAAGTTCCGTAAGGTCCACCCGCTCACCGAAGGCATTCTGATGGTCGGCACATTCAAATCCGCCCATGATAAAAGAGCGGAACGGTTTTTCAGGGTTCTGGTAAGTTGTACTGTAGTCCGTCATTATCTTTGATTCTTTTTTTGAATGGTGTCTTGATTTAAAAAGTGATTTCCTCTTTTATGGTGATCATCGCAAACATTATCCCGGATAAGATCATCCCGGTCTGCCGTAAACGCTTTTTTTTCGTAGTCTGCCGGTGTTGGGCCGGTCATCCGAGCATCATACATAAATGCCGTTGCTTTTTTTTACGTTGTTGATCAGGATATTCATTTTCTCGAATGTATTGTCCCAGGAGTCATCCGCCAGGAATTCATCTACCTTGATCAGCCATTCCTTTTTGCATTCTTTTGCCAGCTCTTCCTCACCGTACATGATGAAATCGTCTGCATGGCCGGCGATATAGACCAGGTTTTCTTCACCATAAGGCTTTACAACGTCCTTGATGGGCGTGGAAATTACGGGAAGGCCTGCTGCAAGGTATTCCGGGGTTTTGGTCGGACTGATAAATTCGGTGGATTCATTCAGCGCAAACATCACCAGGGCAATATCCCAGTGGCCGATGTAAGCCGGAAGCTCTTCATATTTTTTCGGACCCAGGTAATGGATGTTGTCTGCTTTCGGAAGGTCATCCGGATTGATTTTCACCACCGGGCCGATGATGACAAAATGCCAGTCCGGTTTTCGCCGGGCAACTTCGCGCAGCAGCTCGATATCAAATCTTTCATCAATGACCCCGTAGAACCCGAATCTCGGATGCGGAATGTCTTTCTGGTCCTGCCGGTCGGTCCCGTGTTGCCTTGCTGCCTGAAAATGTTCTTTATCAATGCTGCTCGGAAAAGGGTGGATGTTGTGATGACGGTCTTTCTTAGCCTGATACAGCGTATGGCCACCGGTAAAGACAACATCAGCTTTTTTAAAAAGTTCGGTCTCCAGTGCCAGAAGCTGTGGCGGAGCAAAACGGAAGGCGGAAAGTTCATCCATCGAGTCATACAGGGTAACCTGCGGCTTCAGGTGGCTGGTGTATTCCAATGCCATCGGGGTATAATACCAGCACAGGTATTCCTTGATTCCCTGATCGGCCATTAACTGGTCAATGATGTTCTTTAACCTGATATTGCGGTCGGTTCCATGATCATCCAGGAACAGGGCTACAATGGAAATGCCGTCCTGCCGGGTGATCTGATAGGAATCTGAACCGGGTCTCGGCTCTTCGAAATAGTAAACGTTATACTGTCTTGCAAAGCGGCTCAGCAGATGCTGAGGGCGCTGATACACAAAATTCCAGTGGAGATGACTGAAACATAAAATATTCTGCATATGATTTGGTGTTAATTATGTCCTGAAGACCGGAAATCAACGGTGCGCTTAGCACTGGAACAGTGAAAGTGGCGGTAGATGTCGTGGTGTAATTCTGAACTGTCTAGTAAAACTATTATTTAAAAAAGAATTCCTTTATGCACAGGATCATAAGACAGCTGTTTCAAATCAAGTATAACCTGGCGGATTTCAAATGTTTTATGGTAGATAAAACGGGCAAAACAGATCCGGAAAGGACGCCTTCCCCGGATGATGCCCCGGAAAAATGATGCCGCCTCCATTGTGATGCTAATGAGCGGTAACTTCCACTTTGCTCTTTCCGTTCTGTTTCTTGCTTACCCGGATCTGTACCGGGATACGTTCCGTCATTTCCTGTACGTGGGAAATTACCCCGACTTTCCGGCCCTGGTTATGAAGCCTCTCGAGAGCATCCATGGCAATATTCAGGGTATTGGGATCCAGCGATCCGAAACCTTCGTCGATGAACAGCGATTCCACTTTCATCCGGTTGGAGGATAATGAAGCAAGACCTAACGCCAGGGCCAGGGATACCAGGAATGACTCACCGCCGGAAAGTGAATACACCGTCCGTACC
>NZ_CAJYMO010000062.1 GCF_913776365.1 uncultured Chryseobacterium sp. | reverse complement strand
TACCAGCTCATCCATGACCACCACAGTTTCACCGTTGATTTCGTATACCTTCATTTTCTGACGCTCGTCATAATAATACTTCTTGCCGAATTCATCGGTTTTCAGCATTTCCTGAGGATACTGACTCAAAGGAACCGCAATTACAGAATCTTTCTGACCGAAAACGCCCACTCCCAAAAAGAAAAGAAAAAGACCTATAATCTTGTTAAATTTCATTATTTTTACAATTATTAGAACAAAAATTGAACGCAAAAATCATTCCCTTTTTATGAAATTTGAAAAGAAATCCCTGAAATTTTTAGAACAGTATTTAAATACCTCATCGCCTACGGGATATGAGCATAAAGGCCAGAAAGTCTGGATGGACTACATCAGGCCCTATGTCGATAAAATTGAAGTGGATCATTACGGAACCTGTTACGGAATCATCAATCCGGAAGCGGAATTCAAAGTGGTTATCGAAGCCCATGCCGACGAAATTTCCTGGTATGTAAATTATATTACCGACGACGGACTTATTTATGTAATCCGGAACGGAGGATCAGACCAGACGATTGCTCCCTCCAAAGTGGTCCACATCCATGGAGAAAAAGGAACTGTAAAAGGCGTTTTCGGATGGCCGGCCATTCATACCCGCGGCAATCATGACGAGCCGACTCCTAAAATAGAAAATATATTTATCGATTGCGGGGCGACCTCCAAAAAAGAAGTGGAAGAGCTGGGTATCTATGTAGGATGCATGATTACCTATCCGGACGAATTCTTTGAAATGAATGACCGGTATTTTGTCTGCCGCGCACTGGACAACAGAATCGGGGGATTCATGATTGCTGAGGTAGCCAGGCTTCTCAAGGAGAATAAAAAGAAAATTCCATTCGGATTATACATCACGAATTCCGTCCAGGAAGAGGTGGGATTATATGGTGCAGACATGATTGCCGACACCATTAAGCCTAACATTGCTATTGTCACGGATGTTACCCATGATACCACCACCCCTATGATTGAGAAGAAAAAAGAAGGCGACCAGAAATGCGGCGACGGGCCGGTGGTCTTCTTTGCCCCGAGCATCCATCATACCATCCGGGAGCTGATCATAGAAACGGCAAAAACGCACCAGATCCCCTATCAGAGGGCAGCAGCCAGCCGGGCAACGGGAACCGATACGGATGCTTTCGCGCATTCCAACGGCGGTGTCCCAAGTGCATTAATTTCATTACCTTTGCGCTATATGCATACGACGGTGGAAATGGTTTCCAAAAAAGACGTAGGAAACGTAATTCAACTTATATACAGAACGCTTCTTACGATCCAGCCGGAAATGAAACTGAAGTATCATTAATATTAATCATCGGCAACGGTGCCTTGCATCCGGCTAACGCACTGCCTGCAGCTTTGCGATCCGTATTCCGGAGGGTTCCGGTACCGGCCGCAGCAGATTATAAAAAGAAAGTAAAGTATATAAAAGTAAAAATGAACATGAAGCTTATTGCTCCTTCCCTTTTAGCCGCAGATTTCGGGAATCTGCAAAGAGACATTGAAATGGTAAACAATTCACAGGCAGACTGGTTCCATGTGGATGTAATGGACGGGAGATTCGTTCCGAACATTTCATTCGGGTTTCCCGTAATGAAAACCGTACAGCAGCACGCCAGAAAATTTGTGGATGTTCACCTGATGATTGCAGAGCCCGAAAAATACGTGGAGGAATTCATTAACCACGGGGCAGATCTGGTATCCGTTCATTATGAAGCGTGTACCCATCTTCACCGCACCATCCATCATATTCAGGATCTGGGGGCCAAGGCAGGCGTCGTCCTGAATCCTTCCACACCGGTTGCCATGCTTGAGGATATTATTGCCGATCTCGACCTGGTATTGCTGATGAGTGTAAATCCCGGATTCGGAGGACAGAAATTCATCGAAAATACCTATAAGAAAATCGCCGAGACAAAGGAACTGATTGCCAGCAACAATTCTACGGCTCTGATCCAGATTGACGGTGGGGTGAACCTGGACAATGCAGCCAGGCTCTTTGAGGCCGGAGCAGATGTCCTGGTGGCAGGAAATGCGGTATTTTCAGCAGAAAACCCGGAAAAGACGATAGAACTCATGAAGATCTGACGTAATTTTCCCATCATAATACAAACAGGCAGCTCAATGAGCTGCCTTTGATTTTCTGAAGAAATGAATCTCTAATGGTTACTAGTTTAAAGACTTTAATGCTTAAGTTTCCTTGTTCTAATGCTGATGTAAAGATGGGAAAAATAAGATATTCCCCGCATCCGTATTTATACGGAATTTTTTAAATCCGTATTTATACGGATTCACCAGGATCTCACTCTGCTTAAAAGTGTTCTTCATGACTTTTTTTAGAGCGGGACAATATATAAAACGTACATTCCGGTCCTGTGACTGATCTTGTGAATCATCATGAATCGATAATCCGGCAAAAGCTATGGTTTGCCTTGCCGATCATCCGGAATACCCAGACAAAAAAAATCCGGAGAAAAATCCCCGGATCGTATATTTGACATCTGATGTCTGAACTTAGAAAATTTCTCTTCCTGAAAAGTGGAACTGTGCTTCGATCAGTGCATTTTCGTCAGAATCTGAACCATGAACCGCATTTTCACCGATGCTTCTTGCAAACATTTTTCTGATGGTTCCCTCTGCAGCTTCAGCCGGGTTGGTAGAACCGATTAATGTTCTGAAATCTTCCACGGCATTGTCTTTCTCCAGTACTGCAGCTACGATAGGTCCTGAACTCATGAATTCTACCAATTCTCCGTAGAAAGGCC
>NZ_CAJYMO010000061.1 GCF_913776365.1 uncultured Chryseobacterium sp. | reverse complement strand
CTTCCTGCATCCAGTATTTCGGCAGGAACCTGAGCATCCTGCTGATAATAATGGTGGACGGAAATGCAAGCAGCAGCAGGTATTCGTACGCTGTATTCATGTACAGGATAATCGTAATCAGCTGGGCAAATGAAAACACCAGCAGAAAAGTATATTTATACCGGCTTACCGGGCTCTTTTTATTGTAGTTCCTGAAATGGTCATATACGGCATAGATCAGCATCAGGGCTACCGGGATCATCGGCAGCAGTTCCTGGTAATCCGTAATGACCCTGATTCTGCCGAACGGGAAATAATCTGAATTCCAGGAAGTAAAACCTATAAAAAACATCACCGAAAAATAACTCAGGACAATCAGTACCATTCCCAGAAGGAACCTGAAGAGGTTCAGCGTGATCCTCTCGGAAGTGGCGATAACGTGGATGATCACGAAAACAGCCATCGGCCAGGTCGTGGGAAGAAAAATAAAATTCAGGGCCACGATGGAACCTACCAGCACATAGGATTTCTTCCGGATGTCTTCATTGGTACTGGTCAGCAACAGGAGCAGAAAGGAATTGGTAAGGAGGGCAACGGCAAGTCCCATGTCCAGCTTTCCGGGGTACAGCCCGAAGACAAAAAAAGTGTAGAGGAACAACGGCAGATGGGTCTGGTAATTCAGCGCAATGCTGTGGAAACAGAAATACCCCAAAGCAATTCCCAAAAAAGTAATCCCTGCAATAATCCCCTCGTAAGTGTTGAAATTCAAAAAGTTAAAAGTTATTACGATCAGCAGAAGAAAACCAATATAAACCGGGATTGAAAAAATATTGCTTTCTTTTGAAAGTAATCTAAACATTTTTTATAAATTTGTACAAAGTTAATTTAAAAAAGGAAAATAATGACGTCTTTCTTTCTATTCTTAAGCAAAGTTTTCAAATGGACTTTCGGTTTCTTTGACACTTTCGGTAATGTGCTGAACTGGATCCTGTTTATCGTTTGCTGTGTAATGTTTACCTACTGGTGTTATGTATTGGTCGTAACCCTGGGTGGTGATAAAGACAAAGAGTATTATTCTCCTACAGAAGGGAAACACCCGTATTACGATCCTACGATCTACAAAAAAGAAGGTTAATTAATTGGTTATATAGTAAAAAGCCGGTCAGATATTTATCTTGCCGGCTTTTTTACTTTTATGTTCAGATCACCCTTGTATCTGCTTACTGCTCATGGATCGGCAGTACGAGTACCGGGATTTCCGAATCTTTGGTAATTCCTTTGGTCAGGCTTCCCACAAATACATCATAGATCCCGCTCCTTCCGTGGGAGCCCATGACAATATAGTCTGCCTGCTTGTCCTTTGCATATTCCAGGATGATGTCCTTGGCCAGCCCCTGTTTCAGCAGGTGCTCACATTCCACACCTTGGGCAAGGATGGACTGCTGGATCCTGTTCAGCTGGACAAGCTCTTCCCGGATTTCATTCTCTTCCACCTCCGGGAAATACTGGAACCCCATATCACCGATGGCAAAACCGATATCCGATGGCGCTACATGAATCAGGAAAATTTTCCCGTTCACCTGTCCGGCAAATTTTACCGCTCCCTGTACAAGCAGCTCTGTTTTATCCCCAAAATCCACGGGTACTACAATATTGATCATAACCTTTCGTTTTGTCTCTTAAAGATAGGGAAATTATGCCGGAAAACCGCACGTTTTTCTATAAAACCCGGATGTCGAGAACTTTCCGCTCCTCAAGATAGGCCTCCAGGATATCATTTTCCTGTACTTTTCCTACACCTTCGGGAGTTCCGGTGAAGATCAGGTCACCTACCCTCAGGGTAAAATACTGCGAAACAAATGCGATGATATCATCAATACTGAACATCATGTCGCGGGTATTTCCGTCCTGTACCTTTTCCTTGTTTTTCAGCAGTGAGAAAGATAAGGAAGCGAGGTTGAAATCCTCTTTCTTAAAGAAGCTTCCCACTACGGCAGAGCCGTCAAACCCTTTGGCCAGTTCCCAGGGCAGCCCTTTTGATTTCAGGTCGCTCTGCAGATCCCGGGCCGTAAAATCGATGCCGAGGCCGATCTCTTCATAATGTTTGGCCGCCGTTTCCTTTCGGATGTACTTTCCGCCTTTTGAAATTTTTACCACCACTTCAAGTTCGTAGTGCACGTCGTCTGAAAATTCGGGAATGTAAAAATCATTTCCTTTCAGCACTGCCGTATCGGGCTTCATAAAAATCACCGGTCTTTCCGGGATCTCATTGCCCAGTTCCCTGGCATGTTCGCTGTAGTTTCTTCCGATGCAGATGATTTTCATATTTTTATTATTTTTAAGTTCATTCTGATACCGGTCCGGTGAGGAAGATCCGGGATCTCAGTCCGTGACCGGTGTCTGATTTTTTCAGGAGCTTTTTCCTGCTATCCGCTCATACTCCTCGCGCCCGGCTTTCCCTGCGCCTGCTGTGGGGTAACCGCTGCTATCAGGGCTGGGGCACCCGCCGGTGATTCGGATATGGGTGTAATGCTTTACCGGCTGTATTTTCATCTTCAGTGGTTTCAGACCATACCGCACCCGGCAAAAGACTTTGAAACAGGAGGATCCCCATCTTTCCTATCTCACGATGCCTTTGAAATACCCTTTTCCTTCTTTGAAATACTTTTCAGCGCCGTATCCTTTCTGTTCTTTCACTTCCACATATCCGGAAATACGGTCGCCTTTCTGATAGGAAGCCTGATTGAGGATAAGCCTGCTGCTGAGGATCCTGTCATATTCTGTAGAGAAGAAATCAAACATTCGCGGGGCATCGGTATGGTGATAAGAAGAAAGGGTATACCGGCCGTTGGTTATTTTAATAAGATATCCATAGCTGCTTTCATCGCCCGTAGATAAACGTATCCATAAAGACAAAGGATGGTCTTCGATATCACAGCGGTAGGATTCTGTCGACAGACTGTCCGTTTTTACCCTGAAATTATTGGTCTTTATGTCCCCGCTTTCCCCGCCATCGATGTATTCCTGCTTCTGATGGTCAAAATCCCTGAAAATCTGTTTTGCACTCAGGGAAGGATCAACACTCACGCTTTTCCACACCAGTATATATCTGCCGGCAGAGTACAGCAGATAAACTGCAATGAGGATCAGCAGGTATCTTCCTGCTTTTCTTACCTTGTTCATCCTGGTGATCTGCAGTTTAATGCGTAAACTCATTCCCGCAGTAATAGCATACGAATTTATGGCTCGTCAGGATGGAGATCCCGAAAAAGCTGGTCGCGCTGTCGTCCCGGTAAATATGGTTGGAACCGCACTTGGGACAGACAAAATCAAAAGCGGAATTTTCAATTGTATGTTCCACTTCCAGCGGAAACTCTTCGTTTTCCTTGTAATCCAGAAGGGCCTGTTCTGCCTTTTGCAGGTCTTCCTCAAAAACCTGCAGCTGGATGCCGCCTACCGCCTGGGAAAGCAGCCAGTCCGACTGGATCAGCTGCTCATTCGCGATAAAGCTGTTGATACCGCTTTCCGCCAGGATCTGTTTGTCCCGGTTGGCCTGAAGCGCTGTTTCGTAGAATCTGAATTTGACAAGTTCGCTCATGATTTTAAATCGTTAAAATTTGCTGGACAGCTGGATCTTCGTAAAGACTTTCTTCGTATACAAAGGGAAATCAGCATTCTGCAGCCATCCGTAATAGCCGAGGTCTTTTTTGAAGACTGCTTTTACGCTCTGGCCTTTATACTTCCCGAAGTTGAAGATTTCTTCATTTTTATCGTTATACCCGATCATTCCGGCAAGGTCCGCGTTTTTGTTGTGAAAGGTAAATTCACTCAGTGCTGCAATTTCCTTCGGGATGTCATCGTATTTTCCGATCTGTGCATCCAGTACCTCAAAGGTAGCCATCACATCGGCTTCTGCAGAATGTGCGTTCTCCAGCGTTTTCCCGCAGTAGAACTGATAGGCGGCACTCAGGTTCCTCGGTTCCTTTTTATGAAAGATCGTCTGGGCATCCACCAGCTTGAATTTACTCAGATCAAAATCGATACCGACTCTTAAAAGTTCCTCTGCCAGCAACGGAACATCGAAACGGTTCGAGTTGAAGCCTCCCAGGTCAGAACCGGAAATCATTTCCATGATCTTCGGGGCAATTTCCCTGAAAACCGGCGCTTCCTTTACATCTTCATCATAGATGCCGTGGATTTCACTGCATTCCCTGGGAATCGGCACTTCAGGATTTACTTTCCAGGTTTTGCTTTCCCGGGAAGCATCCGGGTTGACCTTCAGGATACAGATTTCCACAATCCGGTCCCGGCCGATATTGGTTCCGGTAGTTTCCAGGTCAAAAATACACAGCGGCTTATATAACTTTAAGTTCATTTTTTATTTGAAAATTTGATAATAGGGTTAATTTGAAAATGGGTTTCGCTCCGGAATGTCCTGAAGCGCTATGAAGTAAGCTGTTTCTGAAACAGCAGCGATATCAGCATATAATAGAGAATCACCATCGGGATCCCGGCCGTTTTGCAGGCCAACAGGATGATAACGGCACCCGCCAGCAACGCCACTTTGGGGTAATTGTCCTTCAGCTTCATCGACTTGAATTTCATGGCAATCATTTTAACCGGACTGATCAGAAGCCAGGCCGACAGAACGGTAAGGACAACCAACAGTATCCCATTCTCCGTCAGGAAGCCGAAGTTCCCGTTTTCACGGAAAGCATAGTATATCCCGAAAATAAGAATCGTATTGGATGGCGTATTCAATCCCTTGAAATAATACCTTTGTTCTTCGTCCAGATTAAAGATCGCCAGACGTAAACAGGAAAAAAGCGTAATCAGCAGTCCGGAATATTTGATCTCGAAAGGAAGAGCCATCCCGGACAGGTGGTTGCCGAAAGGCTCAAGCATCTTAAACATCGTCAGTCCCGGAACCAGCCCGAAGCTTACCATATCTGCCAGCGAATCCAGCTGTGTTCCCAGATTCGAGTTGGCTTTCAGCGCCCTGGCCACAAAGCCGTCGAAAAAATCGAGAACCAGCGAGAAAATAAGGCAGACCGCCGTTACCTGATAATCACCCGTAATCAGATGGATTGCTCCGATACACCCGGAAAGCAGGTTGCCCAGCGTAATGGCATTGGCCAGATTATTTTTGATAAAACTCATAACTGCAAAATTAAAACAATAAATTAATTTACAGGTATACCAATGTATGAATGTAATGATGTAGCGATGTAGCAATTTAACAGTTTAACAATTTAACAATGCATCCATGTAAGATTACATCAATATACCCATTGCTGTTTGCCGGTGTAGTTGATACAGGGAAACCATGTATCAGTTGGTAAATATGTGACGGTATGACGGGGTAATCATACAATACGGAAGGGAGCAGATATGTTATCCCGGTACAGGCTGTTTTTACCGGTACTTCCGAAATATGTGTTTATTGCTTTTTTCCCATAGTAAATCCATGCATCATTATTATTCCCTCATTGCATTGTTCCATTGTTCCATTGTTCCATCGTTCCATCGTTACATTTTTTCATGTAAATTTGCGCCATGAAACTGTTCAAAGAATTGAGGACCCGGGAAATCGCGGTGCTGATCTACCGGATTTTTTTAGCCTATTTTTCTTACCAGATGGCCAGGTTCCTGTTCTGGTTCTTTAACCGGGGACTGATCCGGATCGATTCGGTAGAGGATTATTTCAGTCTTGCTTTTCATGGAATTGCTTTCGATACAACCGCCATCCTCTATGTGAATGCGCTTTTTATCCTCCTGAGCATTATTCCGGTGATCATCAATACGCGTAAAGGATACCAGAAGTTTCTTTTCTGGCTGTATTTTATCACCAACGGGATTGCTTACGCCATGAATTTCGGGGATATGGTGTATTTTAAATTTTCCCAGATGCGGCTCACTTCTGCAGCCCTGCAGGTCGCGCAGCACGAAGATAATATATTCAGGATCTTCATGCTTTCGGTGGCTCAGAATCCTTTCGTTCTGCTCTGTTTTATTGCATCAATGGTATTGTGGGTCTTCCTGTACAAAAAAATAAAGATTGCAGAACAGAAGCCTGTGAGGCTGGTTCCTTATTTTATCTGGTCCCTGGTGCTGATCTGTGTGACGACGGTACTGGCAGTCGGAGGGATCCGCGGTGACTTCAAACACAGCACAAGACCGATCAACCTGGTGGATGCCAACCGCTTCGTAAAGCTTCCGGCCCAGGGAAATATGGTACTGAACAGCACCTTTTCATTTTTCAGGACGCTGAATACCAATAATTTCAGAGAGGTCCATTTCGTGGATGAAAAATTCATTGAAGAGAATATCCATCCGTATAAAACCTACAGCAGAACGGTAACGGATAAACCCAATATCGTGATTTTTATTGTGGAATCCTTCAGCCGGGAATATTCAGGTGCTTTCAACAGAACGAAAAATATAAAGGACTATGTTTCCTATACACCGTTTATCGACAGCCTGGCCAATGAAAGCCTGATCTTCCCCAATACCTTTGCGAACGGCAGGCAGTCCATCCATGGGATGAGTTCCGTACTGGCAGGAATTCCAAGTCTTACGGATGCGTTTACCAGCTCGCCGTATTCCAACCAGAAAATCCAGTCGATTGTTTCGGTCTGCAACGAAATGGGATACGATACGTCTTTCTATCATGGGGCACCCAACGGTTCCATGGGCTTCCTGGGTTTCGGCAATATTTTAGGATTCAGACACTATTACGGAAAAACAGAATACAACAACGACAGCGATTTCGACGGTACCTGGGCGATCTGGGACGAGCCTTTCCTTCAGTATTTTGCTAAGAATGTGGGGAAAAAACAGCCGTTCATGGCAACGGTATTCACGGCTTCTTCCCACCATCCTTTTAAGATCCCTGAAAAGTACAACGGCAAATTTAAAAAAGGGAAGAACCAGATGCATGAACCGATCCAGTATACCGACTATGCCATCAGGAAATATTTTGAGACGGCAAAGAAACAGCCATGGTTCCACAACACGATCTTCGTATTTACAGGAGACCATACCAATGAAGTCTATTATCCGGAATATGAGAAAATCATGAACCGGTTTGCCGTACCCCTGATCTTTTATTCCCCGAATCCGGCCTACCGGCTGAAAGGCATAGACGATGAACTGGCTCAGCAGATCGATATTTATCCTACGCTGGCTGACCTCATCGGGTACAACAAAAAAATCAGGAGCTGGGGAAGAAGTCTGGTGGATGAGAAAAAATATCCGCCGGTTATTGCGAATTCGGATGGAGCCGCAGAACAGTTCATCATCGGAAACTACATCTACCGTTTTGACGGAAAGGAGATCGTAGGAATTTTTGATAAGACGGACCTTGGGCTGGAGAAAAACCTGATGGCTCAGCTGAAAAATAATCCCGATGCTGAAAAAGGGAAACAGATAGCCAAAGCCTGGTACCAGGATTATATGGACCGGGTGATCAACAGGAAAATGAATTGATGTACAGAGGCAATCAACAGATCCGGGAACCAATCCTTATGCTTTAGATAATAAATGTCTTGGCGGTATTAAAATTAATTTATATTTTTAACAATAGAGAGACCGTACTCTTGTCATTTTGTAATTAAACGATAAAAAATATGAAAAAATCAGCATTCGCATTCGCCCTGTCCCTGTTCAGCGTGATGTCATTCGCCCAGATCGAAGGGAAGTGGAAAACTATAGATGATGAGACGAAACAGGCCAAGTCTATTGTGGAGATCTATAAAAAAGGGGATAAATATTTCGGGAAAATCTCCCAGCTGCTGGTAAAACCTGCAAATCCGAATTGTACGGAGTGCAAGGATGACCGTAAAAACCGTCCGATCCTGGGGATGGAAATTATCCGGGGCCTGAAAAAAGACGGGGATGAGTTTACGGACGGGACCATTACGGATCCTAAATCGGGCAAGACCTATAAGTGTACCATCAAAAGAAACGGTGACCAGCTGAGCGTAAGAGGATATCTCGGGTTTTCGCTGATCGGAAGAACACAGACCTGGCAGAAAGTGAATTAATCAGGGTACCATTAAATTAATACACGGCATTTCTTAAATGAAATGCCGTTTTTTTATGTAACTCATAAAAAAATACTATTTTTGTACTCTAAATTTTTCAAAGAGATATGGCAGAATATACTTTTCGTGAGGTAATTGCACAGGCAATGAGCGAAGAAATGCGTAAAGACGAATCCATTTTTTTAATGGGGGAGGAAGTAGCAGAATACAACGGTGCATACAAAGCTTCAAAAGGAATGCTGGATGAGTTCGGTCCTAAAAGAATAATTGACACCCCTATTGCTGAACTTGGTTTTACAGGAATTGCCGTAGGTGCTGCCATGAACGGGAACAGGCCTATTGTAGAGTATATGACCTTCAATTTCTCGCTGGTAGGGATCGATCAGATCATCAACAACGCAGCCAAGATCCGTCAGATGAGCGGTGGTCAATGGAACTGCCCTATCGTTTTCCGTGGCCCTACAGCCTCTGCAGGCCAGTTGGGAGCAACCCACTCCCAGGCTTTCGAAAACTGGTTCGCTAACGTTCCGGGACTGAAAGTAGTGGTTCCTTCCAACCCATATGATGCGAAAGGATTGCTGAAAACGGCAATTCAGGATAATGATCCGGTAATCTTCATGGAATCCGAGCAGATGTACGGCGATAAAATGGAAATTCCTGAAGAAGAATATTACCTGCCGATCGGGAAAGCGGACATCAAGAGAGAAGGAACGGACGTTACCCTGGTTTCTTTCGGGAAAATCATGAAGCTGGCGATTCAGGCAGCTGAAGATCTCGAAAAAGAAGGGATCTCGGTAGAAGTAATCGACCTGAGAACTGTTCGTCCGCTGGATTACGATACCGTGCTGGCTTCCGTGAAAAAAACCAACCGCCTGGTAGTGCTGGAAGAGGCATGGCCGTTCGGTTCCGTAGCTTCTGAAATTACCTATATGGTACAGCAGAAAGCTTTTGATTACCTGGATGCTCCGATCAAGAGGATTACCACTCCTGATGCACCGGCTCCTTACTCCGCTGCTTTATTTGCAGACTGGTTCCCGAAACTGGAAAAAGTGAAAGAGGAAATCAAAAAGGCGATGTACGTTAAATAATCGAATCATTATAGAAAAAAACTTCCGAAAGGAAGTTTTTTCATTTATTATATTCATGAATAAAAATTCATAGGATTGTAAATTTGATTTAAATTTGCGCTCTTAAATAAATATTAGCTGATATGGCAGATACGGTAGAAAGCGGTCATCATTTTGATATCAAAAAGCTTTCTTTCATTGGAATTTTGGTTTCTCTCGGCATTGTTTTCGGAGATATCGGTACTTCACCACTTTACGTAATGAAAGCTATTGTGAATGCCAGGGAGAGCGGAAGCACGATGCCTTTCAACGAATACATCGAAGGAGCACTGTCCTGTATTATCTGGACCCTCACCCTTCAGACCACCATTAAATATGTTATCATTGCCCTCCGGGCAGACAACAAAGGCGAAGGCGGAATCCTGGCTTTATTTTCGCTGGTTAAAAACCTGAAGAAAGGCTGGCTCTATCTTATCGCTATCATAGGGGCGGCGGCGCTCATTGCAGATGGGGTTATTACGCCTTCACTTACCGTCATGTCCGCAATTGAAGGGTTGGAGATCTATAATCCGCATACGCCCGTAGTGCCCATTACCATTGGGATTCTAATTGTGATTTTCGTGGTACAGCAGTTCGGCACCAGCTTTATCGGAAAGTTCTTCGGACCGGTAATGGTGATCTGGTTCCTGGTTTTGGGAGGCCTTGGATTATCGCACTTAAGCGAAAATTTTGAAATCCTCCGGTCTTTCAATCCTTATTATGCGTACAAGCTGATTTCTAATTCGCCAAGCGCCATTGTTATCCTTGGAGCCGTATTCCTTTGTACCACCGGTGCAGAAGCCCTGTATTCGGATCTGGGACACTGCGGCGCCAAGAACATCCGGGTGAGCTGGGCTTTTGTGAAAATCATGCTCATTCTGAATTACCTTGGCCAGGGAGCCTGGCTGTTAACCAATTATAACAAGCCCGGCTTTTCCGTAATAAACCCTTTCTTCGGAATCATGGAGGAATGGATGGTGATTCCCGGGGTTATCATGGCAACGGCCGCTGCCATCATCGCCAGCCAGGCCCTGATTACGGGTTCCTTCACCATTTTCTCCGAAGCCATGTCGCTTAACCTCTGGCCCAACCAGAAAATCGATTATCCTTCAGGGGTAAAAGGGCAGATGTACATCCCGAGGATCAACTGGGGGCTTCTGCTGTTCTGCATCGTTGTGGTGCTTCACTTCAGGGAATCCGGAAAAATGGAAGCGGCCTATGGTCTTTCCATTACGGTAACGATGCTGATGACTACCGTGCTGCTTGTATACTGGCTGCTGAAGCGCAGGGTCAACAAAATATTCATCCTGGTATTTGCCTTGGTTTACATGGCCATTGAGCTGGGCTTCTTCAGTGCAAACGTCATTAAATTCATGGAAGGCGGATGGATTACCGTGGTGCTGGCAGGCTCCATCGGGATCTGTATGTATGCCTGGTACAACGGGCGTTCGATCAAAACGAAATTCATCAAATTCATTAAGCTGGAAAACTATATCCCGATCATTAAAGACATGAAGCTTGATGAAACCATCCCGAAATATGCCACCAACCTCGCTTATCTGAGCCGTGCCAAAAGAAACGATGAGATCGAATCTAAAATTATCTATTCCATCATTAAAAAACAGCCGAAGAGGGCGGATCATTACTTTATCCTGACCATTACCAACCAGGAAGATCCATATACCTTCAAGTATGCCGTAGACGAAGTACTTCCGGGAACGATCTATAAAATCAACTTTATGCTCGGGTTTAAGATCGACAGGAGGATCAATGATTATTTCGATATGGTGCTCAGGGATATGATGGCGGACGGAACCATACCTTCCCGCAGCAGCCATCCGTCTTTACGGGCCCATAATATTCCGCCGGATCTGAAGTATGTCATTATAGATAACACCTATATCAATGATATCCTGCTTACGGTAAAAGAGAAGATTATCTTAAATATCTATAATTTTGTTAAATATATAGGAAGCGATGATTTCAAGGCCTGGGGCGTAACATCCCACAATGTTGTCGTGGAATCAGCGCCTATGACGGAAGATTGTGTCGGGAAATCCAGGATAGAACAGTGCGAATACAAAAGGCATAACAGTTAAATTCTTTAACACGCCCGCACCGTAGCTATTTCAATAAAAATCAATAAATTTGTAGATAATTTTTTTGATGGATACGATACAAAAGGAAAAAAATATTACGCTGATCAAGGATGTACTGAGAAACTACCTGCTGGAAAAAGGTTTCCGTAACACGCCTGAACGGTATACGATACTTGAAGAGATTTACAGTATGGATCATCACTTTAATGTGGATGATCTGTATCTGCTGATGCTGCAGAAAAAATACCATGTTTCCAAAGCAACCATTTACAATACAATCGAGATCTTCCTGGATGCAGGGCTGATCAGAAAGCACCAGTTCGGGGAGAAAACCCTTACTTCATCTTCTTATGAAAAATCTTATTTTGATAAGCAGCATGACCACCTGGTGATCTACAAAAAAGATTCGGATAAGGAGATTGAAGAAATTATTGAATTCTGTGATCCCAGAATACAAGGTATCAAAGAAGCTATCGAAGAAGCCTTCGGGGTTAAAATTGATTCGCATTCGCTGTATTTTTATGGCACCAAGAATGATTAACCGGTCCTGGAGGGCAAGGTTTGCTCTTTTTCTGTTTATTTTACTTTCTACGTTTACTTTTGCGCAGGTGGAACCGAAACCCGTGCAGAAGGATCCGTATTTTACCCCGGGTTCAGTTCCCCAGAAAAATGCGCCGCCGGCTGAAAAGGTGAAGCATATCCACTCGGATGAGCTGAGGAAGGATACGAAATATGACGGGAATAATTATTTTACAGGGAATGTACAGTTCTCCCATCAGGGTTCGCTGCTGAATGCAGACCTGGTGATTGTCTACGAAGCCCAGAACTTCATTAAAGCGGTAGGAAACGTAAAGCTGCAGAATTCAGACGGCTCCGTGATTACGGCGGATGAAATGGAATATGACGGCAATACCCAGCGGGGAATTGCCAGAAAAAATGTTGTGCTTACTGATGTGAAAGGAACGGTGATCAAAACCGAAACCATGTACTATGACCGGGTTTCCAATCAGGCCTATTACAATACCGGGGGAACCATCAACGACGGAAAAAGCATTACGTACTCAAAATCCGGTACCTACTTTCTGACGCCACGTACAATTGATCTTACCGGAAACGTAAAAATTGAAGATAAGGATTATACGCTGGAGGGCAGGAATGTAGTCCAGAACCAGAATACGAATATCGTTGATATCACCGGCCCTACGACTATTACCAACAGGAAAAACCCTAAAAACAGGATTTTTACCGAGAAAGGAAATTATAATATGAATACCAAGGAAGCTTTCCTGTACAAAAATTCAAGGGTTCATTACAATGATAAGATCCTTACCGGTGATGAAATGTATTACAATCAGCTGACCGGTTTCGGAAAGGCGACCGGAAATGTAACGCTGGATGATCCTCTGGAAAGAAGATGGATGAAGGGCGGTTACGGTGAAATTTTTGAGAAGAAAGATTCTGCCATGATGACCAAAAACCCTTATGCGGTAAAAGCACTGGAGAAAGACTCTATGTACTTCGCAGCAGAAAAAATCATCTCGTTCCAGAAACCTGATTCTGTCGATATAAAGGTAAAGAAAAGTTTCCTGAGGGCTTTCCGTAAAGGAAGATTTTATAAATCCAATGCCCAGGGCAGGGCAGATTCCATTGCATTTAATGAAACCGATGGGGTGCTTCATATGTACCGGGAGCCGATCCTGTGGAGCAACGGAAAGCAGGTAACCGGGGATAAAGTGGAAGCGTATTTCAATACGCAGGCGGAAAATATAGACTCCCTGAAGGTGATCGGAAATGCTTTTGCCATCAGCAAAGTGGATTCACTGGACATGAAAGATGAATTCAACCAGGTCAAAGGAAAGCTGATGACCGTGTATTACGGGGCAGACAACAGCATCAGGGAAGCGAAAGTTATCGGGAATGCACAGGCCATCACCTATTCCGATGATGTCAATTCTCAGACCGGCAAAAAAGAAAGGATCGGAATCACCCTGACTTCCTGTGGAATCATTGATGCACTTTTCGAGGAAAAGGCATTGTATATGGTAGCCTGTAATATCGGGGCCAATTCGGATACCTATCCTATGAGTAAAATAGAACCTGAAAGGCGCAAATTCGCGGATTTCAACTGGAATACCAAAGACCGGATCCTGAAATGGCAGGATATCCTTGTGGATACACCCAATTATCCGGAAGTTAAATACGAGTCTGATAACAGCCTGTACAATCAGGCTCAGGAGGTCATAGAAAAAGAAAAAGCAAAAGAAGAAGCGAAAAAGCCAAAACGTACAAGAAGGTAGCTTAGGCTCCAATCAGTTACTGAAAATATTCCACTCACCATTTCACCCCTGAAATTGGTGAGTTATTTTTTATAAACAGGGTTGCATATACGCTGTACAGGATCATGTGATGAAAAAAAATGGAAAAAAATGATCAGCCCTTCATGCATATATTCCAAATGCTAAATTATTGTAATATGGATAGTTATACTTCAATTATTTTTCATTAATTATTGAATTGTTTATGATAATCGCATTATTATTGAAAATTTGATAGGGATTATGGATTTGAATTAATTTTTTTTTATATATTTATACCGAAATATAATAGAACTATATTAATATTTTGTGATTTGGTGGTTTCGCTTGCAGGTTTACTGCAAGCGATTTTTTTATTCTATTGGTTTTATTTCCGCATCTGATGAATGTTTTTTAGTTTTGCTGAAATTTCAAGGAAACCGAAATGCAAAAAGATTTTTTTATGTACCAGGCACAGACGACAAGGTTTGCTGCAGGATTTGAAGTGGAAAGGGCGGATGGCAGTTATATTTATGGCACCGACGGAAGGAAATACCTGGATTTTGTAGCAGGCGTATCTGCCAATACCCTGGGGCATTCTCATCCGGAAATAGTAAAAGCCATCAAGGAACAGGCGGATAAATATCTTCACGTGATGGTATATGGGGAATATGCACAGGAAAAACCGGTAGACCTCTGCAGGCTGCTGGCCGAAGCTACACCGGATCCGCTGGAAATCACTTACCTGGTAAACAGCGGAGCCGAGGCTATCGAC
>NZ_CAJYMO010000060.1 GCF_913776365.1 uncultured Chryseobacterium sp. | reverse complement strand
TGCTTAATTTTATGGTGTGCATGGCATTACTTAATATAAAGAAGGTGAATTCTTCTGAAGGATGAAATCTTTCAGGTGGTCAAAGTTCTGCCGGAGGAGCGATTCGAAGTCCCAAGCATGAAAAGGGCGCATCTGCCGGCCTTTTCTGTAAGCTTTCCGGTACATCCCGTAATATTCCGGAAGGATAAGAGCCCCGAGAACGATGGCCGCCAGCAGATGGGCATTCAGTTTCCCGTTTCCCAGCAGCAGGAACTGCATGGCGATTTCTTCTTCAAAACGGGTACCGCAGCCGGTGATCAGGTGATGCACATCGTGGTTTTCCATTTTCGGGATCATGCTAAAGCCGTGTTTCCGGTAAAATTCCCCCAGTTTTCTTCCCAGTGAATCTTCTTCAAATTCCAGCAGCTGCCTTTCGTTGAACTGCCACTGTCTTTTTTTCTTTTTAAAATAAGTCCTGTACCATTTTTGGGTATTCTCATAAATAAAGAGAAGAAACCGCACGCGTATTTTTTTCATATTCTACCGGATGACGAGGTTATAGCCTATATAAATATACAAGATCGCTGCAGGGATATTGATCAGCAGTACCAGGGCTGCTTTCCTGCAGGCAGGGAGCTGCTGTGGGTGAAAAAATCCATAGAGAAGGAGTATTCCCAGAAGGAGAAGATTAACTGCAGCACTGATATAGAGATAAAAATATCCGGCCAGGGCAAAATCCACTTTACCGGTCATCAGGTAGCCGAACAGGAAAATATTTCCGAGCAGGAAAGAGATGATGGCCGTATACCGGCCGGTATTTTTTATGGCTGAATTTTTCATAGTGTATTATTTTATGGTATTAAAATCAGTTTCCTGCGAAAGGGCTCCCGAAAATACCTACAGCCAGCTCGATCCAGATCAGGACCAGGACCAATATTACGGAAAGACAGATCATGAGTTTCATGAAAAACGGTTTTTGAGAAACAGCAGCCAGATTGATGAAGAAGGCCGCTCCGAAAAGCAGTGCAGCCGCTGTGGCAAAATCGGAGGCAGTCCAGTTCCAGCCTTCTGCAAAAAGACCGGCAAAAAAAGCAGTGGCCATCAGCAGGCACGGTACCGCATAGATAAGAGCGGTCTTCTGTTGTCTTGAAATCATTTTATATATTTATTTAATTATTAAAAGTACTTTGTATTTCAAAGTTAAAATTTAAAAAAATTTATTCTTATCTGCCCAGGAGTTTTTCCAGCATATTGAGATGTTCGGTGAAAGCCTCCCTCCCGCTCTGGGTGACCCGGTAAGACGTTTTCGGTTTTTTCCCGACGAATTCTTTTTTCACTTCTATATAAGCAGCCTTTTCCAGGGCATTGCTATGGCTGGCCAGGTTGCCGTCTGTAATTTCAAGCAGACTTTTCATTTCAGAAAAATCAACCCAGTCGTTCACCATCAGGACGGACATAATGCCCAGCCTTACACGGCTTTCGAATTCTTTATTGAGCTGATTGATCTTTATCATCGTAATCGTATCCTGTTAATTTTTAAATAATCGTAAACTGTTGCATCAAGAGCAACCGTTTCTCCGGTTTGTGTATTTTCCATGGTCACGAAATCATGATCCCTGAAAAATGCTGACATTATATACCGGTTCATGTTCGTATTCAGGAAATATACATTTCCCACCTGATGGCGCACCTGCCACTGATCTTCAAGGTTTTGTTGCCGCAGCTCATACCGGATCACAGCTGCGAGAAAGGCAGCATACCCTATACAATTGGCCTTTTGCGATACCGTCAAAGCATTGATTTCATGACCGCATTTTTCAAAAGTAAAGCCCAGACGGGAAGCCGTTATTTCCTGGGCATCCTGAATAATGTCTTCGACATTGTATACACCCGCCTTTTTACCCGCAGCTGCCTTCAGCTCTTTATCTTCGATCTCTGCAACGGGTTCCCGCTCCGTGATTATCTTATAACTGAAAAGGAAGCCGAACAGCGGTGTCCTCAGCAGAACCACTGCAAAAATAAGGATTAAAAACAGGATCCGCTTTTTCATGACAGCTATTTATATTTTTTATGCATAATCAGTCCGTAGACGATATGCAGTACCCCGAACCCTACTGTCCAAAACAGCAGTCCCCAACCCAGGAAAAACAGGGAAAGCAGCCCCAGTATGATCTGGCAATATCCCAGATACCGGATGTCGGTAAGGGTATAGCGTTCCGCACTCACCAATGCCAGTCCATAGAAGATAAGGGTAGCCGGTGCCACCAATACAAAAAGATGATGGTAAAGCAGTCCCAGGCAGAATATACCGCCGGTTATCAACGGTACAATAAAAGTGACCAGCAGCCGTTTGGTGGTGGCATCCCACATCTTCTGACCTTTTTTCCTGCTTTTATCGGCCGTGAAAAAATATCCGCTGGAAACAGCAGTCAGCAGGATCAGTGTTCCGGTAATCACCAGCTCTTTCACCAGTTCCGGACTGAATATGTTCCGGTCTCCGTCAAAATAATCAATTCCCTCTCTTTTAAAAGCAAAAAATACATACGCGGCACCGATAATGGCTGCCAACCCTGCCACCACTCCGGACAGGCCGCTCAGTGAAATGAACCGTGATGAACGTTCCATCATGGAACGGATGTGCAGCAGATCTTCGTGGTAATTTTTTGAATCCATAAAAAGAACTTTGAATTACAAAGTTATAATTTATTTTTAAAGGGCAAAATAAATTTTTAAAAATTATCAAAGAAGTAAGATGCTTCTATCTGTTAAAAATCTGATC
>NZ_CAJYMO010000059.1 GCF_913776365.1 uncultured Chryseobacterium sp. | reverse complement strand
TTTCCTTTAACGACGCATAATAACCGTAGGTTCCCGGGCTTCTGTTCCAGCTTTCCTGGTAGATTTTGTTTTCCTCATATTTCCACGGCAGTCCCGGCAAAGCCACTGTGTGATACAGCCTTGGGTCCACTTTGTAATTGTTGAGCTGATGATAATCCAGATCCGTATCGTTATAGGTATCGAACATCGGTAAACCTTGCGGTGTGGTTTTGAAGGCATTTACCAGGTTCTGGCTCGGCTTGTGGAAATCGCAGCATCCCAGACCTTGCGGAAGAGACAGGACATCACCATAATTCAGCCTTCCGAAAAGTGTTCCGTCGTTGTCGGAATACTGGATGGAGAAAACCGATTCCGGACCGTTGTCGTGCGTTCC
This sequence comes from uncultured Chryseobacterium sp., assembly GCF_913776365.1. Taxonomy (GTDB): domain Bacteria; phylum Bacteroidota; class Bacteroidia; order Flavobacteriales; family Weeksellaceae; genus Chryseobacterium. Next base: position 8,378 of record NZ_CAJYMO010000059.1, on the reverse strand, counting down.
CGGAAGGAAGTTGTACCCGAAATCCGATTCCAAAGTATAGTTCCCAATCACCTGGTTGGCCGCATCAATGGACTTCTGAAGCGTTGCCGGGTTGATTTGGGTTACCGTATAATTATCGTCCTGCTGATAAGCCTGGTACAGCCGCACTTTGGCAAGATATGCATACGCCGCACTTTTCTTCGGCCTTCCGGCTTCGGATTGGGTTGAAGGAAGATTGGCAGCCGCAAATTCAAAATCAGAAGCGATGGCATCCCACAATTGCTGGTCGGTTTTTGCCCGGTTGGAAATTTTCGGGTAATCTTCAATCGGCGTATTTTCATCCACATAAGGCACATATTTGAAAAGGATTTTCAGCATAAAATAAAAATGTCCTCTTACAAATTTCATTTCGGCAATGCGTTTCTGCTTGTTCGGATATTGCGCTTCGGAAAGCTGATTCAGTGCTGCAATAGCTTTGTTGCAACGTCCGATTCCCACATAATGCAGATACCAGAGCCGGTCTAATTCACCAAAATCCGAACGGATGTTGTTTGAAATTTCAAAAAAGTGAAAGGCCTGGATGTCGTTGGTTCCGCTTCCGCCTTTGTAGGCATCGTCAGAACGTACATTTCCGTAAGGCCAAAGGCTGAAAGGCGTATCGTAATGGTCGTTGCCGAGCGCAGCATAAGCCGCCACCACAAAACCGTCCACATTCTGAGGGGTTACCACATCGGCTTCGGAAAGCACCCCTCTCGGTTCATTATCCAGGAAATCGTTGCAGGAAGTCATTCCCAAAAGGAAAGCGCAGGCAATTGTTAAAAGTATATTCTTTTTCATTGTAATTATTTTTAAAATTTTTAAAGTCTGCTTTACAGAACTGTTTTTTTAATTTTTAAATAGTAAGGATTTAAGAAAAGCAACAATTAATAAATCATTAATAATCAATAAATTAATTTCAATTAAAATATTTAAGCATTATTCAATCCGTTCTAAGATATCCTTCGACAAGCTCAGGCTGACACCTTTGAATAATCAATGTTTAAAGGCTGTATGGTAAGGCTGAGCTTGTCGGAGCCTTGTATTTTTCATAAACCTTTCCAATCTTATAATGATAAATTAACTCCAAAATTAAACGTCAGCGGAAGCGGATAGCCGAAAGCCGGTGTCTCCGGGTCGATGCCTGTGAAGTTCCTGGATTTGAGGGTCAGAAGATTCTGTGCACTAATGTAAATCCTGAAATTGGTGATTTTATACTGTTCCAGCACATTTTTCGGAATGCTGTACCCCAATTGTAAAACCCTTAATTTCAGATAGCTTCCGTTTTCCACATAATAGGATGAAAACCTTGATTCTGCGTTACTGTCCACCGTTGTCAATGCCGGAATATCAGAGTTTGGATTCTGTGGTGACCACGCATTGAGCAATCTCGTTCCTTTGTTGGAACCGACATCATCCACACTCCAGAAATCGGTCTGGTATTTTTTGGAATTAATGACATCCACATCGCCGATGCCTTGCCAGAAGGTCGACAAATCGAAATTTTTATAAGAGAAATTAAGATTAACGCCATACATAAAACCCGGATTCGGATTTCCAATCCATGTTCTGTCTTTATCGTCGATGATGCCGTCGTTGTTTAAATCGGCATAACGGATTCTTCCCAGGCCTTTTCCGGGTTGTGTGGCGGAATTATCCACCTCGGCCTGCGTCCTGAAAAGTCCGTCGGCCACATAACCGTACATTGAATTAATTGGCCTTCCCAAGATATTATCCGTCGTTCCGTTTCCGCCATAATTGTTGATAACCGATTGTGGCAACCCGGTGATTTTGTTCCGGTTCACTGAAAAGTTTCCTGAAATTTCGTACCCGAAGCCACCAGCCGTTTTATCGGCATAGCCTAGAGCAACCTCAAGCCCTTTGTTTTCCATAGACGCACCGTTGATCCAGCGGTTCCCGCCTTCGCCAATCACTGCAAGGTACGGCGGCAGCACGAGAATGTCTTTGGTTGCTTTTTTGTAAATATCTACGCTTCCGGTCAGCTTCTGATTAAAAAATCCGAAATCCATTCCGAGGTTGGTCTGCGTAGTGGTTTCCCATCTTAAATCATCATTCTTGGTCTGTGTGGCAATAAATCCTGACGGCAATAAACCGCTTCCTACCCCGGAAATATCGTAAGCCGTGCCGTAAGAAGTGGCCCAGGTGGGATTGCCGCCCGCATAATTCGCAATATACAGCGAGTACACCGCAGAGTTGCTGATTTCCTGGTTCCCGGTCTGCCCCCAGCCTGCTCTCAGTCTCAAATCCGAGAAAAACGGAATCCATTTCTCTGCAAAATCTTCCTTATTGATCCTCCAGCCCGCCGAAAATGCCGGGAACGTTCCGAAACGGTTGTTTTTCCCGAATCTTGAAGAGCCGTCATAACGCACGGTTGCGGAGAACAGGTAACGGTTGTCGTAATCGTAGGAGAATTTTCCGAAATAGGACAACAGGCTGTAATAGGTAGAGCTGCCACCGTTGAAGGCATCGCCGGTTCCGGCATCGGGATACATATAATCCGGTGTCTCAATCAGGAATCCTTCTTTTCTGAGCCAGGTATTGTTGTAGGTATCGCGGTACATTTCCATCCCGCCCAGCAAATCGAAGTGGTGGTTTCCTGCTTTGGCCGTGTATTGTGCGGTATTGCTCCACGTCCATTTTTCGGTATCGGACTGGTCGATGTTCACCGCATTGGTCTTGTTCTGAAGATAGCCGGAAACATAGCTCCGCTGCAGCATTCTTTTATAGTAGTTTGAAAAATCAATCCCAAAGCTGGATTTCAGGGTAAGGTTTTTCACGGGCTGCAATTCGGCGTAGACGTTTCCGAAAAAACGCTGGTAACGGTAGCCGTTATCTTTGTTGTATTCCAGAAGACGGACAGGATTCTGACGGTCGTTCATCCCGCCCACCGGGCCGCCCCACCCTATCCCGTCCACGGTGTGAACAGGAATGACAGGCAGCGCTCTCAAAGCCGGGTCCAGAACACCGGGGTCCATCACTTCATTGGTTTTATTGAAGGTGAAATTTTCCCCGATTTTCAATTTACCATCGAAAAAATTATAGGAGGTATTCACGCGGGCAGACAATCTCTTGAAATTGGTCAGCTTTACGATACCGTCATTGTTATAATAACCCATTGAGAAATAGTAAGACCCTTTGTCCGAAGCACTGGAAGCGGCTACATCCAAAGAATTGGCAACGCCGGTCTGGGACACCTCATCGTACCAGTTGGTATTGGCAGATTTGATGGTTTTCGCTGCATCCAGGTACTCCGGAACATAGCTGTTGTATAAGGTCGGGACCCCATTCTGGACACCCCAGTCGAAAGTATAGCTCAGGTTATTATTGTTTGGATTAAGACCATCATTAATATTAGCCTGCCAAAGCACCTGCCCGAACTGTTTTGCATTGAGAACAGGGGTCTTTTTTGCATATTGGGAAAAGGCCGTATAATAATTCAGGTCGATTCTCATCCTGCCTTTTTTTCCTTTTTTCGTGGTAATGATGATCACCCCATTAGCCGCCCTGGAGCCGTAGATGCTGGCGGATGAAGCATCTTTCAGCACCTGCATCGTTTCGATGTCGGCAGGATTCAGCTCGTGCATTCCCGCTTTTGTGGGAACACCGTCTATCACATAGAGCGGATCGGTATTGTTGAGCGTGCCTACACCCCGGATCAGGACTTTGGTATTTCCCCCGGAAGGCGAACCGTCCGCCGAGATGTTGACCCCGGCTACCCTTCCCTGAAGGGATTTGATGGGATTCGGCTCGGCCTGTTTGTTCAGGTCTTTCATATCAACGATGGAAACAGCTCCGGTAATGTCTGCCTTTTTCTGTTTCGTATATCCGGTCATCACGACTTCATCGATGTTTTTCACCTTATCGGCAGCCAGAACAATATTGAGGACAGTCTTCTCATCCACCACCACTTCATGCGTGGAGTAATCGGGATATGTGAAAATAAGTTTGTTTCCTTTCTGCAAATCACTGATTTGAAATGCACCGCTGCTGTCGGTGGTCGTGGCAGCCCCTGTTTCGGAAACCGTTACGGTAACCCCGCTCAGCGGTTTCTGATTGGAAGACAGCACTTTGCCCCTGACGATTTCCTGTGCCAGGAGGCAGGAAAACGGGAGAAGGCAAAAGGCAATGGCCATTTTATATTTCTTCATATCGTACAGTTTTAGTTTTAATAAAAATTTTTAATTCAATATTCCCATTGGGACATCACCGAATGTCATTGATGGCGCCTTTCAGTCATTGGGCTTCACCCAATGCTATTGATTATGCCCTTTCAGGGCTTTGATTCCCTATTTAATTTTCTTTCGGTCATCGGGCTTCACCCAATGCTGTTGATTATGCCCTTTCAGGGCTGTGATTCTATATTCAATTTCTTTCGGTCATCGGGCTTCACCCAATGCTATTGATTATGCCCTTTCAGGGCTGTGATTCTATATTCAATTTTCATTCAGTCATTGGGCTTCACCCAATGCTGTTGATTAAGCCCTTTCAGGACTGTGATTCTCTGTTCAATTTCTTTCGGTCATCGGGCTTCACCCAATGCTGTTGATTACAGCCATCCAGGGTTTTATTTGATATTTACCTGATGGGCGTCGATATTTAATGAGCTTCCTTCCGTGTCTGTCGATAGGGTCAGTTCTGAAAAATTTTCGTTGGGGAAGAAGATTTCGGTCAGTACTTTTTCACCGTTATTAAAGAAAATTTCTATGGAAGTCTTATCCAAAACCACTTTCATTTTTGCATGGGTATATGCCTGACCCAGCGGTGCTTTGGTAACGGGTGTTGCGTAATTTTTCCCGAAAGCTGTTTTCCCTGATCCGGAACGGTCGACGAAAAGTTCTCTGGTCTTATTATCCATCCCGAAAATCAGTTTTTCCCCCAATGAATTTTTCAGTGCGAAAGTGTAGGTTCCGGCAGTCATTTTGCTTATATCCAACTCTAAAACGGCTTTGCTAAGGTCAATTTCCGGTTTACCAAACAGTTTATTTTCAGGTTGTACATTGATTTTTTTCTTTATGGATTTCCCCTGATAATTTTTTAGCTGGGAAACCGGAACATTCCTGAGGATATAGCCGTCTTTTGTTTTTTTGAGTGAAACTTCCCTTGCCACAGTCATACTGCTGCGCCACGCTTCGGTAGGAACTTCCTGCGCATATTCCCAATTGCTCATCCAGCCGATGATGATTCTCTTGTCCTGCGGAATATTGTCGAAGGAGACACTCGCATAGTTGTCTTTCCCCCAATCCAGCCAGGCGGCTTTTTCTTTATGAAGCTGTTGATTAAAAAGTTCATCCGTCTTAAAGGTTTTCCCGTCGAAATCACCGACAAAATACTGTCCGACAGAACCTTTGTTCGGTCCGCCCGGATTGATGTTGACAATCAGCACCCACTTTTCTTCATTAGTTCCTTCCACTTTCAGCGGAAATAGGTCGGGACATTCCCAAACGCCGCCGTGCGCCCCTTCCTCTTTCCCGAATTCGGATTGGAATGTCCAGTCTTTCAGGTTTTTTGATGCGTAGAAGTGTGTTCTGTCCTGAGCGGCCAATACCATGATCCACTGTTGTCTTTTAGCATCCCAAAATACTTTCGGGTCCCGGAAATCACGGATTCCGGGGTTTTGAAGAACCGGATTGGAAGCATATTTTGTCCAGGTTTTGCTGTTGTCAAGCGAATAAGCGATCGCCTGGGATTCCACGTCTATTTTCCCGTCTTTTTCACGGTTGGGATTGTGATAGGTGTAGATGGCGACGACCGGATTGTTTTTGGAATCTCCGAAATCGGAAGTATTGTTTTTGTCCACCACTGCACTTCCCGAGAAAATGTATCCCAAATCATCGGGAGACAGTGCCACCGGCTGTTCTTCCCACGTCACAAGGTCTTTGCTGGCAGCGTGCCCCCAATGCATCGGTCCCCATTTGTTCCCGTCGGGATAATACTGAAAAAAGAGGTGGTAGACGCCGTCTTTGTAATAGAGGCCGTTCGGATCGTTCATCCAGCCTTTTTTGGGACTGAAATGGAAATTGGGCCGGTAGAGCTGCTCTTCCGAGAGCCTGGAATCCGACTGTGCGTGCAGGCCGGAATGGAAGGCGACAGCGATGAGTAAAGTTGATGTTATTTTTTTCATTACGATTATTTTTGTTTCACGCAGATTCTGCGGATTGGGCAAATTTTAATTTTTTGGTTGAGTTTGAACGATTGTGGGACGTTTTAAATCTGATTAAATTTCATTCAGAATTGTATGGTTGTCAAAATAGTATTCTTAATGGCAAAACTTATTTTATGACGAATCCCGCAGCCCGGCCTGAGTGGAGCTCTTTTTCTGGCATTGCGGGAGTTGAATGTTTCTACTGATGGCTTGACGTGGTTCGCAATGACAGAAAAAAGCGGGAACGGAGGACGGATACAGCTGCCCAAATCTTTACCATTTCTATTGCTGAAATTAACTGAGTTTTATTCTTTCGTTAAGGTCTTGCTGAGTTTTTCGAGGGAAACACCTTTGGTCTCGGGCATCATAAAAATCACGAACAACAGCTGGAAGACCATTGCAACGGTGAAGACCAGAAATACGGTTCCTGCGCCGATGGTGGAAAATAAAGTCGGAATCATTGACGGAATAACCGCCGCCAAAACCCAGTGCGTGGAACTTCCGAAGGCCTGTCCCGAAGCCCGGAGGTGGTTTGGGAAAATTTCGGAAATGAAAACCCAGATCACCGTTCCCTGACCGATAGCATGCGAAGCAATGAACAGGAACAGGAATACCGGAATCGCCAGCCCTGACCAATGGAAATAAAACGCCATCGAAACCAGTCCCAACGAAATAATATACCCGACGGAACCAATATACATGAGGGTTCTTCTGCCGACTTTATCGATCAGATTAACGCCGACGAGGGTGAAAACCATATTCACAATACCAATCCCGATGCTGCTGAGCAGTGCGGTTTTCTCACCCAACCCGGCTTCACCAAAAATCCTCGGTGCATAATACAAGAAGGCGTTGATTCCCGACATCTGGTTGAAAAAGGCCACCAGAAAAGCCAGCATCAATGGGAAACGGTATTTTTTCATAAAGATGTTCTCCTTCGGTGCTTCGGCGTGGTCATCTTCCATCTGTGTGATGAGCGTATCGGAATCCTGGTCCGGACTGATGATTTTCATTACATTTTTGGCTTCTTCTATTCTGCCTTTGGACACCAGCCATCTCGGACTTTCGGGAATGATGAAAACGCAAAGGGTATAGACCGCTGCCGGAATCGCCTGAACGCCAAGCATCCAACGCCAGTCATTATCACCGATTCCGCTGAGTAAATAATTGGATAAGAAGGCCACCAAAATACCCAAAACGATGTTGAACTGATATAGGGAAACCAGCCGGCCCCGGTCTTTTGCCGGTGCAATCTCGGAAATGTAAGCCGGTGCAGCAATGGTAGACGCACCAACGCCCAAACCGCCCATAAACCTGAAAAATGCAAAGAGATAAGGGTCGTTGGAACATGCTGTTCCGATGGCGGAAAGTGCATATAAGACCCCGATGGCCAGTAAGGTTTTCTTTCTTCCGAAGGTATTGGTGGGGATTCCGCCGAAGATGGCACCGATTACGGTTCCCCACAATGCCATTCCCATTACAACAGCTCCGTGGAAGGCATCTGAGCTATGCCAAAGTGCCTGTAGTTTTTTATCGGCCCCGGAAATTACCACTACATCAAACCCGAAAAGAAATCCTGCCAACGCTGCGGTGACAGACCACATCACAATTTTATTCATCTGTATATATTTATTATTTTTTATGAATCAGATGGAATCGCTCTTTGTTCATTACACTCACTTTTTCAAATGATAGGCGATTTCATTATAGAAAATTATTAATTTGCTTGTGGCTAATATATCCCGGGAAGGTAATCTGAGGGTTTAATGATGTAACAAAATATTTCGTCAAGGTTAATTATGTGTTAATTTATTTTAATGAATTGAAAATCAAAACATTGAATTTTAATTATTTTAATAAATGATAACGACGTTTCAAAAATGTAACATCGTTTTATGAAAATGTTACCTGGTTTCTGAGGTTTTTGAAAGGGATGAACGAATATTGGTGTAAGCAGATTGCCCGGAATTGCAGGCCGGAATTTGCGAATCCGGGAGTTTCATTTTTTTGAGATGAATACTTTGGGCGAACAGTCTCCCGGTATCCGCCCGGCCAATAAACCATTATCCGGGCGGGCAGCAGAATTTGCCGGAGGGACCATCGTTTGATTACGCTCCTATATTATCCCCTAAATACATCAGGATAAGCTTAAACATTGTTTTTTGAAAATATTTTGGTAATATCAATAGCGTCGGGCTTC
>NZ_CAJYMO010000058.1 GCF_913776365.1 uncultured Chryseobacterium sp. | reverse complement strand
GTTTTATTCAGGCCTTTGCTCTAAGTAATAATCTGCTTTTTAAAAGGTTCCACAACTTTTGCGCGTGATCTAAAATGGGGGAAGATGATTCTTTCGGGTCATATAAATTAATGTAATTTACCATCCTGGTCCATCTTTTATCGTTCAAAATTTGACGGGATATCCGGAAATTTTCGTAATTTAAACTTGATAACAGAAAATTATGGCAACAAACCTGATCGAAGATATGATAAAGCAATTCAATGATTTGCATGATGGCGACGTTTGGCTGGATGAAACTTTTGCAAAGAAATTTGAACAGATTAACGAAGCGGAGGCGTTTACCCGGCCGCTTCCAGATCTGCATAGCCCTGCTGAACTGGTTTCGCACCTTATCGTATGGCGCAGGGCAGTGATGGGCCGGTTAAAGGGCTTGGTGGTTCGGCTGGAACTGGATGATCCGTCCAATTGGAAAACCAACGATGAATTGCGTCCTGCCGGATGGGAAGCACTTAAAAAAGAACTGTATCAAAGCAGGCAGGAGATTATCGATATACTGAACGGTAAAGATGATACCTATCTCAATACCATTTCAGCCGACTATGGGAAAGACTTCCGGTATTTCCTGCAGGGGCTCATCCATCACGATTTGTATCATATGGGGCAGCTGGGCATTTCCATAAAATATCTGAAAAAGTAACGGTCTGTCGGTTGCTCTTATCACTGATAACTGTCAAAATCAAAGAGATCAGTTATCAAAGAAAGTAGGGGCATGAAAATTTCCAGTAATACAAAACAATACGAATTGCATATCTGAAGAATGAAACAGTCCATCATTCATATTTCACTTCTGGTCAGGGATTACGATGAAGCCCTTGATTTTTACATCCATAAATTAGTATTTGATCTTGTGGAAGATACCCGTCTGTCATAAACCAAACGATGGGTGCTGGTTAAGCCTCCCGGTTCCTCCGGCTGTTGTCTTCTGTTGGCGAAGGCTGCAAATGAACAACAATGGTCAGCCGTGGGCAATCAGAGTGGGGGCAGGGTGTTCCTATTCCTCGAAACGGATCACTTTGATCAATCATACCAGTTTATGCGGCAGAACGGGATTTCATTTGTCCGTGGGCCAGTTGTTGAATCCTATGGAACCGTGGCCGTATTTAGTGATCTGTATGGTAATTTTTGGGACCTCATTGAGAGAAAAACAGACGTCAGTTAAGGATTCAAAATATATTTTCAATTCTTAATTGATTGCAATGCGGCAGAATGGCTCAAAGCGTATACTCTTCAGTTATTGTAAACGGCATCTGGTTAAATAAGCAATGCCTTTGAAAAGTTAGTTTTCGGAGCCTTTGATTCAGTAATTCTATTTTTCACGTTCACTGGCAGGCAAAATGCTCGCAAGAGATTTGTTTTCCTCGACAACACCCACCATTTATTAAAAGGAGTAAACGGGCAGTTTTGATAAGTATGGAATGAACCGGAAGCTGTATCATTACAGATTTTGAAATAATTGGATATCGCAGTTCTTTATTCCTTCAACGGTTACATCTGAAACGGAAACTATTTTTCCAAGGTAGAATCTTGTTCCTCTTTACGCTGCTTCATTTTGGAAATGGTATGCTGACCTACGTCAAGCACGTTATTTTATATTCAAATGACAATGTATTTTGCTTAACTCCTCATTTGCTCCTGACCCACAATCAGATGATTACCGAAAACACGTATAAAAGGAAAAACGGCCCATGTTTCTGATGAAGTACCGGTCTGTAAAGTTTTAATAATTTTACTGTATAAGTGATCATTGGTTTTAGACGATTCTGTGATTTTAAAAAATAAAAATTCCGGAAAACCATTGGTCTTCCGGAATTTGATCAATCAGAAATGCAGGGATTTACTGAATCACTTATTTTATTCTTTGATGAACTTTTTCTGTAATGTACCATTTGCATCATCGATATCGATCACATAAATTCCGTTGATCAGTGCACCGAGATCAATGGATTGGTCCAGGATGAGTCCTGATGATACCATTTGTCCGGCTGAATTATAGATTTTATAATTCGCTTTTGCACTGATGTTCTTCACATGAAGTATAGTCTTTACCGGGTTGGGATAAATCAGGATATCGGTCTGGTTGACAGGGTTAGGAACAGGTAATTTCGTGATTTTTACCGTATAATCCTCCACTTCGCCGGAAGGGAAGTCCGTACAGTTTACCGGGATCCCGTCTTTCTGCATGGCAATTCTCATCACAACATATTTGAAATCCGTCATGCTGATAAAGGCATCGGCGGGCACGGAGAAGGTTCCGCTTACTGTTGTGGAATTGTCTGCTCCCGATACCAGTATTCTTTCATCAATATCAAAATTTCCGTTTCTGTTGAAATCGATCCATACTGCCACTCCCGCCTGGGCACTTCCTGACAGCTTTTTCTCAATGGTGATCTGGTTGTCTGAGGATCCCTGGACCATTTCGATAAATTTACCGGCTGTCGTCGTGTAATCGGAATAAGTAGACGCTGTTGTTGTATTCGTCATCACAGGTCTTCCGTTGGGTGTAACCGTTACTTTGGAAATGTATTCCGTAGTGGAAGCCAGTGCAGCCATCTGGCAATGAACCACCGTAGGTGTTGTAAACAGGAAAAGCGGGGTGAAGTTGCCCGGGGTTCCGCTGCAGACATTGGCTACCTGCATTTCATATTTCACCAGTTCAAGGAGATTGGGCAGGATCACGGTATTGTTGTTGGTATTAATGGTCGTCCAGCTCGGAATTCCTGTTTTTCTGTACCGGAATATATAGGAACTGGCTCCTGCAAACGGCTCCCAGGTTACAGTGGCTGTTGTTGGAGTCAGATTGGTAATGGCAAGTCCCGGAGGTGGAATGTCGCAGGTTCGTTCCGTAGTGAATACTTTAGGATTGGACCACGGGTTCAGCGTTGTACTGCCGGTGCACCGGTTAGCGATCTGAACTTCGTATGTGGTGTATACCGTGAGCAGGCTGAGCGGATACGTATTGGCCGGTGCAGCCGGTAAAGGGATTTCGGGGCTCCATCCTGCAGCCCCGCTGCCCACAATTCTGTAGCGCATAAAATACTGGGAGCTGGCGGCCAGTGGTGACCAGCCGATTATTGCTGAAGTCGGTGTGATACTGGTAATGGTGACATTCGGAGGCGTAGGATCACATTTGGTGCTAAAGGTATCATGTGAAAATACTCCCGGGGTACCATTGCAGACAGCTGCCAATTCAACTTCGTACAGCGTTGCCGGTAACAGTGGCTGTAGTGTGGTGGTATTGGTGGTAGCAGGCGCAGCTGCAGCCGGTATGCTGTAGCTCTGCCAAGGCCCTGTACTGCCTGCAGGACGATATCTTACCAGGTAGCTTGCTCCGCCGGTATCCTGTGGCCAGGTCAGTACGACAGCGTTATAGGTAGGTGTTCCCAGGGTGACTGCCGGGGTGGCATTGCTGCAGATCCTGATGCTGATATTATCGATGGCTGCAGGAGGCTGGGTACCGCTATAGGCATCATTGCTCCATTCAAATACCAGACGCATGGTGCTGCCTGCAAAGCTGGAAATGTCCAGGGCAGGGTTGGAAACGGTCTGCCAGGTAGGCTGCTGCCCATAATCGTTGCCGATCTGGATAATCCCGGGTCCTGCACTGATCTGGGTACCGGAGACAGGCATAAAAAGGGCTGGCACCAGCCATACTCTCAGATAGTCATAATTGGCTTCCCCCTCTGCTTTCCAGTCGAATGACAGGCTCGCGAGGGTTGCTGACGACGGAACCGTAATATCCCGGTAAGCATGCACCACACTGTTGGAAGAATAGTCATAATTATTTGTCGTACCGGTATCGGAAATATAGACTGAACCTCCCGTGTTCCCGGTATCTGTACCGTAAATCCATCGATTCACCTGAGTCCCGTTGGTATATCCCAGGTCGCTTCCTGTAGTAAACGGCTGGATATAAGGAATAGTAGCCGGAATCTGAGTAGTGGTAAACGTAGGGCCTGCCATCCAGAAACTTCTGTCCGGGCCTAAACACACCGAACGGATCCAGATATAATAGGTGGTATTGGGAATCAGTGATCCCAGGGTGAGGCTATTGGTAGTAACGGCGCCTGTAGGTGTTGTACCGGCTGCAGGGGGCACATTGACTGTAGAAAGGTAATACTGGTAGCCTCCTGCCGGCAGCGGTGAAGCTGCCGTCCAGTCGATGGTTGCCGTCGCACTTCCCAGTGCAGTTACCGCAATATTGGTAGGAACCTGACAGGTAGGAATACTGAGGCTGATATTGTCTATCGCAGCAGGTGCCTGGTTTCCGCTGAACGTATAATTATTCCATTCAAAAACAAGACGTACTTCCTGTCCTGCAAAAGTACTCAGATCCACCAGCGGATCGAAATAATTCTGCCATGCAGCCTGCTGATTGAGATCTCCTCCCAGCTGGATGTTTCCGCCGCCTGAAAAAATCTGTTCGCCGGCAACCGGATTATAGGATACCGGGACCAGCCAGACCCGTAAGTAATCGCTGTATTGTGCACCTGTTCCTTTCCAGTCAAAACTCAGGGTCGCATTGGTGGTGCCGGAAGGAACCGTAATATCCCTGAAGGCATGGACCACGCTTGAAGACATGATATCATACGAGTTGCTTACTCCGTTATCATCAGAAATATAAAGTGAGTTTGCAGGATTTCCGGTAGCACCACCGTAAGCCCATTGGTTCACCTGCCCCGTACTGGTCAGCTGAAGGTCGCTAGCCGCTGAGAAATCCTGAACATAAGGAATGGTAGTAGGGATCTGAGGTGTTGCAAAAGGGGAGGCCGCTATCCATACGCTCTTATCAGCCGGTGTACATACGGAACGGACCCACCAGTAATAAGTCGTGCTTGGGACCAATGCTACCGTTACGCCTGTCGTGGCACTGGCAATCCCTGCTGTTGTCACAGCTGGTGCCGTAGAGTTGGTGCTGAGGTAGTACTCATAGCCGTTACCCGGAGCTGAGGGAGGTGCGGTCCATGAAAGGTCTGCACTGTTGGTGGTAATGGTATTGACTGCAGGGGCCATAGGCGGGAAACAGCTGGGCAGGCTGATGCTGATGTTGTCTATCGCAATGGCAGGCTGGTTCCCTATGATATCGTCATTTTTCCATTCAAACACCAGTCTCATCACTGACCCGGCAAAGGGGTTTGTATTCATACTGATGGTGCTGTAATGCTGCCAGGCCGATTCATCGGAAAAGTTGCCGCCTATCTGTATCCTGTCGGTATCATCAGTAATCTGTGTGCCGGGTGTAGGCGTAAATGACGCAGGAACAATCCATACCCTGAGGTAATCATAGCCGTTTTCCCCGATTCCTTTCCAGTCGAAAGAGAAATTGGCAACGGAAGCTGTTGCAGGGACGATCAGGTCTTTATAGGCATGTACAACACTTGATGAAGTAATGGTATAGTCATTGGTAATTCCATTATCATTCGTGATATAAAGGGAATTTCCTGTATTACCGGTTGCGGAGCCGTAAAACCATTTATTATCCAATGTCCCGTTCGATAGGGTAAAATCATTTGCCGTATTGAAATCCTGTGAATAGGGCAATGCAGAGGATGCCTGCCCTGATACATGCTGTATGATTCCCAGATTAAGCAGGCAGAAAGCATACAGTAAAAAAACAAAGAATTTTTTCATGAGTTTTCATTAATATTAATTCAATACAAATCTAGCTGTTTTTACCGATCAACAATACAAAATTCTTATTTTTATTCAAAATGTAGTGATTATTATTATACCAATTTAGTAGATTAATTGCGTAATTTTAAATTTATTACTTAATTATTATCGTATCTAAAAATCAAAACGAAATATGGACAAAAATCTCAGACGGGGACTTTGATAAAAAAACGGCTATTATATTTTCAGGATTGTCTCGTGTCATTCCGGAAATTCTGAATGCAAAAATCAATAGACTTTTTATTTTCTGTGTTTCAGGCTGAAATTCAACGGGAAAGGGTATGACAGGAGAAATTTTCTTGCAAGAATAATGACCTTTCGGCACTTGCTGCTATGTATTTATTATTATATATTTGCCGAAAAATTAATCTATGAAAAAATCTCTCTTTTCTTTGGGAATTTTATTGGGTATTCAATTCGGTTTCAGCCAATCAGTCGATACCAATTTCGGAAGTAACGGTACCGTAACCCATGCGCAAAAAGGCACCTACTTCCAGCCTACGGTTTTACCGGACGGCAAAATGATTTTAAGCGGGAGTTATGAAAGCTCCACTTCCAATAAGGCGGTCATTATGAAGCTGAATGCTGATGGTTCACTGGATCAAAGCTTTGCCAACGGTGGTGTCTTTACAATGGATCTTCAGGCAGATACTGATTACTTCGAAGGGTTTTCACAGGTTCTGGTTCAGAATGACGGAAAGTTATTTTTTTGCTATGCAAGCGAACTGGATAATGGAATAGATCCTGAAACGCTCACGTTAAATCTGGTGAGACTTAATGCCAACGGTACGGCAGATACTTCCTTCACAAGTCCGTGGTCTGATACCACCACTGATCTTGATAATTCTATTTTTGATCTGAAACTGCTGTCGTCAGGAAAATATCTGGCATACGGTCACAATTACCTCATGAGGTTCAATTCTAACGGAAGTCTTGATACTACCTACGGAACAAACGGGAAAAGAACCATCACCTTCGAAATCAATGAAGTTTATGTAAGCGGGGATAATATTTATATCAACGGAAATGCTCCTGCCACTCCCAATAACAGGACTCTGTACAGACTTCTTAATGAAAGTGCAGGCATCTCAGGATCAAATAACTTTGTGACAGGAAGAGTGTATCAGAACAACTCAACTTTTTTTATAGATCAGAATAATTTTACGGTTCACGAATTGTTGAAATTAGATGCCAATCTTGCTCCGGCAGCCGGGTTCGGAACAAATGGAAGAGTTACTCTGTCTAATCAGATCTACACCGGCAGTCTTTTGTTTCAGCCGGGCGGAAGTACCATCATCTGTACCAGCACCAGCACGAATACAGGGGCTTACTATACGTACACCAGACTGAATTACAACGGCAGCATCAATACAGCATTCGGACAGGGAGGAACCTTTACCGTAAACGTACCGAATTCAGCCGGCTTCCGTGCGGATATTGAAAACATCATGAATCCGAACGGATATATTTACAATGTGTTCTACGGCACCAATAACAGCAATAATGTTTTTGTGAAAAGGATACTGCTTCCGAATGAAATCCTTGCCGTATTAAACAGTGACAAGGCAAGTGATGGTAAGATCACCGTTCTGGAAAACCCGGTAGGGAATACGCTGAAACTTTCAGCTGATCTGGAGAACGCAAACATCTATGACGGATCCGGCAAACTGATCATGAGCAACCTTAAAGGACGTGAACATGAGGTGACAGAACTTTCAAAAGGATTGTATATTATTACCGGTAAAAGCTCCAAAGGTGCGGAAAACAAACTTAAATTCATTAAGAAATAAGAACCAGACTTTAAGTTAAAAAAGGAAAGCCGTTTTGTAAGAAATAAAGGCTTATAAAGAAAAGCGGAAGCTGATCACAAGAAAGCGGGAATTTTTCCTGCTTTTTTTCATAAGAAAAAACAATCTGTGTTTTTTAAAGAGGTGAGAAGCAAACAGGAGATTCCTGATGCCCTGCCTATATAAGCTGATAAAAATAGAAACGCTGTAAAAATTGATGTTTACAGCGTTTTTAATATTAAAAATGTTTCTTATATCATATTGTTTTTTGCTTCCTTATTAATAGGCTGTTTCGGCTGGGCACCGGTGATTACCTCATCCGCATTTTCCTCAGGGACAGTTTGCGGACTCCATTTGGCATGTTTGGAAGGTTTCAGCCGGTAGCCCATTTTCTTGGTATACACCTTCGTGAACTCCGCACCGAAAAAGATAAGCTGACAGGTATAATTGATCCAGAGAAGCAATAGGATCACAGTTCCGGCCGTACCAAAAGAGGAACTTGGATTGAACTTTTCAAAATAAAACGTAAGAATATATTTTCCCAAAGTGAAAAGCAGGGCGGTTACCACTGCTCCTACCCACACCGATTTCCACTGCAGCTCAACATCCGGCAGGATTTTAAACATGGCTGCAAAAAGGAAAAATGCAACCAGAAAACCGACTACAATATTGATGATGTTTACCAGCACCAGTGTCTCCAGTCCGAAATGGCGGATCACCCAGTCATTGGCCAGGCCGATGAAGGAACTGAGCAGGAGCGTAATGAGCAACAGGAATGCAATAACAATAATCATTCCCAGTGAGTTAGCGCGGTCAAGCAGATATTTTTCCCATGCTTTTTTTGGCGCGGCCACTACATCCCAAAGCTTATTAAGGGATTTCTGGAACTGAAAAAACAAGGAAGTTGCACCAAAGACAAGGGTTACGATCCCGACGATCTTCATGATGATGTTTTTCTTGTCAACCATACCTCCGATCACCATTTCTTCAAGGCTTTTCCCCACATCTTTGCCCATCATACTCCCGATGAATTTGGTGATTTCTCCCTGTACCGCTTCTGCCCCGAAGAAAATTCCTGTAATCCATATAACGATAATGAGAAGGCCGGGAATGGAAAAAATAGCACTGTATGCCAGACTGGCGGCTTCGGTGCCTAGATCCCGTGCACTCCAGTCTTTATAAGTATCCTTA
>NZ_CAJYMO010000057.1 GCF_913776365.1 uncultured Chryseobacterium sp. | reverse complement strand
TTTTTTCCATAAGTTTTGAATTTTTCTTCATACTAAACAAAATAGGTGCTTTTCAACACCTATTTTGCTGCTAATATGAATGTAGAATAAAATTTAATTAGTATCCAGGATTCTGGTATTTTGCTTTAATATCAGCAGAAACTTCCATCGCATTCAACTGTCCTTGAGGAATAGGTCTTAAGTAGTGGAATGACTGGATATTTCTTGTAACCGTCTGTGGAGTATGGTTGCCATAAGAAGATCCTCCAATCTGATAAGTAGCTGCATAATCCCCCCATTTCTGTGTACGCACCAAGTCATACCATCTGTAGAATTCTCCATAATATTCACGGGATCTTTCTGCTAAAATATAATCAATAGTTATACTTGCAGGAGTAGCCGCAGTCATTGCTGCACTGTTGTCTGCAATATAAGTCGTATTTTGAGCATTGTTATATCTCCACTTTCCGGCTCTCGCACGGATCACGTTGATTAAATCTCTCGCTGTCATAGAACCTGATGCTCCTTTTACGGCTGCTTCTGCTGCAATGAAATAGAATTCTGAGAATTTAGCTACATTGAAAGGACGTGTTAAACCTGCATTAGGATATCCTAATCCGTTTGGATCGTCAGTTCTGTAAGTTCCTATTTTCCAAAGTCCCGGGTAAACAATTCTGCTGATTCCGTTTGGTGCAACTATCCAATCTGCTCTTCCTGGTAAAGTCCCAGCTCCGACACCATTTTGTCCTGATCCTGATGGATATGTAGGTGTTTGTGAATCGTCCAACAAAAAACTTAATATAACACCTCCTGGTTGTACTGGAAGATTGTTTGCATTATATAATACGGGTACTGTGGTTAACCCTGTTCCGTTCTTATTCCAATTTCCTCTATAAGCAGTAACAAAAGTTCCATCGTATCTGGAGTCATTAGTTTTATCTGCAAAAGTGTTTTTTATAACGCCTATCGTAGGGCACATACGAACCCAAGGACGTCCTAAAGGCTGAGCAGCCTCACGCTGTACAGAACTAACTATATCCTGTGCTCCCCAAGATGTTGTCTTACTACTTTTAATAGCTGTGTAATTCCAGGTCTGCATCCACGCAGCAAAGTTATCAGGAGCCCAGCCAGAACCAAATCCTACCGGATCGCTTTCGTTGTAATAAGAGCTGGATTGAGTATGGTCTGCATAAAGCATACATTCAGAATTTCTATCTTTAGAACCTTCGTTTACATCATAAAATGTAGGTTGAAGTGCATACTGACCAGGGTTTGTAATTCCTGCCATTGCGATATCATAAGCCTGCTGAAAATACCACTGTGCATTATGTCCGTCCGGATCAGTTCTTGCTGCATCAGGATATGTAGGAATATTATTCGGGTTCTGAAGCCACCAACCATAAGTAAGATAAGCTTTTGCCAAAAATAATCTCGCTACGTTTTTAGTAACTCCTCCTGTAATCCTTGGGTTTGCAGGTAAGTTATCAACTGCTTTTCTTAGATCAGGAAACACAGCCTTCGTATATACTTCAGGTACTGTATTTCTTACAGATGTTGTAACAGGGTTGATGTTGAATTTCAACTCTCCAGAACCCAAATCCAATGGAACACCTCCATACGTCTGAACCAACATGAAATAATCGAATGCTCTAAAGAATCGTGCTTCAGAAATTAAAGATTCCGGAACTGAAAAACCAGGCCCTTTTTCGATGATTCCGTTTGCCGTATTAATATTCGGAAAAGCTGCACTCCAAACCATACTGGTAGGAAAAGTATTGGAATTTACATTTCCATTACCGGACATATCAAGTTCTCTAAAATTTCCGTCAGCACTCTGTGCAAATGTAGATTCATCTGTACCGTTCTGACAGTTACTCATAAAATAACCGTTTCCGTATAATAATCTTAAATGCCTGTATAGTGAAGGTATACTTTGATTGATCCCGTCAGCAGAACTGAAGTAATCAACAGTATAGATTGATCTTGGCTGTTCATCCAGGATTTCGTTACACCCTGTAAATGTTAATGATAAAAAGATTGCTCCTAATACCAACTTTTTGTTTAAATGTATCATGATGCAAAATATTAAAAAGTTAAGTTAAGTCCCATTAAATAATTTCTTGTAGATGGGTTATTGGTACCAATAACCAACTGACGCGGCTGATAGCCGTTAACAGCCTGATTCTGATCTCCTGTAGAGTTTGGTTCTGGATCCATGCCCGAGAACTTGTGATAAGGAGAGAATAATACTACAGGATTTGTAACCGTAAAATAAATTCTTAGACCACTTATTTTCAGATCATCCAATAGATTTTTATTAAAATTATATCCCAGAGTGATGGTTCTCAGCTTCACATACGAAGCATCAAACATAGCTAACGTAGAGGCATATTTAGGGTTGTCTCCACTTAAATGTCGGCCAGGTCGTGGGAAGTATGCATCGGTGTTATCTTCTGTCCAGTAATCTACATCTACGTTATTCCCTCTTCCCGTTAATCTGTTAAGATAACTTGCAGAGCCATATAGTGTACTTACGAGAATTCCTCCGTGTTGAAACGCTCCGACAGTACTTAAATCGAAATTTTTATACGAAAATCTCATATTGAAACCACCCTGATATTTAGGTGCAGTATTGAATACCTGCATATCATCAGGACCAATTGCTCTCATAGGCGTTCCGTCCGGGTTGTATCCTCCTGTATATAAAACCTTAATGGAACCTACTACATCAGCTGCCGTTCCAGGTTCTAAAATACTCTGATAAGGATCTCCTGCCTGCCATAAACCAATATATTTATAATCATATAAAGCATTGATATTGTATCCAACAAACCAAAGGTTATTTAAATCACGTGGCGCTCCTGAAGCAAGTGATAAGATTTTGTTTTGGTTGGTATAAAAGTTTACACCGGCTTCCCATGAGAAACCTTCAGGATTATTAACAATGATACCATTTAATGAAAATTCAAAACCTTTGTTTTCTGTTTCTGCAACGTTTTCAAGAACGTTAGACAAACCTGAAGAAATAGGCAAATTCTTTCTTGTTAAAAGGTCAAAAGTGTGGGTCTTGTAATATTCAGCACTACCTGTAAGCCTGTTATTAAACAATCCGAAATCTATCCCGTAATTTTGTGTTTTAGAATATTCCCAACCCAATGACGCGTTTGGAGCCTGAGATACATATACTCCTGTTGTATTAGTATTTCCGAAATTATATGGTGTTACAGTTAATCTTCCTAATGTGGAATATTCTGGTACTGCCTGATTCGATGTTTGTCCCCAACCTGCTCTCAATTTAAGTAAATTGATCGCTTTTATATTCTGCATAAAAGATTCATTGGTGATATTCCAGCCCAATGATAATGCAGGATAGGTATGCCATTTATTTCCCGGAGCCAATCGTGAAGATCCGTCTGCCCTTAATGTAGCCGTTAACATATACTTATTATCAAAAGTATACATAACTCTACCCATTGCAGATAATAGCCCCCATTGTGCATAGCTTTGATTATTAGGATCTACCGTTATATCGGCTTGAGGAGATTGTCCTAAATTGTAATACTGAAAAAAATCTGCAGGTACATTTCTCGCACTCATGTAAGTGCCGATAGATCTGTTGCCTTCCGCTGAATAAAGACCAACTGCGTTAATTTTATGTTTACCGAAAGTTCGGTCATAGGTTAACAAATTTTCCAAAGCCCAGTGATAAACCTGGCTATTTCCTCTTCCCGCTGATGATGAAGTTGCCGGATTATAGCTGAATACTCCAACACCTGCGTAATTTCCGCTATTTGATGTACGATAATCTAAACCGACATTAAGTCTGTATTTTAAACCGTTAATAGGAAGTGTTACTTCACCATACATGTTATTATATGAAGCGAAAGATTTGGTTTCGTCAACATATTTCTGACCTAATGCTTCAATATTTTGTCTTGAAAAGATCCAGATCTGATCTGCACCTCCCCCTGTGGTCATTGTTCTTTTAGGACTTCCATCTGTATTGTAAGGATTAGCAAGTGGAGAATATCCTAAAATTGCACCTGGATTCAGACCATTAGCTTCAGATTTAGAGTAGTTGGTGTTGGTTGTAAAACCGACACGAAAACGCTTTCCTAATTGCTGATCTACAGCCATTCTTAAAGCAAATCTTTCATAATTTTGTAAAGGTATGATCGCATCCTGTTTGAAATAAGATAAGCCTACATTATAATTACCACCTTCAGTACCTCCGGATACTCCGATATCATGACTGGTGATCATTGCCGGCTTATAGTATAAGCTTTGCCAATCGGTATTTGTAGTTAAACTTTCATCACCATTAGTCTGATACAGTGGTGTCGTAGAAGTTTGGTTACCCGTTGGTGCCGGTGTAGCATAATTACGAAGTTTTGCAAAAGCAGGACCATCCATCATAGGATATTTCGAAAATAAAGTCTGAACTCCATTAAACGTATTATATGTAAATCTGGCTTTCTGTCCTTTTGATCCTCTGTTCGTTGTAACTAATATTACCCCGTTTGCACCTCTAGAACCGTAGATTGCAGTTGCAGAAGCATCTTTTAGAATATCTATACTTTTAATATCACTTGAGCTTATATCTCCTAAAGATCCGACGAATGGAATACCATCAAGTACGATAAGCGGATTATTATCACCTGTTAATGATCGGGTTCCACGAATACGGATCTGCATCGCAGCTCCTGGCTTAGTGGAATTCTGAGAGATATCAACTCCTGCTGCTCTTCCCTGCAAAGCTTGGGTAATGTTGGCTGAAGGTACTTCACGCAATGCATCACCTTTCACTTGTACTACGGACCCCGTTACAGCTTCTTTTCTCTGGGTACCATATCCGATGACAACAACTTCCTCTATCTTTTTCTCCTTCGGCACCGTATCTTTTTTAACCTGAGCATACGCCATGCCGGCAGGTAATAAGGCCATGGCAAAAAAGAGGGCCGCCTTATTGGTTTTTGAAAAATAAAATCGGTTCATAATTATTATTTTTAAATATTAGGGTTGAAATAAAAAGGCTGGTAATAATTATTTTAAAAATCCTTAGTGCTTGCAGCCTTTTCATTTATTTTAGATATACATGTTCACAATAGCTTCAAACAATTCCTGTTTTCCGCTTTTTGGCTGAGGTTCCCCGATTTCATGTGCTATTCTCTGAAGATCCTCTAAGGTAAGAGATCCTTCTTCAAATGCCTTTCCGTGCCCATTGTCAAAAGAAGCATAGCGGTCTGTTCTTAATTTGTTGTAGTCCGAGTTTTCAAGAATATCGGCAGCAGCCAAAAGACCCTTTGCAAATACATCCATTCCTGAAATGTGAGAGATAAATAAATCTTCAGGATCGATAGAGTTTCTTCTGATTTTAGCATCGAAGTTTACCCCTCCTTTTCCTAGACCTCCTGCCGGAAGCAACACCAACCATGCCTGAACCATTTCCAGGTAATCTACCGGGAACTGATCGGTATCCCAACCATTCTGGTAATCTCCTCTGTTCGCGTCGATGCTTCCTAACATTCCTGCATCTACCGCTGCCTGAAGTTCGTGCTCGAAAGTATGGCCTGCCAGTGTAGC
>NZ_CAJYMO010000056.1 GCF_913776365.1 uncultured Chryseobacterium sp. | reverse complement strand
GCTGTCCTGTGTTTGTTTTCTGTTTCATATGATGTATTTAATTGATGATTGATGATTGTTGATTGATGATTGATGATTGATGATTGATGATTGTTGATTGATGATTGATGATTGATGATTGATGATTGATGATTAACAAAGTTCGGTAATATTTTGTGATTTTATGCTACCTGTTTTACGGTCAGGCGGTTTATTTTTCTACCGATGTTACCTGTAAAATCTGGTTAATTTGGCAAAATCAATCTGATTTTTACTTTAAATTCATTTGAAATTAAGTTTTTGCGGTGACAAAGCATTTAATTCTTAAATTTTACCTTTGTACAAATTCAGACTATGGAACATCAGATCCGGCCGGCCACTTCAGAAGATTACCCAAGGATTATGGAAATCTGGGAATCTGCCGTAACAGCGACCCACGATTTTCTTGCCGAGGAAGACTTTAATTATTTTAAACAAGCCATTCCCAATGAATATCTGCCGAATCTAACCGTGTATCTTATCACGAAGGACGACCAGCCCCAGGGTTTTGCTTCCGTTGCTGACGGAAACCTGGAAATGCTTTTCATCCACAACGATTCCCGCGGGAAAGGCCTTGGAAAAAAGCTGTTCCGGTTTATGAAAGAAACTACATCACTGACAAAAGTAGATGTCAACGAGCAGAATCCGCAAGCGATCGGCTTTTATGAAAAGATGGGGTTCACAAAATCAGGAAGGTCTGAAAAAGACGGTTCCGGAAAACCTTATCCGGTTATCCATATGAGCCTATAAAAATGGCTCTCTGTAAATCCTGATCCCTAAAAATTATTCATTTGGTATTTAGAATTACCTTAACTGAAGATACTTCCATCTTCAGCCTCTCAATCCGACTTTTACTCCAGGTTCAAATCAGGCTACTTCTTTCCCCATCACTTTCCGGAACAATCCTTTGATGTGATCAATTTCCTGCTGATAATTCGTTTTCTTGCGGCACCCGAAGTATAAGGTGTTTTCCAGTTTTTTTCCGCCTTCCCAGATCAGCTGGATTTCTCCTTGTTCGATTTCTTTTTTACATAGAAAATCCGGGACGAGCGCTACGCCGGAACCTCCTTTCAGGCAGCGTACAATGGAATTAAGGTTAGGAACAATATAATTGGGCCGGAAATCCGGCTTGTGACCGAAATTCAGGATCCAGAACTGGAAAAGATGCTCCATATCCCCGGCGGTCCCATACCATTTTTCATTTCTGAGCCATTCTTCAGCATATTCGCTCCCCTGATCATTTAAAATGTTTTCAAACTCTTTTACATCAACATCTTTGCCTCCGACCAGAATAATCTGTTCCGATGAAAATGCTTCATGCATAATATTCGGAGAAATCCCTTTTTTCGGGGTAATGATCAAATCCAGAATCCCTTTATCCAGCTGGTCGAGCATTTCCCGGTATTGCCCGAAACTGATGATCAGGTTGAAGGGCAGGCTTGAGACATACTGTTCCAGCGTCGTCTGGAAAGTTTCAAAGCACATTCCGACACTGATGGTGGGCGTCTGCTTTTCAGTAGATTTCTGAAAGTTCTTTTCCACCTCTTCCAGTTTGGTCAACGGCTCAGAGATTGCATTGAACAAGACCTTTCCCCTTTCCGTGGGGATCATCTTCCTTCCTGTCCGGTCGAATAATTTATACCCGACGTAAGCTTCAAGCGAACTGAGATGCAAACTTACTCCCGGCTGGGAAATAAACAAGGTATCCGCAGCTTCGGTAAGTGTTCCCGTTCTGTAAATCGCTTTGAAAGTCCGGTACCATTCCAGATTAACCATAGGTATTACTTTTATGATGCAAATGTAATTAAATAAACATAGTTATAATATTTTTGAGACCAATGAAAGCAATTAACGCAGTCTATACTATAATTAAAAAATTCATTTACAATACATTATATTAAAAATCATTTAAATAATACTTAACTATGATTTTTATTATTTTTCTGATAGTAAATGAGCTGATACCTTTGCATCTGAATTTAAAACAAACATCAGACAATGAAAAAAGTATTGATTATCAACGGTGGCCAAAACTTCGGCCATTCCGGCGGGAAATACAACCGGACCATCGCAGAAAACACTCAGGAAGTCCTAAAAAATTTTGATGAAGTAGAGGTAAGAATCACGGATGTGGATCAGGGATATGACAAACATGAAGAAGTGCAGAAATTTGTCTGGGCAGATTATATCATTTACCATACACCCATCTGGTGGTTTCAGCTGCCGAACGGATTGAAAAAATATATCGATGAAGTCTTCACGGCAGGACATGCCAAAGGAATTTACCTGAGCGACGGCAGGACTTCCGAAAACCCGGAGATCAATTACGGAACCGGGGGAATGCTGGGCGGAAGAAAATACATGGTCACCACCAGCTGGAATGCCCCGGAAACCGCTTTTACCCTTCCCGGAGAATTCTTTAATGAAACCAGTGTGGACAACGGTCCGCTGTTCGGGTTCCACAGGATGAATGCTTTTGTTTCGCTGGAAAAGATGGAAAGTTTCCATTTTCATGATGTCGAAAAGAACGCCGATGTAGAACGTGATATGAAACGGTACCGGGAGCATCTTTCCAATCTATTTGAAAAAGAACTGAAACCTCATTTTGCATAATCATATGAAAAAGATATTGATTACAGGAATTACCGGATATATCGGCGGAACCATAGCCCGAAAGCTGCTGGATAAACAGTATACCGTGACCGGATTGGTACGCAATGAGGATCATACAGAAGAGCTTAACGCAGCCGGAATTGAAACCATTTTCGGAAGCATCCATGATGAAGCGGTTTTACAGAAAGCAATTTCCGGGGTGGATGCTGTTATCCATAATGCCGATTCTGCAGATGATGCTTATGCGGCAGACAGTATTGTTAACGCACTGGAAGGAACGGGGAAAACTTTTATTTTCACGTCCGGTTCAGCAATTTTCGGCGGAAAGGAGAACGGCGAAAGAAATGATTTTGTATTTACGGAAGACTTTCCGCTGCAGCCACGACTGGAAATGGCTTCCAGGGTTCTCATCAATCAGCATATCCTCCGGTCTGCCCGGAAGAATGTCAGGAGCATCGTTATCGTCCCCACCATGGTGTACGGCGAAGGTCTGGGCCTGAAAAAAGACAGCATCCAGCTTCCTGCCCTGATCCGTTTTTCAAAAGAGAAAGGATTCGGAACCTATTTCGGGAAAGGGGAAAACATCTGGTCAAATGTTCATATTGAAGACCTGGCCGATTTATATGTTCTGGCCCTGGAAAAGGCAAAAGCCGGGTCTATCTATTACGCAGAAAACGGCTCCTCAACGCTAAAACATCTGGCCGAAAAGATCAGCGAGCAGTACGGGCTGGAGCCGGCACAATCGGTAACGGTTCAGGAAGCGGTGGACACCTTCGGTCCTGCAGGCGGATATTTCGGCTTTGCTTCCAACAGCCTGTGCAGCTCAGACAAGGCCAGAACCGAACTGCTTTGGAAACCACAACATCAATCCATTGAACATTATATTTAAATTATGAAAATTTACCTTACCGCTGTTATTACAGCCAAAGAAAAATATCGCAAAGAAGTCCTTGAAACGCTTCAGAATATGGTCCGAGAAACCATAAAAGAAGAAGCCAACGAGCAGTACACGCTCCATCAGGGAATTGAAGACCGCAACCAGTTCGTGTTCTACGAGATCTGGAAAAGCGAGGACGGGCTGGCCCTTCATAATGAACAGCCTTATATCAGGGCATTCGGAGATCTGATCAATGAAAAATTGCAGGAACCGCCACAGATCTATTTAACGCAGATCATCTGAAGTCTGAATTGCTGAAGCAATCATTTTTTGGTGCGGAAATTTCATGTACTTATTAAATCCATTGAAGATGAACCTATTGAAAAACATTTTTACGGTTTTAATTTTTATTCTTATGAACAACGTTACCGCACAGCAAAAAGATCAGTGTCGTTACATCAAAACCCCGGCAGGCTACCTGATGGTGCTACGGCAGGGCGATGATGTTCTGGCCCACATTGAAAATATGGCAAAAACCGAAAATATTCCTTCGGCAAGTTTTACCGGAATTGGTTTTGCATCGGATGTTACTTTCGGATTTTTTGATTTTAATGCGAAGAAGTTTAATCCGAAAACCTTCACCAAAGTGGAAATGGGAAGCCTCACCGGATCGATTGCATGGAACGAAAAAGGTCCCTCCCTTCACATCCACGGCGTAGCTACCGACGATAAATTCAACGCCTACGGAGGCCACATCCTTTCCCTGCATGTAGGAACGGGATCGATGGAAATTTATGTTACCGTAAATGACCAAAAGCTTGAACGCAAAATAGAACAGCCGCTGAATGCCAATGTCCTTCAGCTTAGCTGCCCCAGATAACAAAAGCGCTTCTCTTTCCGGGAAGCGCTTTTTAATTTCATGATGTATTACATTCAGCAATGATTATTTACCGTAAGCCAGACAAAGTTTTATCTGATCCTAATACTGATTTAAGTTAAACAAAGTCACTTCACTTAACTAGGGAATACCTGTTTTAAATTTGATTAAAACTGTAATATCCTGAAACTGTAATTGGCAAATCTGAATATGAATAAAAATCTGCGCAATCCGCTTAATTTGCGAGAGCAAATTCCAAAAATCAATTTACAAGGTGAGCAATTATCCTGCAACCGGCATATGTGTAGCCATGGCTATCCGGTTCCACATATTGATGGTGACGGCTGCCATGATGATGTCGGCAATTTGCGTTTCAGTAAAAAATTGTGTTGCTTTTGCATACGTTTCTTCGGACAATCCGCTCTGGCTGATCAGGGTAACCTCTTCAGCGATGACTAACATCACCTGTTCTTCTTCGGTATACAATTCCCGGGCATCCTTCCAGACATTCAGCAGGAAAATCCGTTGTGGAGTTTCGCCGTATTTCAGGGCGTCTTTGGTGTGCATGTCCAGACAAAAGGCACAGCCGTTGATCTGCGAAGCCCTGATCTTGATCAGTTCTTTCTGGATTGGGCTTAAAAAACTGTTTTGAAGTGCTTTTTCCATTGCTATTCCGGCCTGGTAAGCCGGGGCATTCACCTCAGCCATCTTGAATCTTGTACTCATTTTTATTCTGTTTTAAAGTTCTGGAGCAAAGTTCCCGTTTCCAGATGGCAAAAATCTTAAACCGGTTTAAGAAATGAAATTGATCAAGGCTGATGTTGTTGGGACGCGCAAAGGCGCAAATGGAATGGCAAATGTGATGCTTTAAGGCGCAAGGAATTCGACGATGTCGAATTTTAATACCGCTGAATTCCAAATTCGATCTGCGTAATCTGCAAAATCTGCGAGAGATTATTTGGTTG
>NZ_CAJYMO010000055.1 GCF_913776365.1 uncultured Chryseobacterium sp. | reverse complement strand
GTACGCGCCTGAATAAGCTGTGGTATTCGTTTTTTATGCACATTCGCAGAAAAGGCACAATATGTGTATAACACTAATCAACAACATTAAAATTTTTGAGTCATGAGAAGTATATTATGGTTAGTCGCAGTCATTTGTATTGTAGTATGGCTATTAGGAATGCTCGGTATTGTTCCGGGAATGAGTACAGGATATCTGGTTCACGTATTGCTGGTAATTGCCATCATCGTGATCTTATACAATCTTATTACAGGAAGAAGGCCTTTGGATTAACAGAACCCTTCATAAGAAATAAAATCCGGAAACAGCAGTGCTGTTTCCGGATTTTCATTGATATGCTTTTTCGGAAATCGTGCCGAAATGCTTTTTATTATTTTCCGGCCGGTTTTGTGGCGGTTGCTCCCAGCTTGGTTTTCACCGTTGGCGTAATATCTTCTCCTCCGTCGATATAAGCGAGATTGGTATTGCCCAGGGACGCGGCTACATCAAATACATAAGCCAGCCCTTTTTCTTTTGCTACTGCTGAGATCGTAGTGCTTACTTTCTTCTGGATCGGTGTGAACAGTTCAGACTGTTTTTTGGAAACCTCCTGTGCGGCTTTCGTACGGGATGCCTCAATATCTTTTCCCAGGATCTGAAGTTCGGTCTGTGCTGCGGTAAGCTCTTTGATGACAGATTCCTTATTGGCTTCGCTTATCGTTTTTTCCTTATCCTGTGCAGCTTTCAGCTTGGTCTGGTATGATGTAATCATTTTTTCGATTTCGCCCTGCTTGGTTTTGGTGAAAGCGTCCAGGGAAGCCTCAGCGGTTTTCGCTTCAGGAAGTGCGGCAAAAATTTCATCTGAATTCACATGGCCTATTTTCTGCTGGGCATTGGCCAGGTTGGAAGTCAGGAAGAGGCCGGCCGCTGCGGCAAAAGTCATCATCAGTTTTTTCATTTTTTATTTTAATTTTAATTTTAATTTGTTAACAAGATAAGTTTGCGGCAGCAAATATACTAAATATAACGGATCAGAGGATGATACAGGCAAAGAAGTATACATTGCGTAAATGAAGGTCAGTTTTAATGAAAGGAAAAAAACCGGCATACGATCTGACCACAATCCGGTGGTATGCTGCAGTTGCCAGATATGCTGAAAAAAGAAGCCCGGCACCGGTCCGGACTTCTTCAAAAGAATAAATGTAAAGAAAATTAATTGTTAAAAGTTATACCTGAGCCCCAGCTGTGCCTGGAACCTTGAGGCGAACTGATCTACCGTGTAAGGCAGTCCCGGTGTTCTGAAATTATACACAGGATCCCCCGCGGAAGGCTGGCCGGCAGCGATGTTGCCTGTCTTTGTAAGGCCTACAGCGGCTGTAGAATTGAATGTGTTCGGTACGAAGTAAACCTTCCCCCATTCTTTATTCAGCAGATTGGTCACGTTGATAACGCTCAGGGAAACCTGCAGGGTATTTTTGTTTTTCCGGCTCAGGCGGATTTCATCCATGATTCTGAAATCGGCCTGGATATTCCATGGTGTATGATCTCCGTTTCTCTCTGTAAAAGTTCCCCGCCGGCTTTTCAGGTAGTCGTTGCCGTTAATGAAATTTTCGTAATCGGCTACCTGTTGTGCGGCAGTAACCAGGATGTTTCCGGAAGCATCTTTGACCGGCACTATATATTTCGCCGCTTCAGCAGCATCTTTAAAGATGTAGGCAAGGCCGGCAGCCTGCCCGGAATTGGCAATTGTGCTGTTTACAAAACCCCATGAGAAGGGATTCCCGGACTGGGCGTTGAAGTACATATTGGCAGATAGTCTGTTCAGGTCAGATAAATTCAGGGAATAGCCCAGATTGGCAACCACCCTGTTTTTGATGGCAAAGTTGGAAGTGGTCAGCTTAGGATCATTCGGCGTCAGCGACTGGTTCATCTGCCAGTTGCTCTCCATGGAGTTCCGGATCCCGTTGGTGATGTCTTTGGCATCCCCGTATGTATAAGCCACAAAGAAATTCAGTCCGAAGCTGTAGGCTTTTGCCAGCTGCGCTGTCAGATTATACCGGTAGCCTTCCCTGGTATTGGAAAGCAGGTAAGCATTTGAAAAATTGCTGTTGATGTTGGTGGTATAGACCGGCATTTCATGGTTTGTGTCATAGCTGTAATAAGTTACGTTATCGGTTTTGTTCACCTGCTGGAATTTCAGGTCATAAAGCACTTTGGTATAGATGCCTTCCAGGGTGAGTTTGTATCCTGACAGTGTATAGTCAAATCCCAGCGAGCTTCTCCATACCTTTGGCATTTTAAAATTATTGTCGATAAGGTCTACCTGGACCTTGGAAGAATTCTGCCACTTCGGGAAATTGGTGCTTACCAGCGGATCGCCGTTGGCAGCCAGTTGGGCAGCGGTCGGTGCATTGTAATCATAGCTTCCGAACCCGACACCGTCATTGTAGTAAGCATATCCGAGCCATGCAAAAGGAATCCTTCCTACAAAGATGCCCGATCCGCCCCGCATTACCACTGAGCGGTCCTGGGTAAGGTCCAGGTTGAACCCCAGTCTCGGCGACAGCGTAGGCTTGTTCAGGTAATGGTTGGTAAGCTGGCTCAGCGGCGTGTGTGTATACGTATTTCCGTAATAAGGATCGGATGGAGAAGCCGTTACCTTCTGGCTCAGCAGCGGTTTATCCGGCAGGTCGGTATAATCCACCCGAATCCCGGGTGTCAGTCTGAGTCTTCCCCAGGTGATTTCATCCTGGAAATACATCGACAGCAGATTCACCTTGTAATGGGCATAAGGGTTGTCAAACAGGCTCTGTCTTCCTGATCCGTTCAGCGAATAGGTTCCCCGGATCCTTGCCGGATTGGCATTGTAGAAATCGGTCAGGCTTTTATAGGAAATCCTTCCGTTCAGCGCATTTACAAATCCGTAATCGATATTGTACAGTTCATTATGCGTTCCCAGGAGGAAAGTATGATGTCCGGCTTTATAGGTAAGGTTGTCGGTAATCTCAAAGGTTTTCTGTTTCATGTTGAAAACCGTGGCTTCCCGGTCATTGCCCAGAAGAATGGTGCCTCCGTTATAGGCAATTTCAACCTGTGGGAACATGGCATTCCGGGAAACCGGATCACGATAGTCATGGATTGAAGAATAGCCGAGAACAAGATTGTTGTTCCAGCGGTCGTTGAAGCGGCTCTTCAGTTCCAGCGTGGTAGTGGAAGCGCTGTTTTTCTGCACAAAGTCCATACCGGAAAAACGGAAGTTGGCGCCGTCCCTTTCGAGATTGGAAGCCTGGGAAAAGACCGTGTTGTTCTTAATGGAAAGCGTATGCCGGTCACTGATTTTCCAATCCAGTTTATTAAACAGCTTGGCACTTTCCGAGAAATTGCTGTACTGGTTAAAGGTTCCGGTATCGAACCCATACTTGTTCCGTACGAACCCGGCGATCTGCTGCGCTGTGGAGCCGTCTACCAGCGCACCCTGGTCTCCGGCATTGTAGAAGACGGGATCTGTTCTCCTGGTGTATTCCATGTTGGTAAACAGGAAAACCTTATCCCGCACTACAGGAAGGCCTACCCTTCCGCCGTAAATAAAATCCTGGAAAGAACGCGGCATTTTAGAGCCGTCGCCAGCACGGTTGCTTCCGGTAATGGCGGCATTCCTTCCATAAGTATAAAGGGATCCTTCCACGTTATTACTGCCGCTTCTGGTAACGGCGTTGATGCTTCCGCCCAGGAAATTCCCGAGTTTTACGTCATAAGGGGCAATATAAACCTGTACGTCCTGGATGGCATCCAGGCTGATGGAGTTGGAACGCGTGCTGCTTCCCGGCATTCCTGATGTTCCGGTCTGGCCGCCCAGTGAAGGGCTGAAGCCGATGGCGTCATTGTTGATGGAGCCGTCAATAGTCACGTTGTTATATCTGAAATTGGTTCCGTTGAATGAATTGTTGGCGCTTTGCGGAACCAGCTTTGTAACATCCTGGATTCCTCGGTTGATATTCGGGAGCCCGGAAATCTGTGCCTGGCTGATGCCTACACCGAATTTGGCAGCCGTCGTTCTTTTGGAAGTCAGCTTCACCTCATCAATCATCTTTTCTTTATTTCCGGCCTCTACTACCGGAAGATCGTTATTACCCAGGGAAAGCTGTATATTATTGTTGGAATACACCACTTTCGATCCGTCTGTAATCTCAATATTGTAGGGCCCGCCGGGCTGGAGGTTAT
>NZ_CAJYMO010000054.1 GCF_913776365.1 uncultured Chryseobacterium sp. | reverse complement strand
AAATTGTGGCAGCTGTCAAGATCCAGGGCGGTAAGCTTCTCGGCACCAAGCCTGGTACAGACCATCAGGAACTGTTCCGGAGGGATTACGCCTTGGGGAACGGTGATTACTGCGGAAGAATCGGTAACGTCAAGCGACGTGAACGGCGACGGCCTGAGGGACTACGGATGGCTGGTTGAAATTGATCCGGCAACAGCCCAGGTCATCTCCCAGAATGCAGACGGGTCCAAAGGGAAGCTCTGGCAGATGGGCATCATGAACCATGAGAATGTGGTGATCAACAATGCCGGAACCGTAGCCTATTACGGGGAAGACGGCGGAACGCACATGGTATACAAATTTGTGATGGATACCCCGAATAACCTTTCCTCAGGAAACCTCTATGTACTGAAACTCGACCAGGGACTCAGCAACGGTGACCCGGTGGCCACTACCGCCACCTGGATCCAGGTGCCGAACAAAACCAAGGCCGACCAGAACAGCACCACTTCGCTGGCACAGTCCCTCGGCGGTACTTCTTTCAACGGGATCGAGGATGTGGACATCAGCCCGCTGGACGGCAAAATCTATTTTACGGCCAAAGGGCTTAACAAAGTCTACCGTCTCCAGGACAACGGGACGACGGCGTCGCAGGTAGAGACCTTCGTGGGCGGACTTTCCACCAACTATACCTTTGATACCGCGCAGGGCACCAAAACGGAGGCGTGGGGCGACGGGAATGACAACCTTACGTTCGATGAGCTCGGAAACCTGTGGGTGCTTCAGGACGGCGGCAAAAACTACATCTGGGTGATTGCCCCGGACCATACCCAGGCCAGTCCTAAAGTGAAACTCTTCGCTTCCATGCCGGCGGGATCCGAGCCTACGGGGCTTACCTTTACGCCGGACCATAAGTTCGGGTTCTTCTCTGTTCAGCATCCGGATTCCACCATTTCCACCGATGTGGATGCAACCGGGAATACCATCGATTACCGCGGGAAATCCGCAACGGTGGTGGTAGCCCTTAAAAACAACCTCGGCACCGCCGGAACGTTAGGCTCCATAGAAACCGCTCCGGAAGCGACCGTAACCGTAGCACCGAACCCGACTTCGGGAATCGTGAAGATCAATGCGCCGAAAGGACTGAAAAACCTGGCCGTAACCGCGTACAGCATCGACGGGAAAATAGTATTCACCCAAAAATATCAGGGAACCACCAAATCGGCAGATCTGGATTTCACCAGCCAGCTGAATGCTTCCAGGGTACTCATCCTGAATATCGAAGCGGAAGGAGGTTTCCAGCAGACCGTAAAGCTCCTGAAAAAATAAATTGTACCCTCATCTATGCTGCCGGAAGCTTCCGTTTCCGGCAGCTTTTTCCGTTTATGAAAAAATTCTTACCCGCCATGGCGCTGCTCTCCGTACTGCAGCTGCAGGCCCAGATTGATCCGGTAAAGTACCCGACCTATACCGGTATCACCGAAGCGCTGAAAAGCAAAGATCCGGTGTACAGCATCAGCTTCCGGGGAAAAGGCATGTTCAACCTTCCCCGTGAGATCACGCAGCTGAAATCGGTGTTCTTCCTGAACCTGATGGAAAATAAATTTGAAAAAATTGACGAAGCGGTCTTCGGCCTGAAGGAACTGACGATCCTTAACCTCACCGGCAACAGCATCAAGTACATCCCGGATGCCGTCGCCACACTTCAGAAACTCGAAAACCTGTCCCTGAACCTGAACAGCCTGACCGGCGTCAATCCGGCCGTAGCGAAGCTCCAGAAGCTGAAAGTCATCCGCCTGGATGCCAATAACCTCTATGTCTTTCCGGAGGCCCTGCTGCAGATTCCGGCCCTGGAGGAGATCAATCTTGAAGGCAATCAGATCAGTTTTATCGGAGAGCGGCTGGACCGCATCACCGGCCTGAGGTCACTCAACCTTGCCTCCAACCAGATCAACGATATGGGAAACCTCCGGTTCCCGGAGCGGCTGAAGGATCTTGAGCTGCAGCACAATGCCATTCCGGAACTTCCTGCGAATCTCTATCGCCTGGAGCACCTGGAACTCCTGAATGTCAGCAACAATGCCCTGCAGGCCCTGTCGCCGGCGGTAAAAGGGCTGAAAAATATGGTCAGCCTCAATCTTGCCCACAACCGGCTGAAGGACCTGCCGGAAGAAATCAGCCGGCTGAAGAACCTGAAAACCCTGCTGCTGACCGGCAACCCGATGGAAAAATCCACCGTTGAAAAAATCAGGAAAATGCTGCCGGGCGCTACGGTCTACTTCTGAATCATGGTCTGGCATGGTCCGGTTTTATCCGCCCACCCTTTTGGTCTTATAGCCCATGTCTTTGAGAAGGCTCATGATCTTGTCCCGGTTATCGCCCTGGATGATGATCGTCCCGTCTTTCTCGGAACCGCCGATTCCCAGTGTGGTCTTTATTTTTTTGGAAATCTTTTTCAGGTCTTCTTCGCTGCCTTCCCAGCCTTCCACCACCGTTACGGGCTTGCCGTTGCGGCCTTTCTTCTCAAACTTGCATACCAGCGGCTCTTTTTGCTTAAATTCTTCCTGTGGCATCTCGAAATCCTGTTCTTCATGTTCAGGAAAAAGGTTTTTCAGTTGGTCTCGTAAATCCATACCGCAAAAATAACAAATAATCCGGATTCCGCGGCCATTATTACATGAGTGCTACACACATACTGCTCCGCCGGAGCAGCTGAAATTAGGTTCTGATATTTGCAGTTTCCGTTCATTTTATGCTGATAAAAACTATTCCGGAGGAATAGTATCTGTGTAGCGTAAGCGGTATACACGATTATCAGCATGCCGTAGGTATGCCACCTCAACATCTGTCGTAAGAAAAGATAGGACTCCTATGGAGTCCGGTTTCCGTTGGATTGTCGCTTCTACACAGATACTGCTCCGCCGGAGCAGATGAAATAGATTCGGAAAGATCATCGTTTTCTCTTGATTTAGACCAACAAAAAATAATATTCCGTAGAAAGATGATCTGTGCAATAATAATGGGCATCCATTTTCAATGCGGATCGAAAAACTATTCCGGAGGAATAGAATCTGTGTAGCATAACCGGGATACACGAGTATCAGCATGCCGTAGGTATGCTATCTCAACATCTGCCATAAGAAAAGATAGGACTTCAATGGAATCCGGTTTCCGTTGGATCGCTTCTACACAGATACTGCTCCGCCGGAGCAGATGAAATAGATTCGGAAAGATCATCGTTTTCTCTTGATTTAGACCGACAAAAAATAATATTCCGTAGAAAGATGATCTGTACAATAATAATGGGCATCCATTTTCAATGCGGATCGAAAAACTATTCCGGAGGAATAATATCTGTGTAGAATAGCAAGTTTACAGAATCATCAGCATGCCGTAGGTATGCTATCTCATCCGCCGCATCTGTAAATTAAACGATTTGCATATGTTGCAATTCACCAAAAAAATACCGGACACAAACTGCATCCGGCATACAAAAAATAAAAAAATAAAGGCAATCGGTAATTAATCAGCATACTTCTTCCGGTAGGCAAAATAAAACACCAGCGGCAGAATCGTAAACGAAAGGATCATGCAGATAATCAGTCCGCCGACAATCATAATGGCTAAAGGTTTCTGGATTTCAGAGCCCATGCCGTTGGAGATGGCGGCGGGGAACAGTCCCATCGAGCCCATCAGGGCGATCATCACCACCGGCCGGATCCTGCTTTTAACGCCTTCCGAAATCGCTTTTCTTAACGGCATTTTCTGCTGCAGGTTTTCCTTCATCACGCCGATCAGGACGATGCCGTCAATGGTGGCTACCCCGAAGAGAATGATAAAGCCGATCCCCGCAGAGATTCCGAAAATGGTCCCGGTAAACCACAGGGATAAAAACCCGCCGATGAAGGCAAACGCCAGGGTAACCGATGAGATCAGCGTATCTTTCATATTCCCGAAGTTGAAGTAAAGCAGCATCAGGATCAGGATCAGCGATATCGGAACCACCATCATCAGCTGTTTTGCAGCCCTTTCTTTACTCTCGAATTCGCCGGCCCAGGTCATCTTGTGCTTTTTGGGGATATGCACGTCTTTGGCCACTTTCGCTTTGGCATCTTCAATCGTGCTTCCCAGGTCGCGGCCTTCAATATTGAACCCGACCCCAATATACCGGCTGCTGCCTTCACGGTAGATGAAAGACGGGCCTGTATGGTAATCGATGGTGGCGATTTCCTTCAGCGGAACTTTTTTACTGTCTTTCGTCGGGATCAGGATGTTGCCTATTTTCTCCGGATTGTCACGGTATTGTTTTTCGAAACGGAGGGTGACATCAAACATCCGTTCTTCCTCATAGAATTTGGTGGCAGCCTGGCCGCCGATGGTCATTTCGATCACCGCCTGGGCATCCGCCGTGGAAATCCCGTATTTGGCCATTTTGGAGTCGTGCAGTTGGATCCTCAGCTCCGGCAGCCCGATGTTTTTGAAGACATTCACGTCCGAAATGCCCGGTACCGTTTTTATGGAACTGGCTACTTTGTTGGCATAATCTTCCAGTTCGAAAAGGTCGTTTCCGAAAATCTTGATCACCAGCGGTGCTTTTACACCGGCGACATATTCCTCCACATTGTCCTGGATGGGCTGGCTGAACCCGAAATTGATGCCGGGATATTTCTCCAGGGAAACCCGCATTTTTTCCAGCAGATCTTCTTTGGAACCTTTATTTTTCCATTCGTCCACCGGTTTCAGCTGGATGTTGAATTCGATATTGAAAAATCCGGTAGGGTCGGTTCCGTCGTTGGGACGGCCGGTCTGGGTCATCACGAATTTCACCTCATCATACTTTTCCAGGGTCTTTTTCATTTCTTTGGTCAGCCTTACCGATTCATCGAGGTTGACGCTGTTCGGAAGGGTTGCCCGTACATAGATGGCACCTTCGTTCAGCTTGGGCAGGAATTCCGAACCGTAGTTGGAAAATTTAAGTCCGCAGATCACCAGCAAAGCACCGAATCCGATCATGAACGCTTTTTTGTGACGGTCTGCCCAAGTATACAGCCGGTAGACATTCACCCTGAAAAACCGGGAAATAATATTTTCTTTCTCTTCGATATTTTTGGTCAGCAAGAGCTTGCACATGGCCGGAACGTAGGTCAGGCTCAGGATCAGGGAGCCCAGCAGGGCATAGCCTAAGGTAAAGGCCAGCGGCGAAAACATTTTTCCTTCCACCTTTTGGAAAGAGAAGATCGGCATCAGCGCAACAATCAGGATCAGCAGGGCAAAGAAGATGTAGCTCGCCACGCTTCCCGCGCTCTTTTTGATGATCCCCAGTTTCGACATTTTATTGAACCGCTCAAGGCCCACTTTTTTGGCTTTATGTTCCAGGGCAACAAAGACATGCTCGACAATCACCAACGTTCCTTCCAGCAAAAGACCGAAATCCAGCGCGCCCATGGAGATGAGGTTGGCCGGGAGTCCCTGTATTTTCAGCATGATGAAGGCGAAAAGGAAAGCCAGCGGAATCACCGACGCCACAATAAACGTCGTCCTCCAATTGTACAGGAAAATGAAAACGATGATGGACACCAGGATGATGCCCTCGATCAGGTTTTTGGTCACGGTATGCACAGTCGTGTTCACCAGTTCCGTGCGGTCGATGATCGGGACGATTTGTACGTCGCCGGGAAGCTCCCCGCCGTTGAGTCCGGCAATCCGGTCTTTCAGCCGGGCGATCACATCACTCGGATTTTCACCGCGGAGCATGATCACGATGCCTTCCACTACGTCATCCTCTTTGTTGTAGCCCACCTGTCCCAATCTCGGCTTGGCCGAAACTTTCACCTCCGCAATATGCTTTACCAGGATTGGGGTGGAACCTTTGACTTCGATCTGTATGTTTTCGATGTCAGCTTTGCTTTCCAGAAGGCCGATCCCGCGGACCACATAGGCCTGGTCGCCTTTGGAAACCACATCGCCTCCGACATTTACATTGCTTCTCGATACCGCTTCATAGACGTCAAGAGGGGAGAGGTCGTAATTCTGGAGTTCTGTAGGGTTGATCCTGATCTCATAGATTTTTTCCTCACCGCCGAAGCTCACGATATCCGCCACGCCGGGAACCGCCAGCAGCTCCCTTTCGATCACCCAGTCCTGGATGGAAGTCACTTCTTTGATCGGCAGCTTGCTTTTGATGATGTACCGGTAAATTTCCCCGGTGGCCCCGGACGGCGGCTCGATACTGAAATCGGCACCGTTGGGCAGGTCTACATTGCCGAGCCGGTTGGAGGCATATTGCTGGGCATAAAAATCATCGACATGGTCGTCGAAGGTCACCGTCACCACAGACAGCCCGAATAAAGAAATGGAACGCACCGAAGCCTTGCTTGGGATGGTGTTCATCTCTTTGGAGATGGGCAGGGTAACAAATTTCTCGATTTCCTCGGCACTTCTTCCGGGCCATTGGGTAATCACCCGGACCCGGGTATTGGTAACATCCGGAAAGGCCTCGATGGGCGTATGGAGGTAAGAATAAATGCCTCCGGCCAGCAGCAGAAAAGTTCCCAGAAGGACAATCAG
The DNA here is from genome assembly GCF_913776365.1 of uncultured Chryseobacterium sp. Lineage (GTDB taxonomy): Bacteria > Bacteroidota > Bacteroidia > Flavobacteriales > Weeksellaceae > Chryseobacterium. Next base: position 2,982 of record NZ_CAJYMO010000054.1, on the reverse strand, counting down.
GGAATTTTTAAGGGAGAAGGAGACAATATTCTGAACGAATTTTCGCATTATGGGGTAGAATTAAGTACTTGAAATAATTTAACAATGGGTTTTTGAATTTTAAAATTCTGGCTTTAAAGCCAATAGCAAGAAGCGAATGGCTAGCCGCTATTTAACGGTTTGGTTTTTCAGGTTTTCATAAATGATCAGGCCGTTGGTTGCCACGACGCGTTCGCCTGCTTTCAGTGAACCTTCTACATAGGTGGTGCTGTTGTTGGAAACAATTTCGGTAACGTGCCTTACTTCCAGGTCGCAATCCTGCTTGTAGACCAGCACATAGCTCTGGTTATTGTCGAAGATCAGTGCCTTGGTCGGAACGGCGAGGGCGCTTGCATTCTGGGAATTGATTGGCAGTACGATGTCTGCGGACATTCCCGGGCGGAGCTTCATATTGTTGTTATCCATCACGATCTTCGCTTTTAGTACCCTTTCATTTTCGTTAAAAACCTGGGACACCGCATCGATTTTTCCGGTAAAGCTTTCGTCGGGATAGGCGAGTGTTTTGATCACCGCCGGTTGGTTGACGTAGATGTGGCGCATGTTGGTGGCATAGACATTGGCCATCACCCAGACCTTATCCAGGTTGGATATGGTGAACAGCTTGTCGCCGCCCGCCGAAACCGGCATTCCGTTGGAAATGTTTTTTTCGATCACATATCCGTCTGCGGGTGACTTGATGAGGAAATCGCTTTTCCCGGCCGAATACAGCTTCATGTTCTTCTGCGTCTTGGAAATATTAGATCTCAGGATCTGTACCTCCGAGCGTACTTCTTCCAGGTCTTTCTGGGATGCGATATCGTCTTTGAACATGGCTTCTACCGAGGCGAGCTTTCTTTTGGCTACGGCGAGCTGGGCTTCCAGAGTCTGGGTGTCACCCTGCATTTCGTTCAGGGAAACACTTTTCACGCTGGCCAATACCTGGCCTTTGGAAACATGGTCGCCAAGGGAAAAATAGGTCTGGGTCACCACGCCGTCCACCAGGCTCACGAACGGAACGGTCTTGTCGGAATTGCTTTCCACTTCGCCGGTAAGCGTGATGCTCTCTTCGATGGGCTGCAGGGCAACGGTTGCGAGTTTCAGATTGGATTTAAGCTCGGGGCTGATGCAGTAAGCTGCCGGTTCTTTCTTTTCTACAGGATCTTTCTTTGAGCAGCCCGAAAGTGCGAGCAGAAGAGGAAAGCCGTAAGCGGCTATATATTTTTTTGTTTTCATTTTCTTAAAGGTCTTTTCCTACCACGTACTGCAGGTTTTCAAAATATTCGTTCAGTTCCTTTTTCGTTTCAAGGATGATGGTTTTATTGTCGATGAAAGTTTCCAGGAAATCCATGTATTCCAGCATGCTGATGTTCCTCAGCCTGAAATTTTTCTCATGGCTGATCAGCAGGGAATCCAGCGTACTTTCATAGTCGTCGTCCAGTTCGGCGGAGATCTTTTTGGTCCTCAGGTAATTCTGATAAACGGAACTGATTTCATTCTGTGACTTCACTACATTTTTCCTTGTTTCATAGCCTGTTTTATCGACTTCGATCCGGGCATCCTGGATATTGCCTTTGTTCCGGTCGAAGACGGGCAGGTCCAGGGAAACGCCGACACCGATGAAATCTTTCATAATATTCCCGCCGCGGTCATAGCCTACGGAGAAAGTAAGGTCCGGGGTTTTCAGGGCATTCTGCAGTTCCAGGTTTTTCAGGGCGTGCTTCTCCTGGTTTCTGGCGAGCAGGATGTCGGGCCGGTTTTCGGCGGATTCGGTGATCCATTGTTGAAGATCAAGCTCGGAAAAATCTCCCGGAGTCTGTTTCAAAGGGTCGTTAATGAGGATGTAACGGTCTGCCGGCAGCATCAGCAGGGCTTTCAGTTCCGTCTGCTGTTCTTCCGCTTCCTGTTGCAGGGAAACCTGCTTTTTCCGGAATTCCACTTCCTGCGCTTTCAGCCGGATGTATTCGGCTTTGCTGATATTCCCGGAGGTCAGCTGGTTTTTATAGGAGGCCGTCAGTTTCGTAATGGAAGAGATCTGGCTGCCGTACAGGCGTTGCAGTTCCTGGTTGTAAGCCAGTTTCGTCATCGTATTGCGGAGCAGCTTTTTCAGTTCCCGCAGCACTTCCTGCCATTCGTATTTCTCGCCGTCCACTTCAATTTTCTGCAGCTCGATATTTTTCCTCCGCTTGCCGGCGGTTTTAATCACCTGTTCCACCTGCACCGAAACCTGGGAGCTCTTCCCCCAGTTGCCGATCAGTGCCGGCTGCGCTTCGATGTCATACGTCCGCCAGAGGTTCACCTCATCCACGGTCAGGGTCGGGTTCGGCCAGTATTTCGCCTGCAGCACCTGCGCTTCCGCCTGGGAGATTTCCAGTTTTTGGACGATAAGGTCAATATTTCGTTCAAGGAATCTGGCCTCCGCTTCGGATCTGCTGATTGTAATGGTATCGCTCACCTGCGCGGAAGCACAGGCGAAAAGCGGAATGCAGAGTATCGTAAAAATAATTTTCTTCAAAGCCTTCTATTTAGACTGCAAAGTTATTTCCGGCAGATTAGAGGGAATGTCAAGCCGGGTTAAGATCCGGTTAATCCAACATTAGAGTTTGATTAGAAGGTGGTTGGATAGGCTGGAAGAGGGATGCCGGAAGCCGGAAGTTTTTTGCGGTTAACAGTACGATTAATCGTCTTTTTGTCGACATGAATTTAATAGTAAGATCCATAAGTTATGATTTGATCATCAATAGCGTCGGGCTTTAGCCCGATGGATGGAATGGCTGTCATTAAAAACCGGCTTCATCCGAAATTCAAGATAGGTTTCGGCTGAAGCCGATCGTCATGCGTTATAAATTAAATGGGCTAAAAGCCCATTTCTATTGATATTTAAACCGTTGATTATCAAAGGTCCGCAAATTCCCTATCCTTGGAGGGGTGGCGAAAATTCAAGGAATTTTTGACGGGGTGGTTTTA
>NZ_CAJYMO010000053.1 GCF_913776365.1 uncultured Chryseobacterium sp. | reverse complement strand
TCCATGAAACATCAGCGATATTGGTACTGTCCGAAGGAAGCATATCGGTACGGTACAGTTTTTCATCCACTACCTGTGCCGGCCTCTGGTATTCTTTCCGGATCATACAGGATGAAAGGGCAGCCAGGATGGTCACGGAGAAAGTGATTCCTTTTATATTATTGATAACGTTCTTCATTATTTGAAGTTTAAGGGATAAAGCTCAGGGAACATAACCTTAGGCATCTACCTTCCGTCATATCCCTGAACAACTTACATTTATTCTGCTAAATTGATTTCTTTTTCTTTGATCGGCTTTACCTTTTCCTGCAGGTATTCGAAAATAACATACAGTACAGGAATAACGAACAGTCCCAGGATGGTTCCTATCAATAGTCCGATGGCGGCTCCCGTTGCAATCGAACGGTTTCCTACGGCCCCGATTCCGCTTGCAAGCACCAACGGAAGTAATCCGAAGATAAATGCAAATGAAGTCATCAGGATCGGTCTCAGCCTTGCCTTTGCAGCATTGATGGCAGACATCACGATGGTTTCGCCGTGGTGCCTTCTCTGAACGGCAAATTCCACAATAAGGATGGCATTCTTTGCCAGCAGCCCGACGAGCATGATAAGGGCAATCTGGAAATAGATGTTGTTTTCAAGGCCCATGATCTTCTGGCCGAAATAAGCACCCATCACCCCGAGAGGAAGGGAAATCACGACGGTCAGCGGCAGAATATAACTTTCATACTGGGCGGCCAGGATAAAATAGACGAAAATTAAACTCAACGCAAAAATAAGCACTGTCTGCGAGCCTGAAGCAAGCTCTTCCCTGGAAAGTCCGGTAAACTCAACACCGTAATTCTGGTCCAGTGTTTCGCTGGCTACCTGCTGAACGGCTCCGATGGCGTCCCCGGTACTGTACCCTGCAGAGTTTGCCCCGGTGATCTTCACTGAACTGAAGAGGTTATATCGGCCTACGGATTGCGGTCCATAGGTCTTGGTCAGGGTAACAAACTGGGAAATCGGCGACATGGTTCCGGAAGCTGTTTTTACGTACAGCTCATTCAGGTTATTCGGATCTTTCCTGTTTTCAGGCAAAGACTGGATCATTACCCGGAACTGTTTTCCGTATTTGGTGAAATCGGCTCCGTAAATCCCTCCGATGTAGCCCTGCATGGTTTCCAGAATGCTGTTGACGGATACACCCAGCTGTTTCGCAAGCGGCACATTGATCTCCATCTTGTACTGAGGGTATTTCGTGTTGAATGAAGTCTGTGCAAACTCGATTTCCGGTCTTTTCATCAGGTTACCGATGAATTCATTGGTTTTGGCATCCAGTGTAGTAACATCGCCACCGGCCTTATCGAGGAGCACCATCTCAAAACCGGCACTGTTCCCGAAACCGGGTACACTCGGCGGCTGGAAGAAAACAACTTTGGCATCCGGAACTTTCGATGAAATACCGAAAAGCTGCTTGGTGATGTTTTCCGAGCTCAGGTCGCCCTTCCTTTCATCAAATGGTTTTAGTTTGATGAAGGCGAGACCGCTGTTGCTTCCGTTCCCGGAAAGCAGCCCCCGTCCTGTAGAAATAGTCACATTCTGGATGCCCGGAATTTTCAGAGCTTCTTTCTGCAGCACTTTAAGCACATTATAGGTTCTTTCCATGGAAGCTCCCGGCGGAAGCTGTACGTCTGTGAAGATGATTCCGCGGTCTTCCGTAGGTACGAATCCTTTTTTCATGGTCGCACTGGCCCAGTATAAGATACCGCCGGTAATGGCAAAGATGAGGAGGGTTACCCATTTATGTCTCAGTAAAAATATGAATCCCCTTCCATAACGGCTGGTCGTGGTCTGGAAGGCAATATTAAACTTGTAGAAAAATTTCTGGATGAAATTTAAATTCCTGTATTCTTTATGATGAGCATCGTGTGGCTTCAGGAAAAGTGAACACAGCACCGGGCTTAATGTCAGTGCGTTCACCGCTGAGATAAAGATGGCCACAATCAGGGTAACCCCGAACTGCTGGTAGAATACTCCCGTAGGCCCCGTAATGAAAGTTACCGGGATAAATACCGACGCCATTACCAGGGTAATCGAAATAATCGCTCCCGTAATTTCGTCCATCGCCTCAATGGTGGCCTTCTTGGCATCGGAGATACCGTTTTCCATTTTCGCATGGACCGCTTCCACCACTACAATGGCATCATCCACCACAATACCGATGGCAAGCACCAATGCAAAAAGGGTTAATAAGTTTAAGGAATATCCAAATAAGTTCAGGAAGAAAAAGGCACCGACAATAGAAACCGGAACCGCGATGGCCGGGATCAGGGTGGACCTGAAATCCTGAAGGAAGATGTATACTACGATGAACACCAGAATAAAGGCTTCGATCAGAGTATGGATTACCTTCTCTATGGAAGCATCAAGAAACTCATTCGTATCAAAGTTAAAGGTATATTTTACCCCTTCCGGATACGTACTTTCGTTGGCTTTCAGCTGGGCTTTGATGTTTTCAATAATTTCCTGTGCGTTGGAACCCGGCGTCTGAAAAATCCCCATACTGATGGAAGGACTGTCACCGTTTTCCCCGACTCCGGTATAGGAAAGTCCTCCCAGTTCTACCTTAGCCACATCTTTCAGCATCAGGTTCTGTCCGTCCGGAAGTGCCTTGATGATGATATTGTCATACTGTTCCTTTTCATTGAATTTCCCTACATATTTGATGATGTATTCAAAAGAACTCCCGCTGTTCTGGCCCAAGGAACCGGCTGCCGCTTCCCGGCTCTGCTCATTAATGGCTGTGGTGACATCGGAAGGCGTGATTCCGTAAGCAGCAAGTTTGGCCGGATCCAGCCATACCCTCATGGAATAGTTCTTTCCGCCGAAAACGTTGGCTTCCCCTACACCATTGATCCGCTGCAGATTCGGGATTACATTGATGTTCAGGAAATTCTGAAGATATACGTCATCGATATTTTTATTTTCCGAGTAGAAAGAAAGGTACATCAGGGCACTGGTCTGCTGTTTCTGTGTTACCACCCCGGAACGCGTTACTTCGCTCGGCAATAAAGGAGTGGCTCTGGAAACCCTGTTCTGTACGTTCACCGCTGCAATATCGGGATCGATACCCTGCTTGAAAAACACCTGGATCTGTGCGGAACCGTCATTCCCTGCCGTAGAGGTAATATAGTCCATTCCCTCTACCCCATTGATCTGTTCTTCCAGCGGAACCACCACACTCTTCATCACCGTTTCGGCATTGGCTCCTGTATACGTTGCCCTTACACTCACCGTAGGCGGCGCGATATCCGGATACTGGGTTACCGGCAGAGAGATCAGCCCCAATACTCCCAGAATAACAATCAGGATGGAGATTACGGTGGATAAAACCGGCCGGTTGATAAAATTTTTAATCATTTTAGAATTTCGGTTTTATAGATTGTACAAGACTGTCCATTTTCACAGGTTTCGGTTTGATAGCGGTTCCCGGTTTTATTCCTCCGGTACCGGCTGCCACTACCTTTTCCCCTTTATTGATTCCGGATTTGATTAACGCCAGGTTGTCGATGCGGTCAATTACATTTACGACCACATTTCTTGCCGTATCCCCTTTGTCCACTTTGTAGACATAAACGATACCCTGCTGTTCATAGGTAGCACTTTCCGGCACAACCAGGACATTTTCATAAGGTTGCGGGAATCTGATGGTTCCGCTGTTTCCGTTGCTGAGCAGTTTCTGCGGATTGGAGAAGGCCACCCGGAACTGTATGGTTCCCGTAGTAGCATCGATCTGTCCTGTAATGGCTTCGATCCTTCCCTTTTCAGGATAAAGGCTTCCGTTAGCAAGCTGCAGCTCTACCATCGGCAGGTTTTTTATCTTTTGCGGCATCGAGGAACCCGGGGATTTTTCGAGAAAATCAAAATATTCTTTTTCGTTCATCGAGAAATAGGCATAGATCTGCGAAGTATCTGAAATGGTTGTCAAAGGCATCTGATCGGATGGTCCGACGAGGCTTCCTACCTTCAGGGGAAGTTTCCCGATTACGCCTGAAATAGGGGCACGAATGATGGAATATTCAATATTTGCCTCCACTCCTTTATAATTGGCGACTGCCTGGCTCTTGGCGGCTCTCGCCTGCTGGAGCTGGGCCTGCGCCTGGGCCAGATTGGCCTGGGCCGTCTGCAGCTGAACATTGCTGATGATGTTTTTCTGCACCAGCGGCTTTAGTTTATTCACTTCTACATTGGCTGCATTTACGGCAGCCTGAGCGGCGGCAATATTGGATTCCGCTGCACCGATCCCGGCTTTGGAAGCAGCTGCATTCTGGCTGAGGATATTGGTTTCCAGACGGAACAGCGGCTGACCTTTGGTCACATACTGCCCTTCGTCCACCAGAAGCTGGGTAATGTAGCCCTGGATCTTTGCCCGTACATCGTTATTAACTCTTCCCTCGATGGTTGCAGGGAAAGTCTGGTACCCTGTCAGATTCCTGGCCTCCACCTGAACTACGGGAAACGGCTTCGGGCCGTCCTCTTTCGGGGCTTCTTTTTTGCATGACACCAGAGACAGCGATGCTACAGAAAGTATAACTAGCTTATGATTCATCTTATTATAGTTTATTTAGAGATTCCTGAATATTTTTTATATTTTTATGGAGGAGCGCCTTATAGGCTTCTATTTTTTGATTACGGCATTCTTTGTTTGTTTTTTTAAACTGATCGAGATCATCAAGCAGTTTCAGTTCGTCCTGAAGTTTCTGTACGATTTTTTCGAACCGTATTTTTTTGTATTCCTCATTGATGTAAAAATAGCGTTTGCGTTCATCCATTTTATTGTGGTCTACGATGAGCTCACCGTTGAGCAGCAGGGAGATTCCGGTGGAAACCGAACTCTTGCTTGCAGAAAAGACCTCCACAAACTCGTCAAAAGGTATGCCTACCTTATCATAATCGAATAAAAGGTAAGCA
>NZ_CAJYMO010000052.1 GCF_913776365.1 uncultured Chryseobacterium sp. | reverse complement strand
GTTTCACTATGCACATCCCCCTCGATCATCTCAGTCAGCTTTCCGGTGATAAATAGGCTGCTGTCCCCCATCACTGAAGTCATCTTCATGGCCCCCACGCTCTGGATGTGGTTCATGGTCACCGTGTCGGATTTGGACATCCCCACATGGGTTGTCATGTTCTGCCCGACATTGATGTCCAGGTTTTCCCCCGCATTGAAAGTCATATTGCGCGGCGCCGTTACCGTGATGTTTCCTTGTCCGTCCATGAAGTACGTATTCCCGCTCGGATCGATGATGTTCACGCTGCCTTCCGCATCGTTCATCAGAAGCCTGATCCCGCTCCGCGTCTGGATGGACTTCAGGTGGTTGTTGACACCCCCGCCCAGTCCTGTGCCCCCGTGGAACATCCCGCCCATGACAAACGGGCGGTCCGGGTGGCTGTGCACGAAGTTTACCATCACCTGGTCGCCTACTTCCGGGATCGCCACATACCCCCGGTTCTGAGTGATCTGGTCCGTGCCCCCTGCATCGGGGCTCATCATCCGGATGAAAGGAGTCGTGTCGCCGGTCTGCCAGTCAAAACGCACCTGCACCCGCCCCTGGCCCTCGGGGTCCGCATTGGAAACCACCGTCGCAAGCTCAGGCTCGGCCCGGGGAACCGTAAAATCAGGCCTCGGAAGAAAGCCCGTATCCGAGGCAATCCCCTCAAAGCTCCCCGAATAATGACCGATCGTATCGATCTCATGAATGGCCTCCGTGATCATGATCCGCGTAAAGTAATCCGCCTCATTGCTGTCGATCTTGCGCATCTGCACATCCGCAACGCAGCCCGGATGAAGAAAAGGGACCGTTGTCTTCCCCGATACCGAAAACACATTCACCCCCCGGCTCCCCGAGCTGCTCCGCTGGGAATACTCCACGTCAAGATGCGTCGAGGCTTTAAGCGGGGCCACCTGAAGGGAAGGGGTCCTGTAAATCGAATCGTTATGCCCGTAGGCCTTTTTCGCCAGATCGCCCACATGATGCACCGGCGTCTCCCCTGAGCTCAGCTTCTCATTCCGGCTGCTGTTATAGCCATAGAACCTGGGTTTGGTGTGTACGGCCCTGAGCTCTACATTCACATCATTCACGCTGCTGCCGTATATCAGGACAATCGGCTTGTTCTGCGGCGGAAGCTTCCCGAAATGAAGCACCTCCCCGTCATAGTAAAACTGCTCGCCACAGGCCTCAGCCATCCTGGCCAGGTAATTATAATGCGTCTCGTTGTACTGGCTGCTGTAAGGGATCTGTACATAGTCATTCGTATCCACCCTGATGTCGAACCGCTCCATATCGATGCCCTGCCTGATCACTTCACCGGCAATGATCCCCATATTCACCGGCGAGCTGCCTCCGAAGCTCTGGATATGAGGGGCACCGTCCAGCAATACCGTCGGGCTGTAGCCTTTCAATACCACGTTCCCAAGGCTCATCTTTTCCTGGCTGAAGCCTACCCCCGTAATTACCCCTACGAAGGTCCGCTCCGGGCTGTTCTCAATATCTTTATAGGAAATCACGGCCGTCAGGCGCTTGCCCAGAAAGCTGTGCGCTTCCTCAAGGGTATGCGTCTGGCGGCTGCCCAGAGCGTCATGGCCTAAAGTCACACTGAACTCATGGTGGCGCCCCGTGCTCTGGGTAAGCCTGAAATGTTTATAGTATTTGATGATCCGTCCCTCCACCACCAGCGATAGCTTCACCAGACGGTTGATCCCCATGTGATGATTCTCCGTTACTCCGTCTGCATTCTGAACAGGACGGAATTTCTGTCCATTCGTATTTTCAGGTATTGTTGCCATAATTCTGTGATTGTGATTATTAAAGTTAAAAAAAATTCCGGTATCCCTAACCCATCCTGTCTTTTTATTACAAAAATTTAGTATGTACCAGGTATAAGTTTCCTTTACAGGTTAATTTTAAAAAACAAAGGCCCTCCCTTACAGGACGGCCTCTATATTTTCTGTATCATCCGATATGGAGAGACAGTTTTAGCTTGAAGGCCACAGCCCTTCATAGATGGAATTACCGTAATCGATGGTTTCGGCGCTTACGATAAAGCTGATCAGCATGCTGTTCTCATCTACTGCATCAAAATCCACTTCGTGCTGGATCACATATCCGTTTTTCCAGGTAAGGGTAATCAGGGTACCTTCTTCATGGGATTTATTGAAGGTAATTTCTCCTGTAGTCGGTTTATACTTTCCGTTCAGTAAGCTTTCGAGGATATCCGATTTCTCGGTAGCTTCCACGGTTACTTTAATCAGTGCATTGGATGGGTCTGAAGCCACTCGTCCTGAAACATCCGTAGATCTGGATACGCTGTAGTTCAGTTTTAACAATTTCTGTCCTTCTCCTCCATTGAATTTTAAGATTCCTCTTGAATTTGCTGCCATATTGGTAAATTTTAATTGTTAGAATATTTTGTGATTCGGTGATTATATTTCAAAGATAGGAGGCTTAAAGTTCTTAAAAAAGTTTTTATCCACTTATCTGTGATTTTGTAGTAATACTACGACTTTGTGTAGTAGTTCTACGACACTGCAAAACAAAACATTAAATAAAACACTCAATTACAGCAGTTTAAATATTTATTCAATTTTCAAAGAACCGTATTCTTTTACCCCGAACTGCCTGATATGATACCGGATCTCAATTTCTTTTACCATTCCGGTAGCCGCCTGAAGAACATATTGTCCGGAGAATCCTGCACTATCCTGTGGGACTGCCGCGTCCTGGATGAGTATGATTTCCGCACTGTCATCTTTATCTTCAATCTGCTGAACTACAGGAAGCCGTATGTTTTCCTCGCCGATCTTCTGGTCCAGTGCAGACTTCCCTTTGATAAATGTATTTCGTACCGCTGCAAAATAAGTTCTGATGAAGACATCATCTTTCATTTTACTGCTGAACAGATCCCGGTCGGATATGGCCCGGGCAAACTGATCAAGGTAAATTCCGGCATACCGGTCGGGAAACCGGTCATGCAGGCGGGCTTTGATCGTGTTGAACTGACTTAAAATTTCCTGCGTCAGTCTTACGGCAGTGATTTCCCCTTTCAGACCGGTGACCACCTCCAGCGGATTGAGAGAACGTACCGACTGCGCTGCAAGATCGGCCATCATGCTCCCCTGACCCTCTTCAAAGTTGTTTTTGAAGAGATGGAAAATATGGGAACCACCCTCACTCCTGATCCACTTTACGGAAACCGTGTAGCTAAGGATCGTGTTCTTTACTTCCAGTCCGTTGTCCTCCGTACCATTGTAGGTAACGGAATAGATCTTACTGAAATTCTCAGGCGCAAAAGGAATGTCGGGATTTAATCTGGGCTGCCGGAATGGGGCATCCTGGCGGCGGTTGTACATCCGTACGGTTTCCGCATCGGGGAGCAGCAATTTTGTTCCCGGATTCATGCTCCCTACAATCCTGTCCTGCCTTGCACAGTGCAGGTTGTGAAATTCGATGAGGTAAGCCGGATTTTCAAGATGAATGGCCTGCGCTATGTGCTCCGGTGTTTCTCCTGAAAGGATAAAGTGAACGGTCATATTTCTTTTTTTGGCATATACCAAATTAATTCAAAATTTCCGTTTTTCAAAATAAGGCCAGGCAATCCTTCGGTTTTCCGTTCAGGATCATTTTTATCTTCCTGAATTTTTTTTTATCTGATATCGAAGAAGCACCCCATCCTTATATTTTGAGCCGGAAAACCTCATCTCATCGGAAAAGCCATTTCATAAAGCCATACCGGTAAACATCCCGCTTATGATACAACTTTCAGCAACGTATTACTACTATTTCCAATAAGAAGCTGATTACCGGATCTTCTGTAAAGGAAAATCATCATTTCCCGGATTGATAAAGTAGACCGGACTGCCGGAGATCAGATAACTGCCATCTGATTTTTGCAGATAAATGGTCCCCATCTCCTCTGCCTGCGGATTGAAAGGAATCCTTATTTTATCCGCATCCATCACCGCTGCTCTGATATTTTTGAAAACCTGAGGCCTTTCACCACCATCGGTATATTTTACGGTAATATCATCAGCCGTTGTAATGACGATATCGAAAGCTGTTTCCTGACCATCTCTGTTATATGCGGAAAAGCGGTAGCTGCCATGCCACTGATTGTCCAGAGTAGCCGTATTCTGCCGCTGCTTTTCCGGACCGGGATGCTTACTGATGCCACAGACTTTAAAAAGATCCCGCCCTGAAAGTAAGGTGGTGTCGTAACTTACCTCAACAGGTGATTCGGGGTCTGCCGTGATGTCCATCAGCTTTCCGCTTTCGGGAAAAAACTCCAGCTAGCCTAGGGTGTTTTCTACCTGGCGAACTTGTCCTGACCGGTCTGAAATATCATTATTATATAACTGTACGGTTATCTTCTGCGCTGAGACATCATCAATCCGTAACAGGACTTCCGGAAAATCCTGCAGCATCTTCAGATTACCAGATTTTACGATGGCAA
>NZ_CAJYMO010000051.1 GCF_913776365.1 uncultured Chryseobacterium sp. | reverse complement strand
GAAGAAATCGAAAGAAGAATCAGGGTGTGTGACGATGAAAGACTTTTTATCATCGGGGATGCTTTAAGAAGAGGATACGACTGGGAGCAGATCGTCGAATGGAGCAAAATCGATAAATTCTTCATCTGGAAACTGAAAAAGCTGGTTGATTTCGAAAAAACCATCGCTGAAAATAAATTTGATAAAGAAACATTAACTGAAGCCAAAAAATTAGGTTTTGCTGATGTCAATATCGCGGTTCTCTGGAACGTAACAGAGCGGGAAGTATTCAATTTCAGAAAAGAAAACGGGGTGATGCCGGTATACAAAATGGTGGATACCTGCGCTGCAGAATTCGAATCTGAAACCCCTTATTTCTATGGAACCTACGAAGAGGAGAACGAAAGCGTAGTTTCCGATAAAGAAAAGATCATCGTATTAGGTTCAGGCCCAATCAGGATCGGACAGGGCGTTGAGTTTGATTACGCAACGGTTCACTCGGTTTGGGCGATCAAAGAAATGGGGTATGAAGCGATCATCATCAACAACAACCCGGAAACAGTTTCTACCGACTTCTCGATCTCAAATAAACTGTATTTCGAACCGCTGACGGAAGAAGACGTGATGAACATTATCGAGCTTGAACAGCCGAAAGGAGTAGTGGTACAGTTCGGCGGCCAGACTGCCATCAACTTAGCCGATAAATTAGCTTCCCATGGCGTTCAGATTTTAGGAACTACGCTGGAAGACTTAGACAGGGCGGAAAACAGGGATAAATTTGAAAAAGCGCTGCAGGAAATGCAGATTCCCCAGCCGCTGGGAAAAACCTCTACTTCCAAAGAAGAAGCGATTGAAATTGCCAATGAGATCGGTTATCCGGTATTGGTTCGTCCGAGCTACGTATTGGGAGGCCGTGCGATGGAAATCGTATATTCCGAAAGCGAACTGGCCCATTACATGGAATTTGCCGTAGATGCAAGTCCGGAACATCCGGTGCTGGTGGACCGGTACATGGTAGGAAAAGAAATTGAAGTGGATGCCATCTGCGACGGTGAAACGGTGGTGATCCCGGGAATCATGGAGCACATCGAAAGAGCAGGGGTTCACTCCGGAGACTCCATCGCCGTATATCCTCCGCAGAACATTTCGCAGAGTGAGATCGACACTTTGGTAGACTATACCCAAAGACTGGCGAAAGGCCTGAAAGTAGTCGGACTGATGAACATCCAGTATGTTCTTTTCGAAGGCAATGTCTATGTAATTGAGGTCAATCCGCGTTCATCCAGAACGGTGCCTTTCCTTTCCAAAATCACGGAAGTACCGATGGCCAACCTGGCTACCAAAGCGATCTTAGGGCAGAAATTAACCGACTTAGGCTATAAAAACGGACTGGTGCCGAACAAAGAAGGCGTTTTTGTTAAAGTTCCGGTGTTCTCCTTCTCCAAATTAACGAAAGTAGATATCTCCCTCGGCCCTGAAATGAAATCAACCGGAGAGGTAATGGGGAAAGACACGACGCTGGAAAAAGCCCTTTACAAAGGACTGGTTGCCGCAGGAAGAAAAGTGCCGATGCACGGCTCCATCCTCTTTACTGTAGCGGACAAGCACAAGCAGGAAGCGGCGGATCTGGCTGCAAGATTCCATGAGGTGGGCTTCAGGATCTGGGCAACGGAAGGAACGGCGAAATTCTTTGAAGAGAAAGGGATTCCTTGCAAAATAGGATACAAAATAGGAGAGGAAAGTGTAAATCTTATCGACCTGATCCAGAAAGGAAAAGTACAGTATGTGGTCAATACCATGACCAAAGGAAAACAGTCTGAAAGAGACGGATTCCAGATCAGGAGGATGTCTGTAGAAAACGGCGTCCCTTGTCTTACTTCCATGGATACGGTAGAAGCCATCCTGAAAGTCATTGAAAGCATGAGCTTTAAAATGGAGACGATGTAATATTCAAATCTGTTAAATAAATAAAAGCGGGAGATTTTCTTCCGCTTTTTTTGATGGATATTTTTCAGGATTTTGGGAAGTGTGGGATGCTCTGTAAATTCTGATGATCTGGTTTTCATTTTGAAATTTGCAGATGAGAATAGGTTGAAATGTCGTCCGGGTGAAGGCAAATCTGAAAGGATTTCAAAACCAGTCTGACTTATAACAAAGATGCTTCAGGAGTTTTCAGATGTACAGGCCGGATTCACTGCTAAGATAAATCAACTTCGTGTAAACTCCGTATAGACGATAGTGACGGATGGCTTTCATATACCTGTATTTCTTTGTCTGAAGAAAGTTCATCCATAAAGACTGATGAAATCGTTTTATGTTCAGTAGAGGACTGCTGTTTTCCTCAAGATTCCCATTAAAATACGGAATGCTTATTGTAATCTCAATGCATGCTGAATCCGGCAGACCAATACTTCCGGACAGTATTCTATTTAAAATATCTAAAATATTTCATAAGATGAACGTACTATTTGTATTGACCTCACATGACGAGCTCGGAAACACAGGAAAAAAAACAGGGTTCTGGGTAGAAGAATTTGCAGCCCCGTATTATTCCCTGAAAGATGCAGGCTTTGATATCGTAGTGGCTACCCCGAAAGGTGGGCAGGCTCCGATCGACCCTAAAAGTGAAGATCCTGATGCGCAGACACCTGCAACGGAACGATATTACAGGGATCAGGAAACCCAGCAGATAATCGCCGGTACCCGGAAACTGAGCGAACAGAAAGCGAAAGATTTTGATGCTGTATTTTATCCCGGAGGACACGGGCCGCTTTGGGATCTTGCGGAAGACAAGGATTCCCAGAACCTGATCCTTGATTTCTACAACAGCAAAAAGCCTGTGGCAGCCGTTTGCCATGCACCGGGCGTTTTTAAAAATATCATACTGGAAAACGGTGAACCGTTTGTAAAAGGCAAAAAAGTAACAGGCTTTTCAAATACAGAGGAAGAAGCGGTTCAGCTTACGGAGGTCGTGCCTTTCCTGGTAGAGGACGAACTGAAAAATGCAGGCGGAGAATATTCTAAAACAGACGACTGGGGTATCCACGTAGT